>JAHFJI010000006.1 GCA_023245955.1 Candidatus Doudnabacteria bacterium | reverse complement strand
GAACTCAATATCCAATATTCCTAATTAATCTTAAACAAATACCCTAAAACCAAAACCCAAAGACAAATACCCAAAATACCAATCAAAACCAAGACACCCCCAAACAAAGACAGAAGAGAAGGTAGTGCATTTCCCAGAAGTTTTTCTACAAAAGACTAATTAATTTGAGGTGTATATGGCCCACAACATTGGTTACTCACTATGGTTAGATACGGTAAAGTCCATCCCTGAGTGGGAATGGACTGCCGGAGTGAGCATTGTTGCTGGAGCCATTCTTTTATTTTGTCTCTACGAACTATTCAGTAAGAATAGGGTTAGTATTTTTCATGCGTTTGAAAGGGTACGAATCAAGAAAAAAGATTTAGCAAAGGCACTTGCCGATACCGTATATTTTGAAATTACTATTCCGAAAGATTCGCACACTACTGCATTTCAGGTGCAACAGAAAATTCTTAAGGCCTTTCATTCCATATACACAGACCCAATAGAAGGGCCACATGGATTTTCTAAGAATTTTTATTTTTTCCAAAAGCTTTATCGTATTTGGAAAGTTTACCGCGCACGGCAAGTATTTTTTACCATGCAGATTTGGGCGCAGTACCCCTACATCTCGTTTCGCCTGGTCTGCCCAAAGAATTATTTCCACCGGATAGAAAAAGCAATTTTCAATGCGTATCCAAATGCCGAAATAGCCATGCTGGACAGAAATGTCATTTTGAGCGAGATTGGCAAGCTCGAGAAAAGCTACCTCGCTTACGGCGAGACAACCATTGAGGGAGAATTCTACCATCGCGTAAAGACCTTTAAGGATGTCACAAGCGACCCAGTAGATTCAATCATTTCCAGCATGGAGGGACTAGAGAAAGGACGTTATATGGTGTATAACGTCTTTTTGTTACCTACGTCCCACTACTTTAACCAAGTGATTCACTTCCTGCTGGAAGAACAAGAGCGGGAAGCAGAACAATCACCTGACTTTAAAAAGTTTTCTAAACACAAGAAACCAGCTTCTGAGCTCACTACTTCCCTCACTATTGCCATGACTGAAAAGATGAAAGCCTCTTTGTTCCAAGTGGTTGTTTCTTACTGGGTAATTTCTCCTACTCCAGAAGATGCAGAAAACAAACTGGCAAATATTCAAGCAGTACTGACTGAGATAAACCAAAAGAATATGAATATGCTCAAACACCGGAGGCTTTATACCAAGCAAGTTGAAACACTTATAGCTACTGGAAAACTACAACAACTCTTGGACACAAAACCCGCTTTACGTACCAGTAAGTTTCCGGTACTTAGTACCTACAAGAACTACGGCCAGATTGTGTCTGATATTGAATTATATTCATTTTGGCACCTGCCAAATACGACTGCAGAAACTGTATCTTCCATTAAAATGGCAAAGTTTAAGAAACTTCCTGCCAGTCAACAAATTCGTGAATATCCAGAAGAGTTTTTTGTTAACTTAGGCACCTCGAATTTCCGGATGCAGGAAAGTACTCGCCTTGGTATTCCTACCTGGGAAGACATGAAAAAGCATATGTATATCTTAGGCGGCACTGGGTCAGGTAAATCGGAAACCTTGAAAACTATCTTAAGTAATCTTTTACAAAAAGAAGACGAAGAAAAGTCAGCCTGCATTATTATTGACCCAAAGAATGATTTTGCCACTGACCTTTTAACCATGATTCCAGAGCACCGCGTGCAGGATGTGGTCTACTTTAACCCGCAAAAGCAAAAAGATAAACCATTAAGTTTTCCATTCTTTTCCCAATTTTCCGGAGAAAAGCCAGATGACGAACGTATTGAATTTTTAATTTCTATAATGAAACGGTTTGTGCAAATTGATTCAGCCTTTTCTTGGGGGCCAGAACTAGAAAATATTTTACGGCAATTATTCGCTACTGCCTACCTGTTGCCCGAACAGTCTCTTTCTGGACTCGACTTACTGCTTCATGAACCCAACCAAATAAAGAATATTTTAAAATTCTTACCAAGCAGACTGCAAAAGTTTTGGTCTGGCTCTATTCTAAAACGGACTGATAATGACTTGGCAAAATATCTGGCAACTACCAATAACAAGCTTGGTAAGTTCCTAGATTATCCAGAATTCATGAACATTGCTGACCGACTAGAGACCAAAGTTACCTTTGAGGAGATAATCAAAACTGGCAAAATTTTTATTGCCAACTTTGGTTCCTCCAGTGAGCAAATGAAAAAATATTATTCAGTGTATCTAACCGCGCACATTGCCGAAGCTATTTTTGGCCAAGCACGGCTTTCCACCGCAGACCGAAAACCCGCAGTGTTTGTAGTAGATGAGTTTCAACGAGTTGCCAGTGATATTTTTGAAACATTATTTTCGGAAGTCAGAGCCTTTAACACCAGTCTCGTTATTTCCAATCAATTTATGGGACAACTCGACGAGCGCATCCAAAAGTCTATTGAATCAAACATTGCCACAAAAATATTTATGCGTACCCAGTCAGTAGATGATGCAGAGATTGCAGCTAAAATTCTAGGCGGAAAAGTAGGTGTGGAAGATATTATCAATTTACCAACTGGCACCGGATACATAAAAACACTCGTGCGAGGCATTCCCCAAGACGCGATGTCTATACACATTGAAAAGACCAGCCACCCTACTGATATTGCGAAAGATACGGAAAATTATTTTATCCAAGAAACTATGGAAAAGTACGGTACACCGCTTGAGGTCATTAAGCAGAAGCGGGATACGACCAATAGTATTTACTATACTGCAGACCGCGAGCAAATTTTTCATGAGCATATGACCAGGCAGGAGACCTTTGCGACGGCAGAGACCAACATACCTGAAATAGTCACCACACAGCCAGAACAACCAGAAAATAATTTTAAAGACAAAGCAGTAAAAACTATATTTGATTTCTAAGTTACATATATGTACTTAAATACCCTGGATGTAAAACTAACGCCAAGAACGGAGACAGATTCGTATAACTTAAAAATTAACGAATCTACCCTTGAGATTCTGTGTCTTATATATGAATTTAAAGTAGCAACTGGCTGGCATATTTCCAGATTTCTGACCCAAAGAGACTTAGATAAATACATATATGCAAAGTTACATCGCATGTGGAAAGCAGGGCTCCTCGAAAGCTTTAAGGTCTATTCAGGGTCACTTGCCGGTATCCCAGTATTTTATATGCTTGGGAAAGCTGGACTAAAAGTCTTAGCTGAACATGGCAAATATTCTGAGGTACAGCTGCGCATTTATCCGCACGCTAAGACGCTGCTTTCGTGGGGTCTATTTAAACATGAATCACAAATAGTGGAACTGGCAAGCCTTGAAGTAAAAAACAAATCGAAAAATTTTAACATTACGTTTAAGGGTGAAATTAGTTCTCTGTCCCAGGAACTATTAAGTAATAGACCAGTGAAGGCACTTACGCCGGATTACACCGTACTCTACCACATAGGTGCAATGGAACAATATGTATATAGCGAATTTGAACGTGCACTCAAGTCTAAAGACGTCATGCTTCAAAAAGTAGAACGGTATGCAAGCCAGTGGACTCCTGAAGAACGGGCAACAAAAACCCTCCGCTTTATTTTCCAAACTCCCCACATGGAGCAGTCGTTTTGGATGAATATATTAAGTAACAAACCCTCGCTGTTACATCACTTAAGAATTCTGACTACCAACCTTTCGTTACTCCAAGACCATGTTCAGTTTCTTGAGCCAATATATCTATCCGAAAGTACCGTAAAACTCCTTAAAGACGGCAAGCTAAAACTCGATACAAGTACCCGCACTAAACTCTTTGCATTTTTATGACACCTACATACGCTAAAAAACTAGAAGAAATAGTTTCTGAAATGAACCTTGCACTGCAAAGTGGCAAAGTGCTTATTGCTGACACTGAATACAGCCAGTGGTTTACATTCCTAAAACAAGTCTACCCCGAAAGCGCGTTAGTAACTGTAAGTAAATCTCCGGCACCAGAACACAAAAGTATTTCTGAAGATGTAGTACACCAAAGTTTAGTATACGAACTAAAAGTGTACGACGATATTCATGAAATTATGATGCTCGCTGAAATGCAAGGTTATCCCACTTGGTTTGTCCAGCCACACTATATTGGCCTTACGGTTATTTTAAAATACGAACAAGGAATACTAACTAATATTACGGTTGAGAATAATGGCTCCTTAGAACAACTAGAGCTACGAACACTAAATGGAATACCACAGCATATTCCAGAATTCACCGGAAACGTAAAAGGTGTGCTACACATGAGCCGAGAAGAGTATGTAAAACAAGGGACAGTATACTCTGAGACTGCACAGGTGGCAGTATATGAAGCCTATGAAAGTGAATACGCAAAGCTTTCGCTTAAAGCAGTTGATGTGGACAGTCGCACAAGCTTTAGAGAAAAGATGAGTCAGTTAGAGCAGTGCGGATTTACTATTGCTGAGTACGTATTATTTCCGACTAGTAGATTATCCACGATATCTAGTAGCAAATTAGAAACATTTTTTAAAAGCTATTTAAACAAGGCGCATGCTGATGGACTATGGGTAGACGGCTTAGTTATTATCAGCGATACACACCTCGTCACAACAGACGACGGAATAAGTAGCTCGAGGGTGTTGTATAAATCGAGCCTTGAGCCTCCAGCGTAAATAACTAATGTTTATTAACCAATTAATCACAAAGCAACTATGAAAAAGTTTATTCTATCAATCATCAGTATTATAACCACCTATTTTGTCTTAGCAGCAACGGCTCTTGCAGCACCAGACCTGCCAAAGCCTGATATGTCAGTTTGGCAGTCAGATAAAATGAAGCCAATCAGAGACTTTGCCAATATTGGTATTGGTGTGGTGTTAGGTATTGCAGTTCTCTACGCCGTCATTATGGTCGCCTGGTACGGCATTAAGCTACAATCTTCAGCCTCAGACCCGATAAAGTCCCACGAAGCCAAAGCCGGTCTGAAGTCTACCGTAGTAGGTGTTGGCATAACCTTTGCTTCTATCTTTATTATTGGCCTTATTCTCTATGTTTTAGGTCTGATTGGAATTGCTGATAAATAACCAACACTTTATGCACGAAGAACAAAGTACACATTCACCAGGTAAAAAGAACTTCTTATGGAAGTTTGATAGCGTGGTTAAAAAAGTTATTCCGAATTTTAACATTCGGGCAGTCCTGTACTTTACCGTGATTTTCGCCATAGCTTTATACCTGCAATTTTGGCACATATCCTCTAAACCCTCACAGCAGTCAGCTATAAGTAATACAAAGCAAGAGACGGTAGTTGCCGATGAGCAATATTGGAATAGCAAAGAGTATAAGGAAAAAATACAAAATCAAACGGTGGAGTCCTTTACTCAGGAACTCCAAAGCTGGCTTAATGGCCAAAGCCAAGAGTTTACCCGCAGGAAATTTGAAGACATTTTGTTTATTAACAATAGCCTAACACCTTCCACTGGCGGTGACCTCGCTACGGTAGTACCGGAGACCTTTAACTATCTAGAGAACCACGGCAAGGCTCGGTATCAATATGCAAAAGAAAAGAATTTTCTAATTGATGCTCCACTGCTGGTAGGGCATGGGAATTTGGTGTGTGACATTGACGAGAAGACTGAAAAAGCTACAGGCATTGAACTGTATGAATGGCGGTATGCATCTATGGCAAAACTAGCAGACTTTATGAAGACAACCCCAGACTGGAAAATCAAAATTGGCGAGAAAATTTTAGATATCTCTGACCCACGCATAGAGGACAAAGATATACTACGGCTGAGCACCGCACAAACCCAACCAGCAGGACTATTTTCGTTCTTGGTTTTCCGTGATACACACAATAACAGAATCTACTTAGCAGACAGCGCAATACTCGAGATGAGCGGCGTAGATGACCGGTTAACTATGGCTCGGATTGGGAGCCATTTTGATACCCAGCCAAAGTTATATTTTAAAACAGGCTTTCTAGGCTGTAAGTCTATTAACGAAGTACCGGAGGTAAACTATGGACAGTTTAATTAATACAGTCTTAACCAATTACGTACCTACCATAATTATCATTAGCCTCATTGTTGGTATTTTTGTTATTGCCATTGCAGGAGTTATCCGCAACTCCGGCAAGCATGATGATATTGCCCGCTCAAACCTTATTATCCAAACTGTGGTTGTTGGGTTTATTATGCTGTTTATCTCAGGCGTGTTTGTATTTGCCTTTCATCAAACCTACGTCAGCAAAATCTATGCAGACGTAAAATCAGATATTACAAACAAGCTCCCGCAAGACGCGGACATTAAGAACACCGACTTACTCACTGGGCAAATTAAAGAGACGGGTACTACAACACAGGAGCCAAAATGCATCTTGATAGTAGTGGACACTATAGACTGCGTGAAGAAAACAATAAATGAAGTCATCGGTGTGATTATAGAAAAGTTAGTACGCGGTGTAGGCGTAGTGGTGGAAAAAGTTGTTTCAGCGTTCAACTTTAATTTTCTGTTTAGTCTGCCAGCAGAGTTGTTTGACGATAATGTGAACCTTCCTGCAGATAAACTCCAGCGGATTGTAAACTTTAATAACTTAATTAAAGTAAGCGAAATCATTGGCCTTGCCTGGGTGTACTTACTGGTAGTGACCCACTACTTTAAGTCGATTGTGTTTTCACTCGACGATGATTATACCAATGATTTTGTAGGAGACGTGGGTAAAATGCTCCTTGGCTTTGCTGGGGTATTCCTGGCTAAATACGTTGCTGAAGCAATTATTGTCACCGCGCAAAGTTTTGCGAGCTTCTTATTTAGTAGTCCGCTTGCCAATGGCCTCATTGTAGCTTTAAGAGCCCTCATTACTGATGGCCTATGGAGTAACTTTGGCGGGTTTAGTATTGCACTCGTAGGCCTTGCCATATTCGTACTTATTTACATTATTCTGTTTGGCTTTATTGTCTTTAAGAATGCCAAGCGGTATTTTATTCTGCTCGTCATGATATTACTTGCGCCAATTTTTACCCCCATGCTCTTTTTTGACTACACCAGAACCATGGGCATTATTTTCTGGAACAAGTTTATCGTCACCAGCTTCAGTCTGCTGTTTGACCTTATTATTCTGCTCATGATTTTTGTCTTTCTCAGTTCCGGCGGATTCTCCCTTAGTAACTTGTTGTTAATTCTTATTGGTATGGCAGTGGTTGCAGACAGTAATAACTTAATTCAGCAAATTGCTAATGCCTCAGAAGTAGCAGGCTTTCGGTCAGTGGTGAGGAATGGCTTTAAGACTGGTACGGGTTTGTATTATAAACTTCGAAGATTAAAGGGATAACTATGAGCGAGCACGATAAACAACTAAAAATTGATATTCCGGAATCCGTTGAAGGCTACACCGTCACGCTGTTCTGGGGACTGACCATCCGGCAAATTATTTTAGTATTTATTGCCAGCCTGTTTGTGGGGTTCAGTATTTTTCAACTCGCAGGAAGCCACTACGTAAGCATGCTGTTTATGCTCCTCATGGCAGGGCTTGCCTTGCTTGGCATGACCAGTGTCCGCGGCCGGAATTTTTACCGCTATATTCTGTTTATTATTCACTACTACAAACGCAAACCCCGCGTACTCATTTACAACCACTACAGCGCAAGCGGCGCAGAATATATGCAGGCCAAGCAACTCGTCTACCAGCAAGAAAACAACAACAAACTATTTATCATTATTCTCCTTGCCCTAAGCATTGGTATTGCTCTACTCGTGTTTATTGGCATTCATATCTACCATGTCATTCATTAATACGCTCCTCTTTAAAACCAAACCTCTCTACCACACCCTAGCTGACTTTTGGCAGTTTAAGGATATTAAAGACGGGGTGGTGATTATGCATAACGGAAGCTACCGCATGTGCATTGAAGTGTTCCCCGCAAACTTTGGCCTGATGGACGAGGACGAAAAGAAGCGGGCAGTGATTGGCTTTGAGCAGGTACTTAGAGAGATTGACGTAAAGTACCCCTTACGAGTATTAGTGCAAACCAGAAAAACCCATGCGGACGATTACATTAACCAACTCGAACACACCTATAGTATTAGAAGCCTAGGCACCTATGACTTATTCCAGAAATACGCGGACTTTATCCGCACGGTAAACAAAGACTACGAAATTATTACTAAGCGCTTCTTTCTCATTTTAGAATTCAGCGAACTGAAATATACGCTATCAAAAGACATTGTCAGCAGAGAAGAAAAAGAGGTTAAAAAGAAACGCACAGTAACTGAAGAAGAAGTATTCCAAGAAGCTAGGCAAGGCATGATTGGTATACTAACTACTATTAAGTCCCAGCTCCAGGCAATTAATCTGGAAAGCAAAATTTTGGGCACAAATGACATCGTAAGAGTCATAATGTCGTACCTAGACGAAGATAAGTTTTTGAATAACCGCGACTTCTACGAACACATTGACGAACATCGGCAAGAAGCAGCAAAGCAAGGTCTGCCGTTTTCTGTCATTAACAAAGTGAGCCCCAGCTTCATCGAAGAAGAAAATATTGACCTACTGAGTATTAACGGTAATACCTACCTTCGGTCTGAGTTTATTAGCGAACTTGGTTCACACGCCTACATTGATTGGTTTAAGGAAATTATTAACTTTCCGTTTGCCAGTGACCTTATGTTTACGTTCACCAGCCGCGACCCGAAAGACACGGTAACTAAAATTATTGAAAAGCGGCACCGAATAGAATCTAAAATATTTGATGAAAAGTCCCAGCACAAACCAAAAAATATTGCCGATACATTAGTCTTAGAAAGTACGGAGAAAATAGAGAAGCAGTATTTGCGTTCAGAAATTAAGCCCATAGATTTAAAAATAGAAATAACATTCCGGTCAAACACCATCCAAGCACTCAATATGGTGCACATGAACTTTGAGCGTCTGCTCCACCGTAAACTCATGCAGCCACGCATTTACCACTACGAACAGTTTGAAGGCCTTAAGGGCACCTTTATTGCCGGCTACAACGACAGCGAAACTCGCAATCATCGTGACATTAACACCGATGTTGCCTCATTTACCTTTCCGTTCATTACCCCACAAATATCGTCTAACACCGGTATACTCTACGGCGTTGATGAAATTAATCGGAGTCTGGTGACCATAGACCGCAAAGAGTTGGAAAGCTATAATCGCTCGATTATTGCCTCTACTGGTGCGGGTAAGTCGTATTTTGTAAAACTCGACCTCATTCGCTCCCGTATGATTGGCTACCAGTCATTTGTACTTGATGTAGAGAATGAATTTGAAATGGTCACGAGTTACCTTAAGGGAAAATACATAGAACTCAGTGATACGTCCATTTACTACATCAACCCATTTAATTTAGCTGGACAGGAATACAAAGCACAGAAGATTGAATTTGTCAGAGAACTGTTTAAAACGCTCTACGCTAATGAAAAAATTAGCGTTACTGATATTACGTATATAGAAAAAGCAATTGGCAGTGTCTATGACCAGTGTTTGAAAAAGCATACACAGCCTGTACTAAAAGATTTTATCCAGGCGATAGAACAACTAGTGAGGACGGAAGCAATAGAAAACTTGCTTACGGTGCTTCGTTCCTACACTGAACCAACCCACCCGCAGTACTACTTGTTTAACAAACAGCAGAATATAGACTTTGCTACCGATGACTTAATTGTGTTTGCGTTAAAGTATATAGACAAACGTGACTTTGTAGTTGCCGTTATCTTAGAGAGTTACTGGAATTATATTAATCACCCAAAGAACAAGGCAAAATTTAAAAACTTAATTATTGACGAAGCAAGCCAGTTGTTCCAGTCAGAACTTATTGTCGAGAAACTTGCATCCCTAGCTCTGCGCGGCAGAAAGTATAATTCTGGCGTGACTACTATAGTGCAATCAATTAACCACTACTACCAAAGCAGTCACCCGCGCACTAGTGACTTATTTGACCAGTCGTCACTCACACTTGTGATGAAGCACAAAGTCAGCGACAGTTTTGATAAGCTCAACGAGAAAGTGCACATTAACAAACCAGAGCGGGCGTACTTAGAAAAACTAGAAATTGGCAAAGGACTACTCATAGTAAATAACTCCAAAATACCTCTGTCTATAGAAAGTAGTGAGGAAGAAGACAGGGTTTGCACCACTAAACCACCACGCTAATATTGTATGGCTGCAACCCCACTACAACTTATCTATGGCGTGTACCAAAATCGCGATACCATAAAGCGAATTGCTAAGTGGCTTGCCATTTTAGCAGGTATTATCGGCATAGTCCTATACATCATCATTGCAACTATTATTGCAACGCTGCAGGGCAACGGGCGAGTATCAGGCAATACGCGTCCAGATACTGCAGAGTTTACTGAATTCCAAAAGTTTAGCTACAAAACCATTAATGGTGAAAAATGGTACGAGTTTGCGCATCCGTACTTTTTCCCAACCCTTGGCGTGTTAACTCAAGGAGTTATTTTAGACACCTCGGCAAAAGTAGGTTTAAAGCATATTGCCTGGGATATTGCAGATAGAAAAGACCGCACTATCGAAGTTAAATCATTTAGCGATGGCACTGTTGTGGCGGTCAATACCAATATACTCTACAACACCACCAGACGCTGGAAGTTCTGCGACAGTCCAACTGGTATTTGTTGGTACGAAGTAAAAGAAAAAGCGGATGTCCAGTATGCCTGCGGGTATGAAATAGTTATCCAGCATCCAGATTCTCTAACTACCCAATATTGCCACTTAGCCTCTGTGCCCATAGTGCAAATCGGAGACCCTGTTAGTGGCGGACAAATTATTGGCTACCAAGGCAGTACTGGCTGGGCAACGGGTAAACACTTACACTTTGCTCTGTGGAGAAATGGACAACCTATAGACCCAAGCTATGCGTTTACACAGACGAGCTTGAGTGATTGGGGAGAATAGAATAACGATATAAAGAATATTTTGACCATTTTCAAATAATGGTCGGAATTTCTGATTTACATTATTTAGTATTAGGTAACTATTCACAAGACCGAGTAAGTTAGCAAGGGTGTCATTCCGGATTCTACAAGCGGAGCGCGGGAAATCCGGAATCCAGCACTCTAGCTCCTGGATCCCGGCTCGGAGGCCGGGATGACAAATCCTGAACATTGACGTACTTTCACTCAGAGTTGTGAACTGATACAGTATTAGTATTTTGAAATTATCCAAGAATATAGTATACTAGATATGAGAATAATATTAATTTTTTTAAGGAAACAAAACATGAAAAGAGTGCATGTATCCTGGAATCTTGCTAAAAAAGCTGTTGCTTTTGTAGTTGGTTTAGGTGCGCTGGGAATTGTAGGGGGAACACTGGTATTTGCGGCTAGTACTTCAGATTTTAGCCAAACTATTAATGCTGGCACCTTAGCTACGGATATTAGGAGCAATAGCACTACTTCTGTAAGCAGTCCTTCGGTGAGCATGACGGCCAAGACATTTAGTTTTAATTGTCAATCAGGCGGCAGCGCTTCAACCGGCACTTTTGGTACCAGTTCGCAGCGTGTCTATGTAGATAATCCTGATGCCGCGGACAATGGCTGGACCTTAACGCTTGCGGCTACAAACGGCGCGACTTCTACTTGGGCGAATGGTGGCGCGACACAAAAATTTGATTTTAATGATTCCAGTGGTAGCGGCTGTACTGATGGCGCTGATGCGGACGCTTTTGGCGGACAACTGACCGTTGACCCTTCTGTTGGAACCACAACTGCGGATTACTCTGGATCCAGCACCACTGGTATCAGTCTTGGCTCATCTGCCAGCTATGTGCAGGGGGCAACAGACAGCGTAACTCTGGTGACTGCTTCCAGTGGTTCAGCAGACGTGTGGCGCGGCTATTTTACCGGTATTAGCATGAGCCAAAGCATTCCTGCAGAACAAGCGGCAGATACTTACACTATTAATCTCACGCTTACGGCAACCGCCCAATAATACATTTATGGCCATGGCACTTTCACGCGCCTTGACGCGTCTGCTATTAGTCTGCACTGTGCTTATTTTTATAAGCATTCCTTTTCAGGCTCGTGCAGTTGAATATGGTGGGGTGGGCGGAAGGCCTGCAAATCCCAGGTCGGATAACCCAAGAACAGAGTCTATTTTTGTTCACACGTTAAATCCTGGGGAGACAAAGCAGGATGGAGTTCGAGTTCTAAACAACACTCCAGACCATAAAACGCTATTAGTATATGCTGTGGACTCTGCACAATCTACTGGTGGCGCGTTTGCCTGTGCACAAGCAGCTGATCTAAAGACAGATGTCGGTGAGTGGATAGAACTGTCTAAGCTCGAAGTTTCACTCGATTCTCTTACAAACGAGGTGATACCGTTTACTATAAAAGTGCCCGGTAATGCATCGGTGGGTGAACATAATGGCTGTATCGTGATTCAGGAAAAACGAGAAACACCGAACTCTGAACAAAGCGGCATACAACTTTCGTTTCGCACAGGACTAAGGGTGGCTATTTTAATCCCCGGCAACATCCATCGCGAACTTGCGATTGGCACCTTTAGCGCGGAGCATAAAAATGGCGACTTCGTACTTCACCCCAGCGTACAAAACCTGGGTAATGTATCAGTGGACACTCACGTAGCTGTAACGACCAGATATTTTTTTGGTAAGATTCTCCAGACTAGTGGCGGCGATTTCCCCATATTGCGCAACCAGGTGTCGGAATGGAATTTTACTTTGCCTAAACCTTTCTGGGGCGGCTGGTTTTCTTCAAGCCTGCAAGTCAGTTATGACAAAGACCCAAATGCCGGGGTTGGAGTAAAAAGCGGCACGCCATTAACCGTACTTAACGGATCTACTATCTGGATATTTAGCTGGCCTAAGCCCGCAGCTTTGGCTATTGAACTGGGAGTATTACTTATAGTTTTAGCAATACTTATACTACTCTTTGCACGCCTGCGTAGAAACCAGAAAATTCGCAAAGAGTGGGTGCCTTACACTGTAACAGTTGGTGAAAATATTAATAGTATAGCAGACACCGTAGGCGTTTCTTGGAAGTTGCTTGCACAGGTGAACGACCTAAAACCTCCGTACATCATACCAGCGGGAACCCGTTTACGGGTTCCTCCACGAACGGATACAGAATAAACGCAGTTGACTTTGGCTTTTAACTGTCCGTATTGCGTTCTGGTATACATTCGTTACCGGACGCATTTTTATTCTTAACGTATGTTCTCAAACCTCCTAAAACAAAAAACAAGGAATCATAGGGCTACACAAATCCCCGGTGTTTTTGTTGAATCAAGATTGTTGACCGCAAGACATTTTGGCTGGCAAAAATATTTCAGCTCCAAAAGAACACTGAGCATAATTGCAGTAGTAGGGCTGCTAGGAACATTTATAGCTCATGCTGTACTTATCCGGGCAGAGGTCGCATATTTTTATCCAAGTAGCTGTTTAGGTAACTGGAATATGGTGAGTAATGCTGCCAAGCAGCCCGAACTGGACTTTGCAGCGTCAGTAAGTGAGTTCAACGAAAAGAATTCTAGCGTATACACTGGTGGCGCGAAGCAAATTTTTTGTGGGGGGTTTACAGGAGAACTGCCGGAAGACGCCAATATTGAACATGTGAATGTTGATGTGGTGTGGGCTGAAGACCAGACAAAGCTTGAAAAAGCAACGAGCGCGCCAGATGAAATTCAGGATAGTGGTCCCTTGCCTACAAATGCAAATGGAGAGACCCTCGAAAGTGGCCAGGACCAACAGAATAGTCAGGCACAGCCTCCAGATACGCAAGGAACAATACCAGTTGAACAGAATTTAGAACCGCTGCCAGTGACTCCACCACAGCAAGAACCTATACTGCCACAAAGTTTTTTGCACTCGTTCTTTAAAACTGCCCATGCGCAAGTACCTGAGCCAGATTCTGCCCTGGCTGGGTCTGCAGCTAACACAGAAGCGGTGCCTGCGACAGTGTTGGTTCCACCAGTGTCTGGCACCGGCGTATCTACGCCCGAACAACAACCATCTACCTTTGTTGACGATGGATTTACAGCACAAGCTGCTTCCTTACAAAAAAATTCAGCAAGATTTATTTTAAAGTATTCCCTGGATGGTTCAACGTGGGAGGAGTTTGGCCGCGTTGAGCAAGAGTTTATACATTCATTCGAGTTGCCAATTCACGAAACCGGGGAGCTCGGGCAATTACAAATTTCTATTGAACCATCGTCGGACACCGCGGGAACAGTCTATTTGGACGGCATGCGCCTTTCTGTGGCATATTCCCGGGGCGATGATTTAGGTGCGCCACATGCTGCTACGCACGCACTAAAACAGGTGCGAAGCAGCAAGCAGTACAGTATACTTCTGCTTGAATCCAGAGACACCAACAAACAGAGTCTGTGGGCCAAAGACAGAAGTGGCATTAGCAGTTGGCAACAAATTGCCGACCCTGGCGAATTTGCAACCAATACTCCTCTAGCGCTATTTGATCATTATGCATTTTGGTTATCTGGCGACCATAGCGCACTGGTTGGGTATGATTTGGCGGCAAAGAATTATTTCAGCGCCTCTGTCACAGAGACAGGTTTGGCCTTTGATAACGAATCTACATATGCCCGCATGAAGGATGACAACATTATTTTTACAAAGGAAACTGGAGAAGTATTGGAAGCGCCAGGAGATGAGACAGATGAAAGTCTGGCACTTGAGTATCATTTTAAACTTTCCGTTCCTGAACATGAACCAGTAGTACCAGTCGCAACACAAGAAAATTTGAATAGCGGACAGGTTTTAGGGGTAGACTCACCTTTGGTTCCAAATGGCGGTACTGCTGAAATCCTGGTGCCGGAAACGCCTGCAACTACAACAGAACAAACACCACAAATTTCATCAGAGCACACAGTGCCTGATGGCCAGGCAGGCGCTACAGAAAACACCACCAGTCCACAAAGTAAAGAAGAATCAGAGTCGCCAGAGGAGGAACGCTAAATGAATATATATAAAATTGTTGCCAGCTTATTACTCGGGGGTGTAGTTGTGGGACTTTTTTACTTTCCCATGCCATCCACCTCACCTATTTTAGATAATGCTATTACCCGAAAGCTCCAGCCAAAAACCGCACATGCTCTAGGTCAGTACACGTCAACTGGCGGCCAACTAGTGACTGGCAGTGAGGCTACTGTTACCAGCGGTGCTACGAGCGGGAATGTTGGCTCATGGAAAGGGACATTGGCACAGGACGCCACCAGTCCTGGGTTTAACTGGACCGTGAACAATAATACGAGCAGCGGCTTAAACCAGCAAATTAGTTTAGATGGCGTGGCACTCAATAATGCCAATAAGTTTGAAGTCACTATCCGCGCCAATGCTGGAGCAGTTGGCCTGAACCGCCTGTACCAAATTTGTGACTGGACATCTTCGAGCAATGTGGACGCTGCGGCTGACAGCCAGTGTACGGGCGGAGGTTGGCGCACGTTAAATATTTTAAAAGCCAACATTACCGGTACCAGCATTACCAACTATACCTGGCACATTTACGACGGCTACTGGACTACCTCTACCACTGGCAATAGCAGCGTGTCAACGCCTTTATCTAATTTTGTTACTACAGACAGTAACAAACGCATTTTATTGCGGGCGTATTCAACATCTACTACCAGTACTACCCATATTATAGACTGGGTCCAGGTAAATGTTATTGTTGACCCGGTTTATCATGCGGCTAGTTTTACCCAAATTACCGGCGGGTCAGTCGCAACTAGTTATATTAATACCACCAATGCCACCTTAACGGGCCAGTCGGGGTCAGATAATACCCGCCTCAATGTTCCAGGAACAGCTGGAGCTATTTCTGATTTTTATTTGTCATACAAAAATATCCGCACCTACACCGGCATGAATACGATTGTGGTTGTAAGCGAACAAAGCTGCTCAACGACTGGTATTAATGTGACTCCGAAGATTTATAATTTTACCAACAGTTCCTGGGAAAATCTCACCTCTGCCATTGCCTGCTCGACTACTGACACCATAAGGCAGTTTGCGAAAAATAATATTACGATTGGCGATTATGTTTCAGGTGGTGAGGTTCGCGTGGGCTGGGTGGGTTCGGCTAATAATACGCTATCGAACCAAATAGACTATCAATATATTGTGCTTGGCTCCACCAATACTGACTCCTCGCTGTGCGAAATCTCATTCGGCACCGGTACTGCCACTAATTGCACAAACACCAGAGACTTAGACTCAACTGCTGGTTCACCTTCTACTTGGCAAGCAACTACGGAATTAGAATCTACAACCTTTGGGCATGCATTTTACGGACAGGATAACGACGCGGATGCTACAAGTGTTGAAGCTGCGATGTCGAGTAACCTTAGTGTACCGGTTACTTTGCCCAGCGGAGCAGCTGTAACCCGTGTTGGCTATGCCATGCGCTGGCGCTCCAATTCCACCACAGTCACCACCCAGGGCCAGTTTAAAGATAGCTCTGGCAATAATACTACCATTTCCGGCGGTTGGACTGCGTTTGGTACGACGAATGCTGCGACTACGTATACGTATGAAGACGTTATAACTAACGGCTATTTTTCTACCAGCCCTGAGGACTACGTGGATACTACTAATAATCGAGTCAATGTGCGAGTCAGAACCAGTGCGTCAACTAACACCACAAGCGCGGTGGGTGATATAGATTTCGTGATGGCGAGTATTCGCTGGACAGAAGATTCTACCGGCCATCCAACCCTTCGCTCGCAGTTTGTGCCAACTGGAGGCCAGCTGGTCACTGGTACGGAGAGTACTATTACCAGTGGCGCAACGAGCGGGAATGTTGGCTCGTGGAAAGGGACATTGGCACAGGACGCCACCAGTCCTGGGTTTAACTGGACCGTGAATGCTGACGCCGTGAACGGAGTGAACCAGCAAGTACAACTAGACGGCGTATCAAGCAATGGCGCAAATAAATTAGAAGTAATTATGCGGGCCAATGCTTCTGTTAGTACCATTAGCCGTATCTACCAAATTTGTGATTGGGTTTCTACCACGAGTGTGGATAATGCCGCTGACAGCCAGTGTACGGGCGGAGGCTGGCGCACTATGAACATTCGTAAGGCCAATATTACCGGTACCAGTATTACCAACTATACCTGGCACATTTATGATGGCTACTGGACCACCTCCACCACTGGCAATAGCACCGTGTCAACGCCGATTACCAATTTTATTTCCACTGACTCTAATAAGCGTATTTTGCTGCGCGCATATTCTGTGTCTGCAATAGTTGGCACTCATACGCTTGACTGGGTCCAGGTAAACGTAGCAGTAGACCCTGTGTACCACCCAGCGGGTTTTACTAAAATTACCGGCGGGTCAGTCGCAACTAGTTATATTAATACGACAAACGCGACACTGACCGGGCAGTCAGGCAGCGACAATACCTATCTGTCTGTACCAGGAACTGCAAGCAGTATCGCTGATTTTTATAATTCTTTTTTTAACGTTAAAACTTACACCGGTATGAACACCATTGTAGTGGTGAGTGAGGAAAGCTGTTCTACCACTGGCATTAACGCCACGCCTAAAATATACAATTTTAATTCCAGCGCTTGGGAAAATCTCACCTCTGCCATTGCCTGCTCGACTACTGACACCATAAGGCAGTTTGCGAAAAATAATATTACGATTGGCGATTATGTTTCAGGTGGTGAGGTTCGCGTGGGCTGGTTTGGCTCCGGTAACAATACCTTGTCTATTCGCCTTGACTATGAGTACATCATTGTTGGCTCCACCAATACTGACTCCTCGCTGTGCGAAATCTCATTCGGCACCGGTACTGCCACTAATTGCACAAACACCAGAGACTTAGACTCAACTGCTGGTTCACCTTCTACTTGGCAAGCAACTACGGAATTAGAATCTACAACCTTTGGGCATGCATTTTACGGACAGGATAACGACGCGGATGCTACAAGTGTTGAAGCTGCGATGTCGAGTAACCTTAGTGTACCGGTTACTTTGCCCAGCGGAGCAGCTGTAACCCGTGTTGGCTATGCCATGCGCTGGCGCTCCAATTCCACCACAGTCACCACCCAGGGCCAGTTTAAAGATAGCTCTGGCAATAATACTACCATTTCCGGCGGTTGGACTGCGTTTGGTACGACGAATGCTGCGACTACGTATACGTATGAAGATGCGATTACCAATAGTTACTTTACCAATAGTCCAGATGATTACGTTGACCCAGTCAATAACAGAGTTAACGTGCGGGTACGCACAACGACTTCAACAAATACCACTAGCGCTGTGGGCGATATAGATTTTGCGTTTGTGAGCATCCGCTGGGTGGAAGCGCCCAGCAGCGGCACATTGTCCTTGGATATTGTAGATAGCGGCGGTAGTTCGGTCAGTGCCCCTTCCGTGAGTATGGGTGGCCAGACTGCAAGTTACAATTGTCAGACAGCTACCGGTACGTTTGGCACAAGCAGCCAAAAACTTCGCACTACGAACGATACTGGTAATGGATCATGGGCAGTGAGCATTGCCGCAACCAGTGGCGCAACTGCAAAGTGGAGCACCGGAAGCAGTTTTTATGATTATAATGACTCAAGTGGTAGCGGCTGCAGCGACGGCGCTGACAGTGACTCACTCTCTGGACAGTTAACTCTTAATCCTAGCGGGGCTACTATTACCCCAAAAGGAGTATGCGCTACAACTGGGGTCTCAGTAGGCAGTAATGCGGGATTTGTAGAAGGTACCACCAACAATATTACCCTTATGACTGCTTCAAGTAGCAGTCAAACACATTGCTACTACGACCTAACTGGCGTGGGGCTGAGTCAGGCTATCCCAGCAGAACAAGCAGCAGGCTCTTACACCTTAAACTTAACTGTAACTATTGTTGCAAATTAATTCATGAAATATTTCGCTGTTACTATTGTTGCCTTGCTGAGTCTAAGCGCTATAGGGAGTGTGGTTTTAGCGAGCGGAGATACCAATTTTCGTATTCAAATCCAACCCGGTCCCGAATGTTTTGACGGCCAGGATAACGATAGCGACGGCAAGGTTGATTACCCGGCTGACCCGGGCTGCGCTAGTGTAGTAGACAATACTGAGCAAGATGGCAGCTCCGAGGATGGTGATGGGTTTCAGATTGACCCTTCCACAAACGTTTTATTTATTGGTAGAGCTTCGCCCAACAGCACCATCGAACTCCTTAAAGATGGCGAATTTGAGTCGTCCATTGCCATAGGTCAAACCGGCAGGTTTTCTTTAGGCGTAAATAATCTTACCCCAGGAAGTTACATGTTTGCCTTATCGACACACAGTGTTGCCGGAGAGCGCAGCAAGCTGCTCGCTGTTCCAATAACCGTTACCCTGGGCTCGCAAACCCAAGTGAGCAATGTTTTTTTGGCGCCCATTATCAGGCTCTCTAAGCCTGTATACACGCAAGGAGAGCCTGTTGTAGTTTCTGGAGAAACAGCGCCAGGAAGCAGCATTACGGTTCATGTACTTGCGACAGGTGACCACACGCTCATCGGCACCGCTAATACGCAAGGCGCGTACATAGCAAGTTTCCCCTCTCTCCCAGCTGGTACTGCCAGCGCGTGGGCAGAAGCAAACCTTAGCGGTGAAATAAGCGATACCAGCAGTAGCATACCATTTACCATAACCACAATCCAATCAGGCGGCGGTTCTAATGGTGGAAGCTCTGGTGGAGCCGCCTTCAGTTCGCCGCAAAACACCAATACTCAACCCAAGGCTACAGAAACACCAACAGAAAAAAGCATTGCCGCAGATATTACTGGCGACGGGAAGGTCAATTTGATTGATTTTTCTATTGCTGCTTATTGGTATAAACGCCCCATTCCTGCAGGAGAACATGTACCAGCTGACCTAAACAATGACGGTGTTGTAGATTTACAAGATTTTAGTATATTAGCATTCTATTGGACAGGCTAAAGGCCATGAAAAAGAAATTTTTTATCATAGCGCTCTGTTTTTTTGTGCTTCCGCAAACGAGTTTCGCCTCGGTGTTTTTTGTTGAACCAACGCCAGGTGTATTAGGAGTTGGGGCTACTCTGGCGCTGCACGTGTATATAGATACTGAGGAGCAACACATTAATACCGTTGGTGGCGCTATTATTATTCCAAATACCTATATACAGTTTTTGGAAATTTCTGACGCTGGTAGCATAGTGAGCGCATGGATAGAACGCCCTTCTGCCTCAAATACCGAGCGCATAGCTTTTTCAGGTATTATTCCTGGAGGATACAAAGGCAGTCATGGGCTACTCTTTACCATACTTGGCAAAGCTTTGAAACCAGGAACTCCTGAGGTTTATTTCCAAGATGAAGAAAGTTATCTTGCCAATGGTGTTGGCACTCAAGTGGCTACACACGGTAACAAGATAACTCTTACTATTATTACCACGAGCGCAGAAAAATATGAAGATAAACCCGATATAGATTCTCCAGAGCATTTTACAGTTCAGCGGGCTAGAGATATACACGTGTTTAATAACCAGTGGTTTATCGTATTTAACACTCAAGATAAAGGCTCTGGTATAGACCATTATGAAATTGCGGAAACGCCCGATAGTCAAGCCAACCCCCAATTCGTACGAGCAACTAGCCCCGTGGTTTTACATGATCAAACATTACGGAGTCTGGTATATGTTAAAGCAGTGGATAGAGCAGGTAATGAGCGAACAGAGCCCCTTGTTCCAGCCAATCAAAAAACAAACTTTTATAAGAGTTCATTTTGGATTATACTAATAGGTATACTGCTCATAGGCTTTGGGGCATTTGTTTTTGTTAGACGAAATAAAAATGCTGGCTCGTGAAAAATAAACTTTTTGTTCCACTTCATATAACATCATACGGTCTCATTACTATGGGCGTACTGCTGTGTATATTTTTTTCTTGGCCTATAAACCGGGCGCAGGCAGCTAGCTTGTATATAGGTGCTGCTCAAGGAAGTTTTAATGTGGGTAAAACGTTTACTATTTCCGTGCTGGTATCATCTGACCAGTCCATGAATTCCGCTGCCGGAGTTGTCCAGTTTCCAAGTAGCTTGCTCGAGGTCGCTTCAGTTTCAAAAGCCGGTTCAATTATTACCCTGTGGCCGGAGGAGCCTGCGTTTTCCAACACGAACGGCACTGTTTCCTTTGCCGGAACATTGTTTAATCCAGGCTTTACCGGGCGGGCGGGAAAAATTATCTCAATTGTCTTTAAAGCTAAAACAGCAGGGCAGGCAAATATATCAATTTCAGGTGGACAGGTCTTGGCCAACGACGGCAAAGCCACCAATATTTTTACTGGTAGCACAGCGGCTAGCGTTACACTGATAGACCAAAAAAGTACTGCAGTCTTACCCAAACCAACAAACCAAATACCCAAACCAAAACCATCCCAGCCAAAAGTTACCACTATAACCCCTACGCCTACTTCTGCTTCGTTAAATATATCTGTTATTCCAGACAGTGCATTAGTAAATGGATATAAAGAATTTTTGGTTGATGATGAGTCTGTAAAAGTACCGGTTTTTACCACCAATAGACCGCGGTTTGCTGGAAAAACTTCCATTGACCGAGCGGATATTACGTTTGACATTCAGGGGGATATACCAATTCATGGAACTACGTACGTCACAGACCCTAGCGGTGCGTTTATCTTAAGGCTACCGGAACTAAGCCATAGTGGGCTGTATGCGCTTACCGTAGGAGCAAAGAGTGGTCACTCTGCCGAAAGGTCTGACACTGTTACGCTCAATTTTTATCTTGATTTTGATGAACGTGCGTTGCCCCATACACTACGCCCAACCACAGATGACCTAGCGAACGTGACCTTGTTTGACGTTACAGCGCGGGTACCGGAAGAACTTAAACACCGCGCCCCGGGCGAACCGCTGTTTGTGAATATTCAACTGACTAACTTTGCGGCGGATGGACAAACCATAGACGTGCCACTGCAATATACAATAGAAACGGAAGACGGCAAAAAAGTGTTAGAGCATTTAGAGACTGTGGCTATTAGTACGCAACTCGGCCTGTTCAAAACCATAACTCTGCCACGTGACTTAAAGCCAGGACTTTATTCAGTAGTCATTAAAGTGCCGAGTAGAACGGAATTAGCTGTATCTTCCGATACGTTTACTGTTGATGATGCCACGCTACTTACGGAAACAGCAGCAGATGCCGACCCTAGTACTTTGGTCTTTCAGTTATTGGGTGGGCTGTTACTGTTGTTTGGACTTATTTCTTACATGGAGTTTAACCGCGCATTAACGAGAAACCTTAAAAAAATAGACGAGAACGACTTGCGCAAACTGTAAAACTTATTTGTTTGAAAAAATTTCATTAACTATACATACATGAATCAATACGTAGATTTAACCTTGACATTCTTTGCGTTTACTCTATTTTTAGCAGGCATGGTTGCCGGTTTCAGTAATATGTGGAGAACACAGGGGAAATTACGGGTAGTTGTTCGTTTTGTTACCGTGTTTCTGGCACTCAATGCCGCACAGCTGGCTTTGGACATTGCAGGGCTTGACCGCCAAGCATACTGGCCACTGGTACTGCGTTTATTTCAGGCAGTAGAGGCACTGTGTACCGCTGGTGCCATATTTTATGTGTATGAAATTGTAGAATATTTAGAAGATAAACAAAAAAAATGAAACCATCTATACATGTTTTTTGGGTTTTTCTAGTATGTATCTTAGGGCCGCTTATTGTCTTAAGCTTGTTGTTTTTTGTACGGATGAACTCTGTGTTGACTCGGCAAGCGCTCACACATTTGGATACACTGGCATCAATCCAAAAGAGTAGAGCATATACGCTCTATCAAACACACTTAAAGGACCTAGAAAGTTTTAGTAGCCGAAGACAGTTACGAGTGTTGACCAATGAATATCTTAGTTCCAAAAGCAAACAAACCCAAGAACAGATACTCAAAATTTTACTTGACGCAAAATTAGCTACTCCAGAATACAGAACTATTTCTGTTATCAGCTTAGAAGGCGAAGTAATTGCCTCCACAGAACGTGAACGTATAGGCACGTCTGTAGCAGACGCTGATTTTTTCCAAAAGGGAAAACTAAAAGAAAATGTTACTACATTTTTTAAGAACACTCAGAATGATGTCCTGCTCTATTTAACTGGTCCGCTGCAGCTGGATAGTAAACCCGTTGGAGTAATTGCCATAGAAACCGACACTACTGATTTATTTAGTTTATTCCGTGACCATACTGGACTTGGCATGACGGGTGAATGGGGGCTAACGCAGCATACCAAAGACGGCGATGGACTTATCGTGGTTCCTGGTAGGTTTGATACTGATCCGAGCAGCCCCCTTAAGTCAATTATTAGTAAAGAGAAAACTAAAGCGCCAACAGTTCGGGCGCTTGCCGGACAAGAAGGTATTTTTGCTGACACGGTTGATTACCGGGGTACTCCGGTCCTAGCGGCAACCAGGTACATCCCAGAAGCAGATTGGGCTATTGGAGTTAAAATTGCCAAGAGTGAGGCTTTTGGTATCAGTCGAGACCTTGGCAGTTTTTTGGCGCTGTTGGTGGTAATTTTTGCTGCTTTAAGTATTTTGTTTTATCTATACATTGTTCGGCAGCTTAGAATAATAAAAACCTAAGCCATACGCCAAGCTCGAAAGGTAACCATGAAAAGATTATATCTCACAATTATTGGGGCCGGAGTTGCCTGTACTATGTTTGCTCTATTTGTGTACGTGCGGAGCAACGTTGCTGCGAGAAGACCTACTGCGCAGACAGTGACTATTGGTTGGGTGGGACCACTTTCCGGTCCTGTTTCCTTTTTGGGAGTGGAAAATGAACAAGCGTTTCGGTTGGCAATTGAAGATTACAACTTGCATAAACAGCCCAGTAGCCCAGAAGTGCAGTTTATAAGCAAAGATGACCGGTACGATACCGCCATAGCAAAGCAGGACTATGATATTTTGGTAAACCAAAATCGGGCCAATATTGTTATCCTTTCTTCGTATAGCGCCATGTTTGCACTTGCTGATAGTATTTTGCATGACAATGTCATAGTAGTGAATCCAATTGATAACGATGCACAGCTTGCTCAGCTCAACCGGAATATTTTCACCATTGCCAAACGAACAGAGGACATGGCTACAACGATAGCAGATGAGTTGATTGCCCAGAAAAAAAAGCAGATTTCTATAGTGTATTTTTCCGGAGACCAATTTATGCCCACGCTCACTCATAGTTTGCAAGATTCACTTGAGCGACGAGGCGCCCATGTAGCCCTTTTTAACTATCGTTTGCCGGACGATGATTTAAATGGCTATTTGGCTAGTAGTAAACAACTACATGCAGATGCGTATGTATTTTTAGGTTATAGTGACATTGGTAGAGCGCTGGTCTCTGCCAGGCAGCTCGATACTCTTGCTCCATTTTATACAGTAAATACGAGCATGGCTGAGACCGCGGGTAGTAGCATGGAAGGAGTAAGGTACCTCAACTTTACTGCCCACGATGGAAACGAGGCACTTGCACAGGCGTTTGAAGAAAAATTCGCCGCTCGGTATGGCAAAAAGCCACAGTTCACCTGGACAGCACTGCAGGCCTATGACGCCGCGCAGATGCTACTGTCAGCAATTCCAAATGCAAGCAAAATACCCACAGATTTTGTTGCCAATCTGCGCCAAGACTTGCTAAATTTTCGGCAGTATCCCGGTGTTTCGGGCGAACTCACTATGCAGCCTGATGGAACTATTTCCGGTATCCATTGGAGCCTGTACACATATAGTTCTCATTAGGGGGCATGTCTGAAAGTGAGTTAGTTAGACACCAAAAACTACGTCCACACCCAGTCTTATACCGGAAACAAATCTGTTATTATACCCGTGCAGTGTTAGATTCGGAGTTAAGCTATTAATCGCACACTCTCTTTATGATGTTACATTCAAAACACCTCAATATTATATTAGGTACTATAGTGGTCATACTACTTGGTGTTATTACGTATATAGTTCATAAGGGCAGTGTCCAAACCGCAAGTTGGCAAGACGCTGTCGCGCTCATGCAACAACATCCGAACCCCACGAAACCTTGGAACCCTGCTGCTGTCCAAGAAACTGTAACCCCTGGTCAGCAAACTACCCCACCTGCAAACACCTCTGCACAAAATAGTGTCATTTCTCCAGTACCTGCACCTCCGTCTACTGTCACCGATGTGCAACTTGGACATGAATTTAAATTAAAGCCAGGACAAACAGCTCTACAAGGAAATCTAACTTTGGAATCATTGCACGGAACTACTGCAAAAGTCACCTTTGGGTGTACAAAGGTAAAACCGTCCGAATACACTATCTCGGTAGGAGGAGGCCTAAGTTTGAAACCAGATTGTACTACTGCAGTAGACTTTATCCGCGTAGAAAACGGCCAAGCAGTGTTTATTGTACATGCAGTGAAATAGGGCCTGCGAGCTTTCGTGGGAACCAAACTCTGAATAAGCACCAAACGATTTTCACGAGTAGCCAAGAGTACACTAACGTATAGGAAATAAGTCAATTATTATGGAAGACAATTTAGATACTAATCCCGCTGAATCTGTGTCGCAGCAACACGGGCGACCTGCATGGCCACAGTGGTTGGTTATCACCGGTGTTGCAGTGTTCGTCTTGCTTGCCGCTGGGATGTTTTATTTTGCAGCAACCCATGGTTCACCCGATGTGAAGCACGCAACCACCAGTAACAAAGTTTCTGAGGGTACTGTTTCCGTTGATACTCCTACAGCCGAGAAACATACTCCAGTTGCACCAGATGACGCCAGGAATATCCAGACAACAGAGCAGGGCGCCTATACCATACCCATAGATGCTACCATAAAAAATCTGATCATTACGGTTATATTTAAACCGGAAAAACGGGATAGAACGTATGATATAGCAGAACAGACCGGCGGGCAAAACTTTTATTTGCAGCCTTCGGAGATTAACAAGTTTGCAGCTATTGAGCAGGCCACAAGAGGTGACGGTACGCTGCTCTTTGTATCTGATACTTTTAAAAATTCCACATCAAGGGACATAACCATTACTGCACCTTCCGGCAAAACTCTATCTTCTGGTCAGGGAATGAGCAGAGAAACATGGTCGGCGGGAGAAGTAATGAGCATACAACACCCAGAAACAGGTAACTGGCAACTGCGTGTTGCTGGCAGCGGAGAGTTTTCAGTTAAAGCGACAGCTGTGAGTAGTATAACCGTGCACGGATATGACTTTGTGAAGCTCGAGGCCAAAGATGGGCGAGAAGGCCCGTACTCTGATTTTGTAGCTGTAGATAAGGCCCCGGCTATAGGGGCAACTCAAATATTACAAGTAAAGGTACTCAATGACATAGAGGACGCACCACCTCCTAAGTTCTACATTGTGAGCGAAAGTGGCACCATGTTAGACTCGCCGCATTTCTATACAATAGAGCGAGGCACGAGTGGAACATTTATAGGAACTCTCACCATCCCCAAACAACCATTTCGCATTATGGCGCGTGGAGTAGATGAGCAAGGCTTGCCCTACCAAAGAGTCTATGCTCAGCTAATAGTGCCAGAGCATAAACCTGCTCCGCTTTCCAAAACCGAGCTAGACGAATTTACGCGAACTATGGAAGCGTTTGTGCCAGACACCGCTCCACCACCGTCAGCCTTGCCTTTTTTGAAGGCTAAAGTCGGCGACGAAGTGACTATTCGTGGAAATATTATTGCCTTAAAGAACGACTTACCAGTAGACGGCAGTGCTACCATAACTGTGCAATTTTCGGACGAGCAGGCTGCCGAAGTAACTTACGCCCAAGGAGAGAACACGTGCAAGAATCTTATTGATACAGATAGTACTTGGACGAGAGGGGCGAGTGTTGAGGTTTACGCGAAAGTATGGTCTGCATACCCGCTGCGGCTTTCCACGTGCGATAGTAGTGCATATTATATAAAATCTACGAAGTAATATGCCCTTATTTTATAGTTTGATTCCCCTTGAGTTTAGTGTGCCCAAAGGGAGTTTTTAGCCCCCAGATACGCACGGACGGGCAGGGTTGGGCCAAGCGTATCTACTATATGGGGTATTTTTAAACATTTGCTTCTGGATATCAAAAAACACCTCAAATAAGGAGTCTTGGTAAGGGAAAACTACGGATTCTACCTCTTCTCTTCTGTCTTTGTTTGGGGGTGTCTTGGTTTTGATTGGTATTTTGGGTATTTGTCTTTGGGTTTTGGTTTTAGGGTATTTGTTTAAGATTAATTAGGAATATTGGATATTGAGTT
>JAHFJI010000058.1 GCA_023245955.1 Candidatus Doudnabacteria bacterium | reverse complement strand
GTCTACTATAATCAGGACATTCAGGCAAATCGCAAAGTTATAGAAACTATCCAAGAAGCAGATAAGTTTGTATACTTTGCCATTTACACTTTCTCTAGGCTAGATATAAAAGACGCCCTGCTCGGAGCGAAGCACAGAGGCCTGGACGTACGAGGTATAACCGACCGCGACCAACTAGAAAAAATAGAACTTCAGGGCAAAATTATAAAAGAGTTGCGAGATGCTGGCATACCCATAGCAACTCAAGACCACTCCGCCATTATGCATCTAAAAACTGTGGTTACCGACAAGGCATACGTGTCCGGCTCTTACAACTGGACAGCTGCCGCCACAAGTCTTAATGACGAAGTTATAGAAGTAGGACACGACGAAGGCATCCGCAAACAGTACGAGGGAGTGTTGTTAAAAATACTGGATAAATACAACTAAACAATTTAACATGTTAACAATTAAGCAAAATTAATACTGTTTATATGTTAAATTGTTTAGTTGTTTTCATGCTATACTATCTACATGGATAACAGCCTACTCAAAGCAGATATCTTCTTTTTTGTATCTACCATCTCACTGGCGGTACTATCGCTGTTGCTCATGATTGGCATGTTATATGTACTAAGCATTCTCCGAACCATTAAGCAGATAAGCAAAACCGCCAAAACTGGTGCAGAAACGGTAGTAGAAGGCATACAAGATGCCAAGTCGGAATTTGCCCGCGATGGTTTTGTACCAGAAACTATTCTCTCTATATTCAAAAAGCTTTATCATAAAAAGCCTAAGAATAAAAAAATAAATTAACGCGATCCGAAACAGCGAATGCATCCAAATCAACGAATAATACGAATTTAATTCGTAGATTCGTGCCATTCGTAGGTTCGCATCGGATACATTCGCATATGAATACAAAGCAAAAAAAAGTTGCGGTTGGTGTGGGCGTAGGCCTCACCGCTTTAGCGGCCGCTAGTGCCGCCGGAGTGTATTTCTTCGGTGGTAAGCGTGGAGCTAAAAATAGAGCCAAAGTTGCCAAGTGGGCAGAAGCAGCTAAAACAGATGTCCTAAAAGAAATAAAGGGATTAAAAAAAGTTACCAAGGAATCGTACACCGCCACCGTAGACAAGGTCATGGAGCAGTATAAAAAAGCTAAAAAAGTAGATCCAAAAGAACTCTTAGCCGTTGCGGGAGAACTCAAAAGTCACTGGGACTCCATTACAGCCGAAGTAGAGGCTTCTGGCAAAAAAGTACTCCCAGTAGTAAAAAAAGTTGTAAAGAAAATAGTCAAAAAGGTTACACCTGTAAAAAAAGCTACCAGCAAAACTACCAAGAAAAAAACTCGCTAATCTTGAATTATTCAGTCCCGCTGTAGCGGGACTTTTTAGTTACCCATAAAGCATTTATTCCCTTTTGTGACGGCCGTCACAAAAGGGAATAAATGTTATGTGCTTATCAGGCTAATAAAACAATGACCTATGCGACTTATGGGACTTAATGATATAATACTCACAAATGAACGCATTTCATCAAGCATTTATTCATAGGTTCCTTAGACCCATGCAAGTGGGTTGGTTTTTAGCCACCCGCCAACTCCGAAGATCCAGTAAAGGCACTACCGCGCTCATTGTGTTTATAATGGTTTTAACTTTTCTTAACTTAGTGGTGGTATCCGGGCTTTTAGTTGGACTATTGACTGGTTCATTTGATCAATTCAAGAAAAGTTACTCTGGTGACATACTTATTACCCCCAAGCCAGGCCGTGAATTTATAGAAGAGTCCGCACAAACTATTGCGTACATAAAAAACGACCCTAATGTAGCCAACTTTTCTGCTCGCTACTCGGTACTGGCAAACGTCCGAGGTTCCTTATCCGAAAATGCCCCAGCCAAAGAAAAAGCCAACCAAGCTGGAGGCGCCATAGTGGGCATAGAGCCAAGCTCAGAAGAACAGGTCACCCACTTTTCTAAATTTGTTATTAAGGGACAGACACTAGAGTCTGGGGACGACAACTACATTCTTATTGGTGCCAATTTAATTAAAGAATATTCTTCTTTTGCAGATGTAGATATCCCTGGCCTAGAGCTACTCAAAAAAGTGAGCGTAGGCGACAAAGTGAAAGCTACTTTTAGTCTTAAAGGAGAGACCGTTACCAAAGAATACGTTGTAAAAGGTATAGTAAAAAGCAAGGTGGATCAGATTTCCCAACGCATGTTTGTAATAGATTCGGGACTCCGAAGACTCCTACCAGTAAACGAGTGGGAGGTACAAGAAATTGCCGTAAATGCTAAGCCAGGAACAGAGCCTGCAGTACTAGCCTCACTTAGAGGTTTTACAGAAGGCAAACTTAATCGTGTTCAAACCTCCGCCGAGGCCATACCAAGTTTTCTCAGACAAGTAGAGCAAACTTTTAAGATACTAGGGAATGCCCTATCCAGCATAGCTCTCGTAGTTGCTTCTATCACTATCTTCATAGTTATCTTTATTAACGCTGTTACTCGTCGCAAATTCATAGGTATTATGAAAGGTATAGGCATAGAGCCCAGAGCCATACAATTTGCCTATGTGTTCCAAGCGCTGTTCTACGGAGTTACTGGCTCTATTGTTGGACTATTCATTACCTTTGGGTTTCTTAAGCCATACTTTGACGTTCACCCTATAGACTTTCCATTTTCTGATGGCGTACTAGCAGCTACCGCGTCCGGCTCTGCCATACGCGTAGCTATCCTACTTGTAGTAACGCTGTTTGCCGGTTTTATCCCAGCCACTATTATTGTCCGTCGCAACACCCTAGACTCCATCCTTGGCCGCTAGAGCAGCTTCTATAGCTCCATGAGCTTCTAAAGCTTTATATCCTGTTATTCTTTGCTAATTACTTATTACTACTTACTAATCCATGATTCGCGTAAGTCACCTCATAAAAGAATACGGCACAGGCGAGCTTAAACAACGAGTTCTAAAAGACTTGTCTTTTTCCATTGACTCTGGTGAGTTTGTTTCCATCATTGGTCCTAGTGGTGCCGGTAAGTCTACCCTACTGTATCAGATAAGCCTGCTAGACGAACCCACCTCTGGAGATATTTATTTAGATGACCGACTCACCAACAATTTAAACATCAACGAAAAAACTAAACTCCGCCTTATGGAACTAGGCTACGTGTTCCAGGACTACGCACTCTTGCCAGAACTCACAGCCATAGAGAATGTATCCCTGCCCCTACTCATGCAAGGCCTATCCAAAAAACAAGCTACCAAAAAAGGCCAGGAAGCCCTGGAACGACTAGGCATGCACGACAAGGCCGAGTCAGTCCCAAGCAAACTTTCTGGTGGTCAGCAGCAACGCGTCTCTATTGCTCGTGCTATTGCACATAACCCAAAAATTTTGTTCGCCGACGAACCAACAGCTAACCTAGACTCCGAGAACTCCGACCTAGTTGTAGAAGCATTCCGCGACCTACACAAGGCCGGCCAAACTATTATTATGGTTACTCACGAGATGGAATACGCCCACAAGGCCAAACGCATCATTGAGCTCCGTGATGGCCTCATCATCTCCGACAAACACACCTAACCAAGATACGCATTTAGTAATTTATGCGCAATTACGCATAAATTACTAATATGTAACTATTTTGCATACACAAAAAAACTCGTCATGTTGAAAGCGATCAACATTACCAGTTCTTTGAATTTTACTTTAGAAACTTTCTACTATTTTATTGCATGTCCCCCAAACTGCTCCCGAAGAGCAGACAGTACCTGTCCGGTATATGATGGGTCATTGGCTGATTCTTTCCTAAACTCCAGCGACCTACGAATAACGTCCACTTTTACGCCCAAAAGCTCTGCTGCATCCACCGTCCACTGCCCCTCACCCGTATGTGCCACAGTACCAGTTACTCCATCTAAAGCTTCTCCATGTAGTGTAAGAGCTCCTTGTAACCATCCAACTAAGCGAGACTCAATCACACTACCATGGTTATAGATATCTGCTACTTTAGATAAATCTAATTTATAGTCTACCGACTTAAGCACTGCTACCCCTTCGGCCAGTGCTTGCATCATGCCGTACTCTATACCGTTATGAACCATTTTTACAAAATGCCCAGCACCATACCCTGGGAAAAACTGGTAACTCCCAGGTCCGGCAAGACTTGCAAACAAGTCTTCCAACTGGTCAAAGTCTTCTTGCTTTCCGCCTATCATAAGACTTGGTCCCTTACGCGCACCACCCGGACCACCAGAAGTGCCTACGTCCATGTACGCCACGCCTGCGACGGCTAACCGCTCGGCCCGTGCTTGTGAGTCTTGATAGTTGGAGTTCCCTCCGTCAATTACAGTGTCTCCTGTACTCAAATGTGGCAACAACTCATCTATTTGCGCGTCTACGGCTTTCCCCGCTGGCACCATAAGCCAAATAACTCTAGGGATTGGTAATTGAGCTACTACATCGGCAATAGTCCCCGCCGCACGCAAACCTTCCGCCTGCATAGCTTCCGCCACTGCTACTGTTCTGTTAAACCCAACCACTTCCCAACCCTGATCTATGAGCCTTCGTGCCAAGTTAGCTCCCATTTTGCCAAGGCCAATTATACCCAGTCGTTTATGAGTACTTTCCAGTAAGAATTGTTGGGCAGTGGCAGCTATGTCATTGGCATCCGGAGTGTAAATTTTCAACGGAGAAACTCCCTGCTTCCAAGCATTAACGACCGGGTCGACAACCTGCCACATGGCTTTTATTTCTTGAGTAGATACAAATAAGGTTTGGTCGCCCATTACAGCATCTAGCAAAAGCTTTTCATACTCTTCCACATACTGTGTTCGCTTTTCACTACCCCGCAATAAAAACTCCATAGCCTTCTCGGTCATGTGGTAATTTAAACCTGGCTCTTTTGCCCACAAGCTCACAGATATCTTCTCTTCTGGTTCCAAGTCAAATGTTACAATATTCTGCCTATGCCCTTCAGGTGGACATAAGCATGGCATGACGTGTTTAAACCTAACAACAATATCCTTTTTTATTTCTGCCATGCGCTTACCAAATTGCATACTAACAGGTACTCCGCGCCACCGAGGGTGATCCAAAAATAATTCAACATTAAAATAAGTTTCGGTATTAGAGTCATCTCGTACATCGGGGATGTCTGTAAATCCTTCGTACTGCGCTCTAAACGTGCGCTTTTGTATGTGTGGAAGAGAAGGAATCTGCAACTGCCTCAAAAGCTCGTAACGTTTTTGACGGATAGCATCGGCCGTATACACTACCGGGCTCTCCATGGTAACTAAAGCCATCATTTGCAGTAAATGATTTTGACCAATATCACGAAAGGCTCCCAAACTGTCATAAAAAGCACCCCTATTCTCCACACCTAATTTTTCCCACAAACGAATATCTATCCGCTCAATGTACTGGTTGCTCCAGACGTTCTCAAAGATATCGTTAGCAAATCTGAATGTGAGAATATTCTGCAGAGCTTCTTTGGCCAAGTAGTGGTCTATGCGGTAAATTTGCTCCTCATGGAACATGGTCCCAAGCTTAACGTCCAGAGCTTCTGCGCTTTGTGCATCTTTGCCAAAAGGCTTTTCTACCAAGACCCGAGTCCAGCCCGTTTCGTCGCTACACGGGAGACTAAGTCCAGTAGACTCAATATGCTCTAGTATCACTTCGTATTTTTCTGGTGGTACCGATAAGTAAAATAGTTTGTTACTACAAGCCTTCCACGTCTGGTCTTTTACGCCAAGTCTTTTGGATAGCGCTTCATAGCCCTCTACGGTCTCAAACAACCCAGACTGATATGCAAACATACCGGCAAAATCCTGCAAAGCGGGATGGTGGACTTGTCCGTGCCGAGCCATTACTTCCAGAACATAAGCCTGCAAGTCCCCGTCTTTCCAGTCTCGTCTTCCAAATCCCACCGCATGGAACAGCTTAGGCAGCTCCTGCTTAGTAAATAAGTTAAACAGGGCCGGAATAATCTTCTTAGCAGCCAAGTCTCCGGTAATCCCTAAAATAATAAAAATAGTCGGTACGTTGATTTTTTGCATATGTGTGTGTTACTAGCTACTTTACTATACCCCCAACCTAAACAACCGACAAATACGCCAAAATGTCAAAGATGGCCATTGACAGTCGTCAATGGCCATCTTTGACATTCACCCTCCAAGCTGTAATTATGAAGACAGAATCAAGAATCAGGAGTCATGAATTAGCAGATTTAAGATTCTTGACCTTATTCATAATTCATAACTCATCATGACCATCACCCAACTCCTATCCAAGACCGAAATTGCCAAAGACACCTACGCATTTGAGTTTGAAAAGCCTCAAGGCTTTCAGTACAAAGCTGGTCAGTTTGTCGAACTAACGCTAATAGAACCACCCGAAACAGATGCAGAAGGTAACACTCGTGCTTACTCACTTACCTCAGAGCCTGGTGAAGAAACTCTCGGCATAGCCACCCGTATGCGCGATACTGCTTTTAAGCGAACACTAAAAAATTTAAGCCTAGGTACTGAACTCCAGCTAGACGGACCTTTTGGCTCGTTTATCCTACCAAGCAGTGGCGACCGTGCCTGCATCTTCTTAGTGGGCGGTATAGGCGTTACTCCAGTTTACTCCATGCTCAAACTTGCAAGCAGAGAGCAAAAAAATAACCCACTATATTTATTTTACTCCAACCGCACCAAACAAGACTCACCGTTTTTTGAGGAACTAAAGAACCTGGCGAGAAGTAACCCCAATTTTCACTTTGTCCCCACCATGACAAATGAAGATAGCACTTGGTCCGGCAAAACCGGTTATATTAACGCTCGCATGGTTAGAGAAAACATTACCGACATGAACAACTCCATGGTCTATCTCTGTGGTCCCGCTGGCATGGTTACTGCCATGCGCAAAGTAACAGATGAACTTGCTGTACTAGATGAAAACCTCCGCACTGAAGAATTCTCTGGGTACTAGGCAAAGCCCGGAATTAGGAGTTATGAATCATGAATTATATGACCTTAAATTCTTGGTTTTATTCATGACTCATAATTCTTGATTCATAATTCCGTGCTTCACTCTCCATTGACCTAAACCCAAATAAGGCATACAATCCTTTTAGTTTCTTTCGTTAAACTTGTAGCGAAACAGCAAAACCGAGGTGGCCACCACCATCTCCACAACCAAGGAGGCAGTTTATGGAAGCGACCAATGGATCGCTGATTGGTCATTCCCTATCCGTCTCTCCTAGTCAATCTTTTTCAGAATGCAGGAAACATGGAAATTTTGTCCATTGTTATACGGACAAGATTTGTAATCTCTGTGAAGCAGAGAGAAAAAGGCAAGAGGAAGCAAATAAGCAAATCAAGAAAGACTGAGGAGAAGGAATGGGGAACGACACACAAAAGGCGCCGAAGAATTCTACAAGGATTTAGCGGCGCTTTGGTTTTATAGCTCTTTTTTATTTACAAAAAAAACAGTCCCAATTCCCCCATCCTGTCATTCCGGAAGCCACAAGTCTTCGCGGGCTGTCCGGAATCCATCCTGAAGTTTGATTAGATATAATCTTGCATCAAAGTCTATAAATTCCAAAAAGCTTACAAAAAAAACAGCCCCGCCGAAACGGGACTGTTTTTGGGAAAGCAATTAAGCACGTTGTACGTT
>JAHFJI010000057.1:2394-7637 GCA_023245955.1 Candidatus Doudnabacteria bacterium | reverse complement strand
TTCAAAATATTTTTCGCAATAAAGAAAATAGCTATAAGCGATAAGATGCTAACAAAAGAAATAAAACCAAAAGTAAAGACCTGAGCTAAACCAAAATGGTTACCGAGCTCATAAAAGGGTAATACCATGTAAGATAGACCTGGCGCAAAAAAACTGTAAAATCTGCCTTCGTACCAACCCACATCTGGATACACAAAATCAGCCAACTCTTTGCTTAGGGCATACTGTTTAGTATCTGCCAAAGCCACCACATGCGCAAATCTACCCCGCTCCGGCGATAGCTCAAAAGCCTGGGTCGACTGTTCTTGATTCATTAAGTTTGTGGGCGTAGGGTTTCCTTCAGCCCCTCGAAGTGTGGCCAAATACAAAATACCGCTCAATAGAACGATAAATGCAATTGCGATTGTAAAGCGATATCTTTGCATAGATTTAATATTCTACCTTAAATAAGCCATTTTGTCAATATAAAAGATGTAAAAAACAGTCTTAAACAAGACCATTTTTTACTACAAAAGCCTGAACTTCTAGAAACGCCCTCTCGGCCCGTTCTTGCTCTATGGGCATATGAGCATCAAGTTTTACTAGGTACTCAGCGTGGTGACTATTGAGCTTTAAAAAGTTTTGCTCAAGTAGCTCTGCGGTAACTTGTTCCATGGGTATAATGTACTCTTGCAGGCCAAAACTGGACATAATCCCCACCGTCTTACGCTCATACGCTATAGCAAGCGCAGGTACTCGTGAGGTTAGGGCGAAAATTACAGAATGCATGCGAGTCCCCACTACATATTTACATATCTCAAACACACTTTTAGTTTGCCTGAAGTTAAAACTATTTGGTAAAAAGTATATGGACTGCTGACCAGAAGTAAGTAAAACTTTAATCCTGTCGTTTACTACAGTATCATCATCATTGTGGAAAGCAGAAGTGACTTGCGGGACAAATAAAACTGTATATCCTTGCGTTACTAAATACTGGGCAAACTTGGCTACGGCTTGCTCATAAGACTCTTGTTTCTCTATATCCAACCAATTGCGTACAGTTATGGCAACCAATTTGGTTAAATCTTGCACACCAAGTTTACTTAATATTTGTTTAACTTCTGCTTGCCCAGAACTCTCAAAAAGAAAAGCAACATCTGCAGTTTCAGCTATATTAGGCTTTACTACTTTTAGTTCACGTAAGTTGGCCGTACTTAGAGGTTCGCGAGGCATAATGATGCTAACCATATTTAACACAAAGCTACTAAGCACTTGTTGTACCCAGTTACCAAATGGTCCGATGGACTGTGAAAATAGCACTACTGGTTTTTTTAAAATTACACCTACAATAATGGCGTGAAGTTGCACAATAACTGTCACTGTATCGTGTAAAGTGTTCTTACCTACTAAATACCCGCCTCCAACCGCCAATATAGTATGTGCATTTTTATATGCACGAATTGTTTCTAGCTCATTTTCATTTAAAAGTAGATCAATCTCTGTCCCCAGTAATCTGAATAAAGCTGCCCAGATAAGTGTTGTTGCCAGCATCTTTATAGTACGCAGTATCCGAAACAGTGTGCTCCTCGAGGTGTATATGGCACTATAAAAAAAGGCATGTAATAAATCTACTCCTTCAAACTTTGCCCCCTGCTGGAACCGGTCTAAAGTAACCAAGCTCAAAACTGCACTGGGGTACAAAACCCTCAGCTTGTCTACCATAGCGCTAACAATAGCAGCGTCTCCCCTATTATCCTTACTGTAACCATGTGTTAGTAAAATATTCATGCAATCTCAACAATTTTATTTATCACTTCTTCGTACTGTTGGGCAACACTATCCCAAGTATATTGTTTAACATACTCTTTTGCTATTTGCCCCATAGCCCTTCTCTGTTGTTCATTATGCGCAAGCTCGGTTAAAGTGCGTCCAAATTCAGCCACATCAAAACACGGCACCTTAATTACACAAGCATCTGGTGACCACTGCACTCCAGGAATGTTAAAAGCTATTACTGGTAACTCAAAACAAAATGCCTCAAGTAAAACCAAGGCAAAGTTCTCTGCCCGAGATGGCATAACAAAAATATCTGCCCCAGACAAATACTGTTCTTTTACCTTTCCAGACAACCTACCCAAAAGTTCCACTGAATCCTCTAGCCCCAGTCTCTTAATAAGCTGTTTTACTTTATCAACATCTCCCTCTAAACCATTTCCCGCTATTTTTACCTTCATGCCAATTTTATTTTTTTCCAGCGCATATGCACGAAGAAGTAAATCCAAACCTTTTTGTTCTAGGTCTATACGGCCAAGAAAAGCAATATAGTTTTCTTTAGGCCCAACCAGGTAGTTAATGTAATTATCGCTTACCCCATTTGGAATAATATATGTATTGGAATTGGCAGACATATCATGCACCTGCTTAGCAAGCTCTTCTTGCATAACTATTACATTTCTGTAAGCTTTCATAAATAACTTTTCTACGAAGTGAAATGGCAAGCCATATTTTTCTTTCATGGCCACACCCCCAAGTAAATGGGTAATGCCTATTACTGGCTTCTTTGTAAATAGTGGCAATAGAGCAGCAGAGAATGGTGGGGTAAAGCTTTCTAGCCATGCATCAAACTTAAGCGTAAATGCATACCAAGGCAGACAAAAATAGAATATTAACTGTCCAACTCGTGCATCAAAGAAGTGTAGTCCAATGCGTTTGTAGGCAACTCCATCTACAACCTCATCTTTTGAACCAGGGTATCTACCCGTAATTACTCTAACAGTATGATTCTTAGATAGTCTTTTTGCGACTTCATGTATAGCCAAAGCCCCTCCTCCCCCATAGTAAGGATTGTGCATATCATCATAGTTAGAGAAAATTATATTCATAACTACCTCGTTAGGGTTTTATTAACGTCTTAGAGCTGGAAGCAGTCTCCCACGTTAGCACTGCATGTTGTTTAAACCAAGACACCAAGACCACTACAATGCTAACTACAAAATATCCCACAAACCAAAACGGGTGAGCAAGAAAGCTCACGAGGCTAGAACGTAAGAAGAGACTAGTTGGCAACGCATGGGCAGTACTTACTAATTTACTATCATATATCTTGGCCAATTGTTTTTGACCCTGGATAAACCTTACACTTTGTTTTAAGTGGTCACGTAAAGTTTGAGGTGACCGGTACATTACTTCTGCCTCTGGTATGTATTTAAAAGTTAAACCTTTTTGTTTGCATGCAAAGTAAGAGTACGCGTCTTCACTCACTACACCCCCAAAAGTAAAATCTGTATAGAACTTCTTGGCAAAGATTCTGGTGTGTCCATGACAATTGTAAACATTATCACCCAAGTTCAGACTCCCCACCATGCTTTCCTTAAAGGCCACTCCAAAATTAATAATTTGCTCAAACTTTGTCTCGGCCTCTAAAGGAGTTCCTTTGCAACTTACCAAGCCCAGACTTTCATCAAGATAGAAAGGTGCCACTAAAGTTTCTAGAAACTTGTCACCTTTGGGCAACATATCTGCGTTCATGAGCAGTAGCAAATCGGAGGTACAACTACGTACAATTTCATCTTGTCTTGCGGCTTGCCCTTTTCTGTCTTGGCGCTCCACCACTACAATATGTGCATCTCCGACTTCCCTAGCCATAGCCACAGTCGCATCCGTACTGCCGTCAGAGACCACCATAATATTTTGCAACACAAAGTTGCCTCTACTCTGAGCTAGCAGAGCTCTTAGCAAATGTCCGATGTTGGCAGCTTCATTTAAAGCTGGAATACCTATAGATAAAGTTAACATACAAATAAGTTTATTCTATTACCTTAGAAGACCCGGCGCTATCCCACATGCGCACATGAGCAAATTTAATACTAGCCCGTAACTTTACTATAAGCTGTAAAACTAAGTAGCCCAAAGAAATGTATAAAGGATATATAAATACTTTACTTAAAAATACCTTAGCCCTAACCCATAAAGTCATGTGTTCGTACCGTTTAATAAACTTAGAGCTAAAATATTGTTTGGCAATTTCTTTAACTATCACAAACCTAGACATTTGCTTTATATAATCTCGCCATGTACTTGCGAGCCTAAAGTTCACTACAGCGTCGTGTGCCATAGCTACCTTATAACCTTTACTTTTGGCAAATAGAAAAATATACGTATCCTCAAAGGTTCCCACGTCTTTTGGCAAAGTTAAATTTTTTATAAACCTGGAGGAAAATGCCCGAACTTGCCCCAAGCTATTATACATATCACCATACTCCCCTAGCTGAATTTTGGCTACTTCCCAACAATCTGCACCAAAATAGGCTAACTGTTCAATAAAAGTGCGAGGCGGCAGTGGCCAATGCATACCACACACCACATCTGGATAGTCATCCTTCAAAAATGGTTTTACTAGCTTGCTAATAACAAAAGCATCTGGAAGTTTTATATCTGCATCAAATTGAACCAATACATCACTCTTACAAGCTTTTAGCTGCTCATTAATTATAGCAACTTTACCCCGCCTTATCTCACTGTGGCGCAACATCACCCTGGCGTCTGCAATGGAACTTACTGACAGAACAGTTCCGTCAGTGCTACCGTCAGAGCAAACGAGTACTTCCTCTAGAACAAAGCCGTCCTCTGCCTGCGACAAAATAGAGAGAAGCAAATTTTTAATATTTGCTTCTTCATTATAGGCTGGTATACATACTGTGACTTTAGGTAAACGCATAGCACAATTTAGTATAACTTCTTGGTTGTTTCCACCAAATCCCAAGTGGAATTAAAGTTTTTGACTTGGCCGTGAGACCTCCACTGTGTATAACGGTCTAGAATATGAATAGTTACTACCCCGAAAGGATTTTTGAATAATTCTAGAAGTAGCCCCTTACGAGCCTCCATTTTAGACATAGTATATTCACGACTCACAAGTTCAGGCTCAAAAGACTGTTTCATTATGGCCATAGAAGCATTACAACGAATATTAAACTTAATAAAATCTGCTATTGTGCTTGGCCTTTTGGAATAGACTACTGCCTCCCTCACGTGTATATACTTAAAACCAGCTGTAATATTTGAAAAATATAAGTAACAATCTACATTCCCCATGACCCTTAAATCCTTTGGGAATACAAAGCTAGAAACAAAAACCCTAGAGAATGCCATTACTTTGCCATCCACCGTGTGAGCAGTATTGCCACTCTTGCTTGCGTATCTAGCCTTAAAATAAGCTCTATCTGTAGATTCTAACGCCCTATCCATAAAACTACCAGTAGATA
>JAHFJI010000057.1:0-2294 GCA_023245955.1 Candidatus Doudnabacteria bacterium | reverse complement strand
AAACTTCACATCCTCAGGCAACAAGGCCAATGCCCGAATAGTAGTTTCGTAGTTCTTAATTGGATAAATACGACCTATCTGAACAATATAACGACCAAAACTAGCCACCTTGTCTTTTATGTCGTTACTCGCCTCTGCTTCCACATCCAGATAAGCTTCATCCTCTATACCATTATCTATAACTTCAATAAGCTCTGGGCGAAGACCCTTTTTTATCATCTCTTCGCGTTCCCAATTAGAAACTGCCCGCACACCATCTACTACATGATTTACCAGCCAAGCACCTATGGTGTAATGTAAAAACTTTTTTGGTATGGACTGAAGTGGGGGAAAGATGCTCCACTCTGGATTATACCCACCATGTGGTGTAAGCATGAGTGCATAACTTTTCTTGCCCATCCATTTCCTGAGTAAGGAGTAAGCCATGAGCGCAAAATGGGGTAAGATATTAAAATTATGTAATGCAACCACATTTGCAGTATTAAAATCTATCTCTGGCCAATAGCCAAAAATACCAAATGATTGACGCTTCACAGTAATACCTCGTATAACTTCTGCTTTTGGATAGACATTCTTTTTATCTAGGCTGTCTACTGAGGTATGAGCTATGACTTCCCAGCCAGCCTTTGCCAGCACTGAATAAGTTTCCAGCATGTTTACCTCTATACCACCAGTAACTGGATAAAAGTATTTTTCAACTATATCTATCCTAGGTTTTTTTGAGCTTGGCTTCGTTGTTGTGTCTTGCATAAAAGATTAAATTACTTTTTAGCCCGTACGGCTATAACTACTGGATAATGTGGGTCGTGGGTGTTGAGCTCCTTTGGTGCCAGGTCTTGTAACGACTGTCCTACTAGGAACGCCTGACCAACCAGAACATTACCGTAAGACTCTACATTTACATTCTGAAAGTATTTTCCAAATATGTACTTAGCAGATGCGCTTCTAAAGGCCCAAAAATTAGCTTCTGGATATTCCACTCGGTTTATAGCAGAAAGCGTTGCAAGCAAGACACCGCCTGGCTTAAGTATCCTATAGCACTCTGATACTGCACTATCTAAATCATCTATCATGCCAAACGTACTGGTCAGTACTAAACAATCATAAGTTTCACTTGGCACCTGTGGCATGCTACGCAAGTCCGCGATAATAGCTGCACTTTTATTAGCCGGATTAATATCTAGTGCATCCGCACGGATAACGCCCGATCCATATTTTTCTATGTACATAGTGCTTTCTATCTCTAGACATATGCCAGTAATTAAGTGGGCATTCTTACTTAAAAACTCTTCTATATAGTAGCGGTCAATGGGTGTTCCCCTGTCATATCCAAAGTGATCGCTCAGTGGTTTAGTAGACCGAGTTGGCACACCAAACAAATAGTAGCTCGCATGTGGAATAAAAGTGCGAACTAAAACGATACGAATTTTCTTTAAAAGATTAATCATATTAGAAAACATCTCCGATTACTTTCTTTATAAACCTGCGAAGATAAATAGCCGTAGGCGGAAAACTAGACTTAAATTCCGAAAAACTGTGCGTTCTATTAATACCTGTTCGTGGAATAGTATATGGGTTTTGGCCTTTACTAATAATACCATCATCCATGGACAGGGCCATTAAGTACCCCGCAGCTCTCACAAATTCCAGGACCTTATCTGTATATCTACCTCTAGGATAAGCTATGTACTTTACATTCACATTGAAACGTTTTTCTAGTGCCAACTTAGACTCATGGATTTCTAATTTCATATCATGTTCAGAAAGGCCCCAAAAATCTCTGTGCGTAGCACTGTGCGAACCTAAGGTCCAGCCAGAATGAATAAGTGAACGAATTTGTGAATCAGTCAAAAATTCATAATTAGCATCCAGCTCAGCGTGGCTAGCCTTGCTTGGATCTGATAGCACAAAGAATGTTGGCTTGATATTTAATTTATCTAGTAACGGTTTTGCAGACAAGATGCTAGAATAACCATCGTCAAAATTCACAGCAAAAGCCGGTGTGGTAATGGGTACTTTGCCAGTAATGTGTTTATATATATCATCCATAGTCACAGGGCGGGCAAAACTCCTGAGCCAAGTTAACTGCAGTTCCAAAACTCTTAGTGAGACTCCATGAAACCACCTGTCTTCGTTTATGCTGTGATAGCAAAGCACCACAGGATATGGACTAAGTCTGTACCAAATACGACCTAATACACCAAACGAGCAATAGACTAAACGCCTGAGCTGTACTAATATATTTCCTTTAAGTGAATTTGACATACTACTCTGCTTCTAAAATAAGTGTTAGG
>JAHFJI010000056.1 GCA_023245955.1 Candidatus Doudnabacteria bacterium | reverse complement strand
ATCTGGTGGGACTTCTGGAATATGAGTATCTAAAATGAGTGCGTCTATAAACTGTCCGGTGCCCCCACAAATAATGGGAGTCTTGTCGCGCGATAAAATATCGCGTATTGCTTTTTCTCCATCGCGCTTGAAATCGCTTACCGTGTATTGATGCTTGGGGCTTACAAAGTCTATGCAGTGGTGTCGTATGTTTTTGTAAATGTATTCCCTTTTGTGACGGCCGTCACTTTTGGGAATAACCCAATGACCGGGTATTTTTCCAGTACCAATGTCTAGTCCGCGGTAAACTTGCCTTGAGTCGGCGGAGATGATCTCACCATTGTGTTTTTTTGCAAGTCCTACCGCGTATTCGCTTTTACCGCTAGCGGTGGGGCCAATGACAACGTGGATTGCCTGGTTTTGCTTGGATTGCATGTAAATATTAGAAAATATGATACAATGATTATAACTATTGTGAGTAAGATTAACAAATATATTATGAAAAATAAATTTATCGTTCCGGCCGTAATTGTGATAATTTTGGTAATAGGCGCGGGTTTCCTGGTAGCTAGGCGTGGGGCAGAGCACCCGCTTGAAACTGGCTCCGAACAAGTACTGCTAAATCCTTCTAAACCTACTACTACACCAACTTCTACACCCAGCACAGTACAGACTCCTACACCTACTCTAACTGAAAAAACTTCTGAGGGGCAGTTTAGCGGTGGTGATGCAGTAGAAAATGTAGATGTGCAGGTGTTTGAAGTTGTTTATGATGGCGAGGGGTTTAGTCCGAACTCGCTCAAAGTAAAACAAGGTGATGTAGTGATTTTTAGCGATAAGTCTAGCAAAGCTTTTAGACCTGCTTCCGACCCGCACCCTTCCCATACTTTATACCCAGAGTTGGATGCCAAAACACCAGTGGCTTCTGGGGGCAGCTTTCAGTTTAAGTTTACCAAGCTTGGTTCATGGGGTTACCATGATCATTTAAATTCTGCTGCTACTGGCACTATTATTGTAGAGAAATAATTAGTTTATGGACGAGCGCATATCGGCAAGTTGGGCAACAGTTGGCCACATGTTTGCCAAGCAGGTGTTAGCGAAACAGCTGGTACTAGCGAGTATTCCTCATGCTTATATTTTTTTTGGTCCCGAAGGAGTGGGCAAAAAAACTTTGGCCTTGGAGCTCGCAGAGAAACTTGGGACAAGTAGGCAGGCTGTGCTTGAATTTAGCTTCAAGGACTCTAATACAGAAGACTTGAGAAACTTTCTATCTACTTTGTCATTCCGACCAAGTGCAGGTCACCGCCAAGTTGCTGTTTTGGACTCATGTGAACTAATGCACATTGCTAGTAGTAATACATTACTAAAAGTCCTAGAAGAGCCTACTCGGTCCACGACTATTATACTTATTTCCGCTAAGCGAAATTTGCCATCAACCATTTTGTCTAGAGCTCAGATGTTGAGTTTTGGGTATTTAAGCCAAGAAGAGCTAGTTTCGGTCGTTCGTGGGAAAGGACTTGTCTATACAGAAGATACACTCAAGTTTGCTTTTGGGCGAGCGTCAGAATTTATAGAGATGATTACCAACAAGGACGAGTTAGGCAGACGTAAACAGTGGCAGAGAGAGCTAGAGGGACTAACCTCTGGTAGTATGTTCACTAGACTCGCAGTTATCCAGGAGTGGGCAAAGCAAGAAACTTCTGATCAAGAAACTTCTGATATAGAGCAACGCTTAGGCTTTTGGATTACCCAGGAAATGATGGCGGTTGGTACGGGTAAGCTAGCTCTTAAGCTTAGCATATTTATGGAAGCATTTAGACGTTTGTCTAGTAATGGGAATAAAAGAATGGTCTTGGAGTATCTGTGCCTGAATTTGGGATGAATTAAGAATCATGAATCATCCAGCCTTCTCCGCCAGTTGGCGGCTATGGCGGACAGGTGAGTTATGAATAAATTCAAAATGACCAAAATATCAAAAATACAAATATTTATTAGCTTGTGCTCTATAGTGATGCTTGCGGCTTCGTGCAATCCGCTTTCAAATGAAAAGTCTGGAGCGGGGGTGGCTAAAACTACTAATGGTGGGGCGGATTGGATTTTCTCTAATAAAGCTCCTGTAAGTACTGTGAAGAAAAATGCCAAATCTGTAGACTCACTATTGGCTTCTAGTAGCGTTACTAGCATGAAACTCTCTCCTTCGGACAACAGTACGATATTTGTTGCGACGCAGCAAAATGGCCTATTTGTTTCTAGAGATAGTGCTGGGTCCTGGAGCCAGATACTATCTAACTTTAGTGCCTACGATGTAGCTGTTGATCCTGGCAACGCTGATCATATTTTTGTAGTAGGACAAGCTGGAGACCAAGCTCGTGTAGTGCAGACTCTGGATGCCGGTAAATCTTGGTTGCCAGTTTACAATGATGCTACTGGTGGACAAGTGGCTCGGGGTATAGCATTTGATCCGGCTAGTCCTACGACCATTGTTGTGGGATTCGGGTCTGGGAACTTAATTCAAAGCCTGGATGGTGGCACTACTTGGGCGCTTGTCCAAAACTTCCAAGATTCAGTCTCCCAGATGATATGGCAAAGTAGTACCCTATGTATACTGACTCGTACCAAGGGTCTATTTACTAGCCAAGATGGGGGTAAGACCATAGTAAATGTATCTAAGCAGTTACTAAATATTGCGTCTTGGCGACAACAGATTAACGATTTGCTTGGAAGCGATGCTACTGCTACCGGTCGTGTAAATATTCCATCGGCAGAGACTACCGCGTTCTACAAAGTTTTGGTTACAGATGGTTCGCCTAGGCAGATTTTTATCGGAGCAAATAATGGCTTATTCAAGAGTATAAATGGTGGGGTAAATTGGCAGTACTTACAATTACCGCTAAAGAGTGCACAAGCAACAGAAGTTAGGGGTATTGGCTTGCAGAATAATGGTGCTACTATATTTGCTTCTGTGGGCAATACTGTTTATAAAACAACCAATGCCGGCAGTTCTTGGCAGGTAAGTGCTATTGCCACTGGCACGGTAATCAATTATATTTTAGTAGACCCAAAGTTTGACCAGGTGGTCTATGCAGGCTTTATCCCGGGACAATAAGGCAAATGCGAGAAGTATGAGTTATGAACTATGAGTTAGGAATTTATTCATGACTCATGACTCTTAATTCATAATTCATCTACAACTATGACCGATCAAATACTACAAGAACATATACCAAATTTTGAAAAGACTTTAGAGCACCTGCACCAGGATTTGGCTGGGGTCAGGACCGGACGAGCCAATCCAGCCTTGCTTAACTCTGTGGTGGTAGAGGCTTACGGACAAACCCAAGCCTTAAATCAGGTGGCGAGCGTTAGTGTGAGTGATGCCAAGACCTTGGTGGTAAGTCCTTGGGACAAGGGCTTAATGCAGGCAATAGAGAAAGCTATCGGAGCGGCAAACCTGGGGCTCAATCCTGCAAGCGATGGGCAGGTCTTGCGAATGACCTTACCCAGCTTAAATGAGCAGCGCAGGCAGGAGCTTGCCAAGCTGGTGGGACAATTAGCCGAGAAGGCTCGTATTGGCATACGCAATACCCGCGAGGATATTTTAAAGTTTGCCAAAAAAGGCGAAGTAGATGGCACTGTCTCAAAAGATGATTTAAGCTATCTCCAAAAGAAAGTTCAGGAAGTTGTAGATAAGTATAATGCTAAGATAAAATCTATCGCTGAGGAAAAGGAAAAAGAAATCCTTACGGTCTAGGAATTGAATTATGAATTAGGAATTATGAGTTATGAATAAATTCCTAATTCCTAATTCCTAATTCCTAACTCATAACTCATAACTCAAGTGTTTTTTTGTTTAACTTCCATAAAGTTTTATGATTACAGTTATCATTTTTATTGCCGTACTAGGTCTTCTCGTGTTCGTTCATGAACTTGGGCATTTTTTGCTGGCCAAGCGCGCTGGTATGCAGGTGGATGAGTTTGGCTTTGGCTTTCCACCGAGAGTGTTTGGTGTGTATAAAACAGAATCTGGACGTAAATTTGTTTTCGGTACAAATCAACCAGAAAATGCTACATCAACCATATATTCTCTAAATCTTATTCCCTTGGGTGGTTTTGTAAAAATAGTTGGGGAGAATAATGATGCACCAGATAATCCTAGCAGTTTTGGTAAAAAGTCGTTTATGTCTAGACTATCTGTGCTTCTAGCTGGGGTGGTTATGAACGCGGTGTTGGCTTGGGTGTTGATAACCATCTGTCTTGTGAGTGGTGTACCAACTGTGCTGGATGAAGGGACAAGTTTGCCTGCTGGTACGGTACTTTCTACTCCGATCATTACCTTGTTGGATGTAAATGCGGGATCACCGGCAGAACGAGCTGGGTTAAAGGTGGGAGATAGTATTGTGTCTATAGACGGAGTAAGTTTCCAGAGTATTACTGATTTGCAAAAGTATGTGGGGGACCGGAAAGGCGGAAAGTTTGTGTTTACTGTGTCTCATGGTGGCAGTACGACAAAGTCTCTGATGGTGGAGTCTCTAGCAAATCCTGCTCCGGGTTCCGGACCTACAGGCATAGCCCTAGGACTGGTAGGTAAACTTAAATATCCACTCGGTAAGGCGGTAATAACAGGCTTTACCACCACAGGAACTCAGATGTATGCAGTACTAAAAGGTTTGGGCAAATTAGTTACTGGCGGAGTGGCGCTAAATCAGTTGGGTGGTCCGGTAAAAATTGCCCAGCTAACAGGTGAGGCAAGCAAACTCGGGTTTGTATATCTTCTCCAGTTTGCAGCGTTTCTCTCGCTCAACCTAGCGGTACTAAACGCCCTACCGGTACCTGCTTTAGATGGTGGTAGGGTACTTTTCTTGATTATTGAAAAGGTTCGTAGGAAGGCTAATAACCCGCGAGTGGAGCAAGCATTTAACGCTTTTGGTTTTCTGGTGTTACTGTTGCTGATGCTAGTGGTAACGGTAAACGATTTTCATGGTTTTAGCGCGATAGGTAGATTATTGGGAAAGTAATTTATGTAATGATGCAGATATACGGATGTATGCAGATTTACAGATGACTACGGATTCTATTTGTATTCATTCTATATCTGTTGTCATCTGTAAATCTGAATTAATCTGTAAATCGGTAATTTTATGAGACAATCAAAACTTTTCTTAAAAACAAGCAAAACGGTGTCAGAGGAGGAACCTACTGTAAATGGCAGGCTTTTGGAGCAGGCTGGGTTTGTGAGCAAGCTTATGGCCGGTGTGTACACTTACTTGCCCCTAGGGTTACGTACTTTAAATAATATATCTAAAATTGTGCGGGAAGAAATGAACGCTATCGGTGCTAGCGAACTCTTAATGCCTATGTTACACCCAAAGGATGTTTGGCAAACTACAGGTGGCTGGGACAATATAGATGTACTATTTAAAATTCAGAGCAGAACAGAGAAAGAATATGCACTTGGTCAAAGTGAAGAAGAAGTGGTCACACCATTGGTACTCGCACGAGTGCAGTCGTACAAAGATTTGCCTTTAGCTGTCTATCAAATTAACTGGAAATTTAGGGACGAGCTGCGCGCGAAGTCTGGTTTATTACGTGGTCGGGAGTTCTTAATGAAGGATATGTATAGTTTCCACACTAGCCAAGAAGATTTTGATAGGTTTTATTCTGAGGCAAAGGAGGCCTATTTAAAAATTTATACTTGGTTGGGGCTTGTGGCAAAAGTTACGGAGGCTTCTGGTGGCGCTTTTAGTCAGAAGATTTCTTATGAGTTTATGGTGCTTACAGATGCCGGGGAGGATGATATCCTGTACTGCGAAGTGTGTGATTTTTGTGTAAACGTAGAAATTGCGGAGGTCAAATTAGGGGATAAATGTCCAAAGGATTGTGCTGGCACCTTGGCGCAGGCTAAGGCTTCCGAAGTCGGTAACGTATTTGATCTTGGACAAAAGTATGGTAAAGACTTTGGACTTGGATACACGGATGAGGCCGGAGAAAAAAAGTTTCCAATTATGGGTTGTTACGGGATTGGTATTAGCAGACTTATGGGTGTACTAGCTGAAACAATGAATGACGAGAAAGGGATACTTTGGCCAGAGAGCGTGGCACCATTCAGGGTACACTTAATTGCTTTACCTGGGAAAGAGGCAGAGAGCGTGTTTTCTGCTAGTGACAAAATATATCGACAACTTACAGATCTGGGCGTTGAGGTGTTATACGACGACCGCTTGGATGTATCTGCTGGCGAGAAATTTGCCGATAGTGACTTAATTGGTGTTCCTCATAGGCTTGTGGTATCGCAAAAAACTTTAGCTTTGGAGTCTCTTGAGTACAAAAAACGTAATGAATCTGAGAGCAGACTAGTTAAACTAGACCAGGTAGCAGAAATATTGTAGAGTAAGATAGTATCGTTATACTAAAAAAGTCAAACTAAAAAGTCAAGATTTCAACTCAAAAGTATAAGCTCTAAAAGTGAAGTACTTTTGAGTTTTTTACTTCTTTGTCCGCTCTAATTACTTATTACTATTTACTAACTACTAATTTTTGTGTTTGAACCCATATTTAAAAGATTTTCCCAGGACATAGGAATTGACCTTGGTACGGCCAATACTTTGGTGTATGTAAAAGGCAAAGGTATAGTAATTAATGAGCCTTCGGTTGTGGCGGTGAATAACCGGACTAAGCAAATTGTAGCTATTGGTACAGAAGCTCAGAAGATGGTGGGCAGGACCCCTGGATACATTACTGCGAGTCGTCCATTAGTAGACGGAGTTATTTCTGACTTTGAAGTCACTGAGCAAATGCTCCGCTACTTTATAGATAAAGTACATGCAGGTACGTATAGTTTTCTTAGACGTCCGAGAGTGGTGATTGGTGTTCCTAGCGGAGTTACAGAGGTAGAAAAGCGGGCTGTGCAAGATGCAACCATCAACGCCGGGGCAAGAAAAGCTTACTTGGTAGAAGAGCCTATGGCAGCAGCTATTGGGGCAAGGCTTCCAGTACAGGATGCAGTTGGTAGTCTTGTGGTGGATATCGGTGGTGGTACTACGGAGATCGCTGTACTTTCACTTGGTGGAGTAGTAATTGCCAGGAGTATTCGGGTGGCCGGAGATAAACTTAATCAGGCTATTATCCAGCATGCTAGGGATAAGTTTAACTTGCTTATTGGTGAGCGGACTGCAGAGGAAATAAAGATAAGTATTGGTTCGGCCTTGCCGCTAGAAGAACTAATGGAAGCACCTGTACGAGGGAGAGATTTACTTACCGGTTTGCCTAAGGAAATTGTTTTTACAGATGCAGATGTACGAGAGGCACTTTACTCACCTGTAAAGTCTATTGTGGAAAGTATTAAGTCTGTGGTAGAAGAAGTACCTCCAGAGATTATTGGCGATATTATGTTTAGGGGAATTATGCTTGCAGGGGGCGGGGCTTTACTACGTAGGTTAGACGAGTTGGTGTCTCTTGAAACAAAAATCCCAGTTACAGTTGCAGATGATCCGCTTACATGCGTGGCTCGTGGTACTGGGGTAATTGTGGAAGATTTGGAAGCTCTAGCAGATGTGTTAGTGCCAGCAGAACTTGAATCTGTTGGTAGGTAGAATATGCGAGTAAAAGTTTATAAACTTGCTAAACTAATTGTCTGATCGTAAGGTAAACCACTGGTTTGACCAGTGGACTCAAACAGGCTTGGCCGTCTGCCTGGTCACAAAAAACATAGTACAATGAGTCTACGGTGGCTTGATGAGTGTTT
>JAHFJI010000055.1 GCA_023245955.1 Candidatus Doudnabacteria bacterium | reverse complement strand
GTTCTTTCTAGCTTAATATGTTCCATATAATATATCTTTCTACTAAATTACTAATTTTATGAAAGTACGAAACTATAACAACAAAGAATACTTTAAGTTTTCGTAGTTTAGTATATTTCGTAATTTCGTAGAGTGTTATTTACTTGTTACGACTGCTTTTTCTATAACTATAGGCTCTTTTGGAGGGCCATCAGACCCACCCAAGATAGGTGCATTACTTATCTTTTCTGCTATATCCAGTCCCTTGGTTATCATCCCAAACACTGTGTACTGGTCATCTAAGAAAGGCACCGCGTCTACTGCAATGTAGAACTGGCTCCCAGAAGACTCCCGTTTAGGATTCACCTGGTCTCCTGTTCTAGCCATAGCAATGACCCCCTTTACGTGCTTAAGACCAATCTCTGCTGGAACAGTATATCCCGGTCCACCCCTACCTGTTCCTTCTGGGTCTCCCCCTTGAACAATTCTTCCTGGGTTCTTAGGGTCGCCTGTAAGGTTAGAAATTCGGTGAAAAGTGAGACAGTTGTAGAACCCACTCTCCGCAAGCTTTACAAAGTTCTCAGAGGTTTTTCGCGCAGCTACATCATTTGGTTCTATCACTATATCGCCAAACCCACGGACCGTAAGCGTAACTTGCTTGTTTTTATAGTCCACAGTTTTCCCCGCAAAAAAGTTCGGGTCATAGTTCCTAGTACAATTATTTTTGGTTTCCGTTATCACTGCTTGCTCTGTTGGTGTTGGCGTGGGTGTAGCGGTGACCTTAGTAGTGGAGTTTGTAGATGCATCAGACTTGTTAGATGGTTTATTTTGTCCGCTTTTAGCAACAGCAAAAACAATTCCGGCAATAATTAAGATGGCAATTACAATCCAAATTACAGTATTTTTTGGCATAATATTCTCCTTTTTTCAATATTTCTTTTGTAAGTGTAACATGATCACAAAAATTTCGCCAAGACCAAGGAGTGTAACTATTCACCATTTCCCAATGATCTCGTAGGGGCAGAGCTTGCTCGCCCGAAACAAGCGGGCGGCTAAAGCTCGCCCCTACACATAATCTTATACAGGGCTTTGTTTTTTGGGAAAAGGTGAATAGATACCCAAGGAGTTACTCCGGCTCATGTGACACCTCCGGTAGATTGCTTACGCCTTATGTATATCAAATAGAGCAAGGACAAAACACCGTAGCAAGCCAGGGCCAGCCATGGAGAAACTTTTGCGTCCACACTGGCCCATGTTGGCCTAGCTAGTATGTGCTCCAGCCACAGCATAAGACTCAAAATATAATTATTCACAAACGCAAATCCCCTACCCAACACCGGTATAAAAGACAATGCACCAAAAGCCATAACCATTTCTACTGGTGGGACGATAAGCACGTTAGCTAGAGGTGCTACTAAACTCAAACTCCCAAAATGCCAAAGCGAGATTGGCAGAGTAGCTATTATGGCCGACGTAGTTACTGCAAGTAGCTGAAAAAGTTTGCTACTAGCGTACGTAGGAAAAATAGACTCCGCCACCGGCACCCCCAATACTATCCCAGCAGTCGCAACGGCACTCAACTGAAAGCCAATATCCCAAAAAAGTATCCTAGGATTTAGACCCACCATAAGAGACGCCACCAACAGGAGCGCAGGTAACGGATTATATAGCCTACCTGCTACCATCCCAAGACCGAGCAAAAACCCCATCGCTCCAGCGCGCAGCACCGAAGCCGATGGTCCGGCCATTATTATAAATCCGGCCACACAAAGTATGGATACAAGCAATTGCGCTCGCCTACCAATCCAGTAAGCCAACACACCAAGACCGCTAATAAAAATACTAATGTTAAATCCCGATACCGCTAATACATGCGTAGTTCCCGTTCTCCTAAAATTATCCAATATATCTGCGGGCAAGCCCCTCTTTGCCCCAATCAATATCCCAAGCAAAAAGTTACCAGTATCTGTGCTATAAACCCTTAGCAACTTAGAAATAAGCAACACCTTAAGTTGCAATAACTTATCTACAAGCAAGCTTCCTTGGTGGCTTTTTAGCACCACCATTTTGGGATAACGCATGAGCGCAAAGGTGTTAAAACGAGCCAGGTAGCCCGGATAGTCAAAGTCATTAAACTCTTTTGGTTCTACTACTTTTCCGCGCACCCACACCACATCACCATACCTGTAATAATTACTAAGCGTAGTGGTCACCAAAATACGCTCAGAATAATTATTCGGTTGCACTGTTATAAGTTGCGAGTCTGTCCGCACATCTGGCTCCGTTACCACTAGTCCCTCAAAGTCTTGTTTGGAGTCTATCCACTCTGCAAACTCGTTCTGGACTAATAGCCTAGTTTCAATCCTAAACAGCCCAAAACCAAACCCCAAAATAAACCAGACAAGAGCTAAGAAAGAAAAAAGTTTTCCATGGACAGGAAAGCTTTCTAAAAAACTATTATCCACTAACACCCTAGGTCTAAAAATATAAACTGTTAAACAGATGAGTGCTACAACCATGCACGCATAAGCAAAAAATAATCCCACACTAAAAACCGAACCCACACCTACGCCAAGCAGCGTCCCAGCACACACAGACATTAATATTTGACTCTTTGTCATAAACTACCGGTGTCAATGGTCATCTTTGACATGCCACATGTCAAAGATGACCATTGACACAATTGACACAAAAATACTATCTAAAAAACACTCTAATACAACCTAGTATTAGAGTACCCAATTTAACTAGACTTGATTGTTGCAAGTAGCTCCGTCTCCAGCACTTCTACTTGTTCATGGGTGTGCAAGTTCTTTAATTTGTACTTACCAGTTTCTACTTCTTCATCACCTACACAAATAATGTACGCCAAGCCTTGTTTATCTGCAGTTTTTATCTGAGAAGCAAGCTTTCGTTCCGTATAGTCCACCACCACATTTATTCCATTTTCTCTTAGAGATTGCGCGAGCTCATCTGCTTTCTGGAAATACTCTGCATTTATTGGACAAATATACACCTGGGTTGTTGTTTTATACTTAGGTATAAGACCATATGTTTCCATAAAATCTTTTATAGTCACATCACCCATACCAAAACCAACTCCACCAACCTTTTCTTCACCAAATAAACCAACCAAATCGTCATATCTTCCACCACCAAAAAGAGAGCGATTATTCAGCGCACTAGTATCAAACACCTCAAATACCGTACCAGTGTAATAATCAAAGCCACGCATTAGAGACAGATCAAATACGACATTAGGAATTTGTCTTGCTTTTAGAAGTTCGGAAAGCTCTAACAGCTCTTTAACTCCATTATTTGAAGGGATAAGAGAAGCTAGCTCTGTAAGGTCTTTTGTATTCAAAAGTTTAATGAATGCCTCGGTTCGATCGGCAAGCATGGTCGCTACTTGTGCTTGGAATTCCGATGCTTCCAGTTTATCTTTTCTATCTATAATCTTTGATAACTTATAGACTTCATCTGGTTTCAACTTTAACAAATCACTCAGCAAGAAGTTTATTAGTTTACGGTTATTTATCCTTATAATAAAGCTCTCTTCTTTAGCACCAAAAGCCTTCATGAGCTGATAACTTACGAAAATAATTTCTGCGTCTGCTTCTATGTTTGCTATACCAAAGACATCGACATTCAGTTGCCAGTGTTCACGTAAGCGCCCACGCTGTGGACGTTCGTAACGAAATAAGTTTGGGATAGAGTACCAGCGCAAAGGAAAAGCTAGCTCCTGTCTTTTTCTTGCCACCATTCTCGCAACCGTAGGTGTCATCTCTGGTCGTATAGTAACATCCCGTCCACCTCTATCAGTAAAAGAATAAGTCTGCTCATTTACAATTTCCTCTCCAGACTTAGCTTTATACAGCGCCGTCTCTTCCAAAATAGAAGCCCCATATTCAATATAGCCATAGGTCTCTACCACTCGTCTCATAGTATCAAATATGTATTTTTGCAAATACATATCCTCGGGATAAAAATCCCTGGTACCTTTGTAGGGTTCTTTAGATAGTTCCATATAAACAGTTACTTATAAAATGTCGGCAATAAAAGCTATAAATACTTAATTGAAATTGGTTAACCCACAAACTTGCATAGAAATATGACGTTCAAAGCTAATAATCATATGACGTTTCATTATGTAGATAGTAACACAAAATGGGCATCTTCTGGAAGATACCCATTAAAATACTTATTTATTAGCTAACCTAATATCCAGCTATGGCAGAAGTTTGCTCCACACTAGTAGTAGCTACTGCACCGATCTCTACTAGAGAGATCTTGCTAAGTTGCATAGCCACAAACATACCCACCAGGTACGCGCCTATCATAGTCCAAATGGCTATATCGTTAAAATAGCTGGTTTCACTTTTTGTAATTGGTTTTTTTGTTGCTGCTACTCTTGGCATTTTTTTATTTCGTTACAATACCTGCACACTTGTATTATACAACACAAAGATATTTACACAAGTTTAAGCTGCCACTTTCGCGCTCCTAAGAAAATAAATCTAGCTACATAGTAAGTCACAAACAAACCCAAGTCACCCAAGAGTGTACCACGCAACCAGCAAGAACGAACCTAAACCAACACTTACTCTTTTATTTGTGCATCTCTTCATAATTCCTGATTCTTGATACTTAATTCTTATCTACATACTTCTAACTTCTACATCTAGCTAATAATCTATCCCCCTCTGCGCCAATATCCCCTTGTAGTAAGGATGCTTAACCATTTCCATCTTAGTTACAAGATCACACAGCTCAAGTACTTTCTCATATTTATTATGCCCGGTTAAAATAAGGTGCACTTTTTTTGGCTTAGCCTTAATTAGCTTGACCACATCATTCTCCTTCAGCACTCCGACTTCTAGAGCAGAGATAAGCTCATCTAGAAACACCACGTCCCATTTGCCGGACTGCAAAATCTTCATTGCTTTTTTTAACCCTGCCTTAGCGGCTTTTACATGCGCGGCCTTATCTTTTTTGTCGCCCAGTATTCCCACAAAACCCAAGCCCACTTGTTCATTTTTAATTTGTCCAATTTCTTTCCTATTCCTCTCCTTTACTAAGGAGAGGGTAGGTGAGGTGAATTTATTCTGCTCAATAGCGTCTTGCATCCGGCTAACTTCATTTAAATAATCTATCTCGCAAGAGAGTGGCCATTCCCCCTCTGCTGTATGATCCGCACTATCTTTAACCTTAGCTTTAACAAACTGCATTATGTACACGTTCATTCCAGCCCCCGCCGCCCGGATGCAAGTCCCCATAGCCGCCGTGGTCTTACCCTTCCCCGCTCCAATATTGCAAATCACCAACCCTCGATTTTTTTCTACCAACTTCTTAGTACTTTTCATATCTATACATATAAGCTATAATTGCACACATACAAACAAGTCCAGGAGGAAACTTATGAATGGAAAGATGTTTGTAGGATGCCTGATAGCCTTTGCTTTTGGCTTTGTGTGGTCATGGATAGCCCCACCCGGCAAAAAGCAAAATGCTTTCGCGCTCGGAATCTTCTTGGGTACCTTGCTAATGATAATATTCAGCAACCTACCCTAAACCACAAACTAACTTAACATAGGAGAAAACCATGCCTTGGTTAATCATTATTAGCCTGCTTATTGGTCTTCTTGGTGGCTATATTGCACCAAAGAAACCTTTGGTAACAATGCTCGCCATATTCCTAATTAATGGCTTTGTCACATTCATGACTGACCAAGCAAATTACGGAATTTGGCTTCACGACTACGGATGGCCAGGATTCGTTCTACCGTCTCTGGTTGCAGGCGTTGTGGGAGGCCTAGTCAACGCTTGCAAAAACTAACTAACACTGACAAGGAGTCATCATGTTCAACCCAAACGACAAAGTTTTGGCCACCTGCTAAACTCTCTTGAAAGTCATTCAATACCAGGCGCGCGCAGGCCTTACCCTGCGCGCCTTTTTCTTTTGCCTTTTTACTTAGTTCTTATCTACTGAACTCGTATCTACTTCCTAGCTACATCCCGTAGTCGTGCCACACTCAATACACACCATGCACGAACCGTTACGCTTCATTTTCATAGAGCCACAACTGCTACATGCGTCTCCCGTAAATCCTTGAGCCCTGGCGGCTTTCTGGGAGTCTGGACCTGGGTTCATTTCTCTTTGCCTAGATTCTGGTGTGTGCTCTACTACCATGGCGCTACTCTGCGCTACTTTATCTTTATCACTGTCCATTGGTAGTAGCTGTTGCTGGCTACCTTGTGGTTTTACTTGCACCAGGTCTTCACGGCCTAGGTATTCATAACCAAGCAACCTAAACACATAGTCTAGTATGCTCGTGGCCATTTTAATATTGTCATGCCCTTGCACGGGTCCTGCCGGCTCAAACCGAGTAAAGGTAAAGGTGTCAACGTACTCCTGGAGTGGCACTCCCCGTTGCAAACCTTTAGAAACAGAAATAGCAAAACAGTTAAGGAGCGAACGGAAGGCCGCGCCATCCTTGTACATATCTAAGAACACTTCGCCAAGTCTCCCGTCTTCGTACTCGCCAGTACGCACATAAATCTTATGCCCTGCCACTATAGCTTCCTGGGTCCAACCATCACGCCTTTTTGGTAATGACTCTTTGAAGCCCCTAGCCATAGCCTGCACATGCACTTGCTCAGGTGTTACTTCATTAATATTTTCTTCTTCATCACCGAGTAGCTCAGCTACATCCCCTGAAGCAGTGGAGTTTAGTGGTTGGGAAAGCTTAGAACCATCGCGGTAAAGCGCTACCGCCTTCAGCATCAGCTTCCAAGAGTCCCAGTAAACTTTTTCCACTTCGTCAATAGTTGCGGTCGCAGGCATGTTAATAGTCTTAGAGATGGCACCCGAGATAAACGGTTGAACTACAGCCATCATCTTAATATGCGCGTCATAAGCTATATACCGCTTACCTTTTACTCCACACTTATTGGCACAGTCAAACACACTCAAATGTTCTTCTTTTAAATACGGTGCACCTTCTATAGTCATAGTCCCTGCCATGTATTCATTGGCCACCTGCACCTGCTTTATGGTAAAACCTAGCGCGCCTAGCACATCAAAGTTCGCTTCTTTGGTATATTCAGATAAGCCTATCCGCTTCATTATGTCCTCACCTAGAGTAAGCGGATTGAGCACAAACCGTAAATCAAAAGCGGCACCTAGCTTGCTTTCTACAAGCTTTAAGTCTTCATCCGAAAAACCCTTAGCCTTTAAGCTTTCATGATTAATAAATGGCGCCCCCACTAGCGTACCATGGCCCTTGGTGTAACTTTCTATTTCGGTAATCTGTTCATCGCTGTAACCAAGATGCCGAAGTGCTTTAGGTACCGAACTGTTTACAATTTTAAAATACCCACCACCAGCAAGCTTCTTGAACTTAACCATAGCAAAATCTGGCTCTACACCCGTAGTGTCGCAGTCCATTACAAGACCAATAGTACCAGTTGGAGCAATAACCGTAGTTTGAGCATTTCTATACCCAAACTTTTCTCCCCGTTCCACTGCCTCGTCCCATACTTTTTTTGCTGCACTCACCAAATACTCGGGGCCAAACTTGGCATCTATACCTACCGGAGTAATAGTCAGGCCCTCGTACTCTTTAGCCTGTGCGTTGTAAGCCGCGCGTCTATGATTGCGCATCACCCTAAGCATGTCTTCTTTGTTGGCCTCATAGCGTTCAAAAGTACCCAAGTGCTCTGCCATTTCACTGCTAGTGGCATACGACTGGCCTGTCATAATAGCCGAAATACTTCCAGCAATACTCCTCGCTCCATCTGAGTCATAAGCTATACCCATGGTCATAAGTATGGTACCCAG
>JAHFJI010000054.1 GCA_023245955.1 Candidatus Doudnabacteria bacterium | reverse complement strand
GATTGCGTAGTACCGTCTGGTAAGCTAGATTCAAAGTTATGCACTACCACCGATGCTTTAGTTAGTGGAGTATCCACCGGAAACTTACTGGGTAATTCAGACGTAGGTACCGTTTTTCTAATTATTGCATTATCCTTATGAGTAAAGAATTTATTTTTTATATACGGATAGCTAACTGCCCCAATTACCGCCAATAGAATCAAAAGTATCGCCACCCCATAGGGCGTCCGTTTGTTATTTACACTATTTTCTGTTTCAAGCATGTTTTTATATTTAAATATCTCGAGCTAATTATATCACACTTATTAAAAGCCAATAAAAAAAGAAAAAGAGCCCAGTACACCACAGGTGTGTACTAGGCTCTCAAGCTTGGGGGCCATGAAGGAGGTTTTGCTATGAAAAAAATATAATAGCGTATTTTGTGCCAGGTGGAGCCTGGCTAACCTCTCGTCGCACGGCGACCATATTTGACCCTCCTTTTGGGGTCAACCTCATTCCTTTGAAAAAGAACAAACTTTTTTTGATCGCGTACGATCGTTCGTCTGTATTAGACGAATTTTTTTGATCGCGTACGATCTGGTTTGTTATTTTTTAAAGGGGCTGTGGTGAGGTAAATATAGCAACCTGTGCAATTCTTGGCAAGTGGATAAATAGGCATTGCAGATTGTAGATTTTAAATTTTAGATTTAAATACATAAACATTAGTTAAAACTGCAAGAAAGTGCTATAATGTGGGCATAAACCTTAAAGAAACAATAAATATATGCCAATATTTTGGATAGTCATAATAGTCCTAGTAGCTGGAGCCATTATGCTCTATAACGGCCTTATTCGTTCAAAAACCAGAGTAGACGAGGCTTGGAGCGACATAGAAGTACAGCTTAAGCGTAGATACGACCTTATTCCTAACCTAGTAGAAACAGTTAAGGGCTATGCCGGGCAAGAGTCTTCCGTACTGGAAAACGTCACTAAAGCTAGAACAATGGCCATGAATGCAGGCTCCATGCAAGAAAAGCTCAAGGATGAAAATGCTCTTTCTGGTACTCTTAAATCTTTATTTGCGGTAGCCGAAAGCTATCCAGACTTAAAAAGCAATCAAAATTTCCTAAAACTTCAGGGCGACTTAACGGACACCGAAGACAAAATCCAAGCCTCCAGAAGGTTCTACAACGGCACTGTTCGTGACTACAATACTAAACTACAAACAGTACCTACAAATATTTTTGCCAACACGTTTAGCTTTAAGGTCCGCGAGTTCTTTGATATAGACGAAAAAGGGGCTGAAGGCCAACCCGTACAAGTTAAGTTCTAAATAATTGCAAATTGCAAATTTTAGATTGTAAATTTATAAATGCCATACATAAACTAAATTGGTATTATCAATCTGCAATTTTCAATCTGCAATCTACAATTCTATGATAACCTACTCAGCTATTGGTCAAAATAAACGCAGATCGGCTCTGCTTATATTCTGCTTTCTATTAGTCATAATCTCACTAGGTTATGTTTTTAGCCGTGCATATGGCAACCCAGGCATTTTAGTTTTTGCAGTCGTTTTCTCCTCTATCTCCGCAGTTTTTTCCTACTACTTTTCCGACTCCATTACCCTGGCTATGTCAAAAGCCAAAGAAATAAGTAGGCAGTCTCACCCAGACTTGTTCCGCGTTGTAGAAAACTTAACAATTACCGCAGGACTCCCCTTACCCCGAATTTACGTGATAGATGACACCGCCATAAATGCGTTTGCGACTGGGCGTGACCCAAAACACGCAGTAGTATGTGTTACTACTGGTAGCCTAGCCCGCTTAAACAAAACAGAGCTTGAGGGTGTGCTTGCCCATGAACTATCGCATGTAGGTAATTATGATATTCGCTTTATGACTTTAGTGGTTATCTTAGTGGGTATAATCACACTACTTGGTGACTGGTTTTTTAGGATTGGGGTTTGGGGAGGCAGAAGAAAGAACGATAACGAGGGCGGTAATAACCAAATATTTGCAATCATTGGCATTGTTCTAGCCATTCTTTCTCCATTTATTGCCATGCTCATGCAACTGGCAGTCTCCAGACAGCGCGAATATCTAGCAGATGCCTCAGGCGCGCTTCTAACCCGCTACCCAGAAGGCTTAGCAAGTGCTCTAGAAAAAATTGCCCAAGATACCGAGGCACTAGAAGTGGCTAACAAAGCCACAGCCCACCTCTACATTGCCAGTCCGTTCCACCTAGACAGTAAACGCACAACTGGCTGGCTGGCTAATCTCTTCAACACCCACCCACCGCTCCAAGATCGCATAAAAAGGTTGAGGGAAATAAACTTATAGGATTGAAAATTGGAAATTGTACAAAGTAGGACTTACGCGTTTGGTCAAGTACGAGGCATTTTCTGAGGCTTTACCGAAGGCGTAGTTATACTACGGCGAGGCAAACCGCAAGAAAATAACGAAATAATTGGCCAAACCCCTTGGGGCATAAGTTTTAAAGAGGGACAACTCCTGTCAGTTCATTCAAACGTGTAAGTCCTACAAAGGTTTAAAACAGAAAGTCTACAATTGCGTACTACCTATAATTCTAAACACAGCATCTGGGCTAAAACCTCGCCGAAAAAACTTCTGTAACAATTGCTGCTTTTGTTTCTGATCGGACAGACCTAGATTCTTTTGTTTTGCCAAAAACTTTCTTGCCACAATCTCCTCTTCTTCTTTTGGATAAAAATCTGTAAGCGCCCGAACTATTTGCTCATAGCCAAATTTTCTCTGTAAGAGTTTTTGCTTTATATACTGCGGACCGTAAAGCCCTACTTCTTTGTTACTTCTAATTAGACTCTCCAAAAGCCTGTCATCGTCCACGTACCTATCTTTCTTAAGTCTAGCCAAAGTATCGTCCACTACTGACTTGTTGAAGCCTTTTTCTTCCAAACGCTCCCACAACTCAGCCTCGCCACGAAACCTAAACTCCAAAAGCCGGAGCGCGCTAGCGTACGCCTCCTCAGAAGAATTTATATCGCGGGCTTTTCTAGGCTTATTCCACATAAACACAGAATCAAGAATTAAGTCGTTCGAGACCCTGAGGGGTCCTCTCGTTCAAGTCCGAGCGAGGCTCTACCCTCAGAGTCGAGGACAGACCCTCGAAGGGAATCAAAACTCAAGTTAAGGCACAATGAATTTTTAATTCTAATTACTTATTACTCTTTACTAAATACATCTTGTATACTATAAGTGTAACATCGTCATTGAAAATTGCAGATTGTAAATCAATAATTGTAAGGTCAATAACTTCTTGACAATTATCACTCTCCCTAGTAGACTGACAATATTACCACTGTAAGTTCAAAATCCCAATATCTGATTGGTATTTATTAGTATCATTCGTATGGATTAGTAGATTAGTATCGCAATATTCGTTATGGCAAATTTTAACTTTATCTTAGAACGACTTTCCTCCAGAGCCAAAAATGCCCTCATCGCAGCTCAAATGGTTTCCGAGGAACTAAAGTGTGACCATATTGGTACAGAACATTTGCTTTTTGGCATCGTAGCTGAGAGCAATTCTTTTGCTGCAGAAATTCTAACTCGCACAGGACTCACCCAAGAGCGAATCAGACCAGAGCTAGATACCATAAACGCCAATCATACCGTAGACCACTGGAAACCTGTGCTCTCTGAGAACTTAAAAACTGCCATAGAACGAGCAGCTATTGGCGCAAGTCAATTTGGTTACCAGTTTATTGGCACTGAGCATTTCTTGTACGGAATGGTATCTATGCAGGGTAACAGGGCCAAAGTAATCTTAAGCAAGCTTGGTGTAGATAGTCACGAGATAGAGCACACTATTTTAGCTATGTTTGAAAACATAGCTAAGTTCCCAGACGCCGAAGATGCGCCAGATGGTCTTACTCGCACCAGTACCAAGGGACAAACTCAAAACCCAAAAGCGGGTGCACTAGATTTCTTTACCACCGACCTAACCAAAAAAGCTGCGAACGGGAAAATAGACCCAGTAATTGGTCGCAAAAAAGAAATCACCCGTATGACTTCTATACTTTCCAGAAGATCTAAAAACAACCCAGTGCTTATTGGCGAAGCTGGAGTGGGCAAAACCGCCATCGTAGAAGGCTTAGCTCTTGCAATAAGTAAACATGAAGTCCCAGATACATTACTAGACAAAAAAATACTTTCCCTAGACTTAGCGCTAGTGGTAGCCGGTTCCATGTTCCGTGGAGAATTTGAAAATAGGTTAAAACAAATTTTAGAGGAGGTAAAAGCCAACCCAAATATTATTCTGTTTATAGACGAGCTCCATACCATGGTAGGAGCTGGAGCCACACAAGGCAGCCTAGACGCAGCCAATATTTTAAAACCGGCCCTGGCCAGAGGTGAAATTCGAGTTATTGGCGCCACCACAATCTCTGAGTATAAAAAATATATAGAGCATGATGGAGCACTAGAGCGTAGATTCCAGGCTATCTTAGTAGAAGAACCTAGTCCGGAAGAAACTCTAGACATCTTGAAAGGCTTACGCAAAAACTACGAAGAACATCATCGCGTATCTATTTCCGACGAAGCATTAAAAGCAGCAGTAGAACTTTCTGGTCGTTATATCCAAGACCACTACCAGCCAGACAAGGCAGTAGACTTGGTAGACGAAACGGCTGCCTTCTTACAAAGCTTAAACGAGAACTCTAACACCCTAAAGAAAAAAAAGAAAATAGAACAAGACCTACAAAGCCTGGAAGCAGAAAAAACTAAAGCCGTTTGGCAAGGTGATTTTGCCACGGCAGAGCACTTAAGACTTCAAGAGCAACTACTAACAGCTGAAGTAGCAGGGCTTGATGGTACTCTAAAAACGGAGCAAGCCAAACCTGGCAAACGAATTACCGCAGAAGACATAGCTCATACAGTGTCTATGATTACCAAAATACCTCTAGAAAAACTAACCCAAACTGAAATTGGTAAACTCACAAACTTAGAAAGTACTTTAGAGGAACACGTCATTGGCCAAAGTGAAGCTATTACGGAAATTTCTAAAGCCATTCGCAGAAGCAGATCTGGTCTGCAAAACCCAAAACGTCCACTTGGTTCATTTATTTTTCTCGGGCCCACTGGCGTTGGTAAGACAGAAACCGCCAAAGTAATTGCACGAGAAGTCTTCCAAGACCAGGATGCGCTTATTCGTGTAGACATGTCAGAGTTTATGGAGCGCCATAACGTATCAAGACTTATAGGTGCGCCAGCAGGCTATGTAGGTTTTGAAGAAGGTGGAAAACTTACAGAAAGTGTACGCCGGAAGCCTTATGCAGTTGTGTTATTCGACGAAATAGAAAAAGCCCACCCCGACGTGTTTAATATTCTCCTACAGATTTTGGAAGATGGCATGCTCACCGACGCACAAGGTAAAACTGTAAGCTTTAGGAACACCGTCATAATAATGACTAGTAACCTAGGTATGCAAGAGCTTACCCGAGAAGCAGCCAAAATAGGTTTTGCCGAACACGAAGCTCTAAGCCACCAACAGCCAAAACCACAAGAGCTAGAAGGGCAGTACAACCGAATAAAGACAGGGGTACTGGAACAAGTAAAGCAATCTTTTAAACCAGAATTCGTAAACCGCATAGACAAGGTCTTAGTTTTCAGACCGCTGGGTATGATAGAGTTACGTAAAATTGCCTTACTCCAAATAAATGTTCTAGCAGAAAGAATGCGCGCCCAGGACATGCACCTAAAAGTGACTGCCACTCTTGCTAAGTTTATTTCCGAACGAAGCTTCGATCCGCTACAAGGTGCGAGGCTTATTCGCAAAAATATTGAAACCTTAGTGGAAGATCCGCTGGCCGAAAAGATCATTCAAGGCAAACTCAAGCCAGGCTGTCATATAATTCCCACAGTAGAAGCTGACAAAATCCACTTTGCAATAGAAAAGGCAAAAGATAAAACTCTTATCACAGTCTGAGCTTTTATGCACCCAGCGCTCAAAGACATTGGCCTAGTACTCCTAGACACCATTCTTCCAGAGCGTTGCGTGGTCTGTAAAAATGAGCACCAAACTGCCATCTGTAAAGACTGCCTCTCCCATTTTGCAGAAAACGAACATACCTACTGCATAGTTTGTGGGCAAGTTAGCCCTTTCGGGCTTACTCACAATACGTGCAAAGCTAAAAACACTCCGGATAGACTCTTGAGTGTTTTTAGTTATACAACTGCTGGTTGCGCAGAAAGTATTATTACCGGTAAATACAAATTTATTAAGCAGGCATTTCAAATACTTGGCAGCCAAATGGCAAAAGTACTGGAAGACAACCTTAGCGCCTTGAATAAAGAGTCAACACTCATAACACCACTCCCCTTACACATATGGCGCCTGCGCTGGCGCGGCTTTAACCAATCTGAAATATTAGCTAAGCAATTAGCAAGCCGACTAGAACTAGCATTTGAAGAACTTTTAGTACGTTATAAACCTACCAAAACCCAAAAAGATTTAAATAGACAACAAAGACAAAAGAATATCGCTGGCAGTTTTAAAGCTAAACCCAACCTAGATCTAACTGGTAAAACTGTTTTACTAGTAGACGATGTTACTACTACAGGCAGTACACTCCTAGAAGCAAGCAAATCCTTAAAGGAAGTAGGAGCTGCACACGTCTGGTGTATAGCCCTAGCAAAAGAATAAATCAATTTTAGGACTTACGCGCTTGAATGAACTGACAGGAGTTGTCCCTCTTTAAAACTTATGCCCCAAGGGGTTTGGCCAATTACTTCGTTATTTTCTTGCGGTTTGCCTCGCCGTAGTATAACTACGCCTTCGGCAAAGCCTCAGAAAATGCCTCGTACTTGACCAAACGCGTAAGTCCTAAATTTAACAATATAACAATTAAACACAAGAACAATGACCACATTTATGAATGTTAAATTGTTTAATTGTTATTTTGTTTAGTTGATTAAAACTCCAATCTCATATCCAGCTAACTCATTTGCCGGTCTACGCTCACCCGAGTGCTGATCGTTAAAAGCGCTAGAGCCATCTTTTCCACAAATAGAAAGTATAGCTGCTTCTCCGCCTGGGTGCTTGCTAATCCAAGAAGTTAGGTCGTAAACCTGGCCGTTAACAACACTCCAGCAACTAGAGTCATTCCCATGTTTTGCTACTTCTACCAAACTATAACTCTTTGATCCAGCTGGAGTAGAACTGGGAACTGGAGTTTGAACAGGCTTTGATGTAGGTACTTGGGTAACACTTGGACTGGCTGTCGGCGTTTTTACAATACTACCTGTCGGCGTGGTAGTTGCAACGCTATCTGGGGTAGACCTTTCAGAAACTACACTATTTTGCCCCACTACAGCAAATTGTTTATACAAAAAAAATAATGCCACCCAGCACTGCTAAAACAATCACCGCTATTATTCCATATTTTGGCCAATTCATAGTTTTCTGCTTTCTAGAATATTAGTTACGCACCTAAGTATTACGACCTCCAGTAAACCTTTGGTGCACATACACCGGCAAAGCAGATACATAAACAGCCACCCTACGCCAAGGCTCAGGATGACATCTTTCGCAAAACATTGGATACTTAATTGTCTACTACTATCATTAGTATCTGGTCGTAGACAATCTGAAGCCTTATTAGACCACCATCGCTAAAACAATGTGGATAACTCTGCTTTACCTTTCGGCTTCTGTTCGGTTATAATCAAACTGTAGCGTAATTGGATTTTTAAAGCAATATGTCAAACCTCACAAAAAAGCAAAAACAAGTCTTTGACTTTATAAATAGCTACATTGCTGAAAATGGCATATCTCCGACCATAGAAGAAATACGAAAGAAGCTAAAACTCAAAGCAGTTTCTACTATTCACGAGCATATCAAGTCCCTAAAAGACAAGGGGTATCTTTCTAAGTCTGAAAATTCTGCTAGAAGCCTTTCATTGAGAAAAGAAATAAAATCTATCCTTGAAATTC
>JAHFJI010000084.1 GCA_023245955.1 Candidatus Doudnabacteria bacterium | reverse complement strand
ACCCAACGCTTTCGCGAGTCATTATTGAGCATCATCACTTGGGCACCCACCTTAATCTGCAAATTTAGCTCTGTGGGTAGTTCCCGGTCTTCAAAAGTTCCGCCCGCTCTACCTGTATAAGTCTTAAGAGGTGCGTGTATGCGGTCTAAAAAGTAATTATTCACCTGCTTAGCACGAGCATTGGTCGGGGTTAAGTAAATGGCAAACTGCTCAAAAGTAAATTTATCCTGCCCTTCCTCCAACGCTCTACTATTTAAAAGCCTTAAGTGCTCACTAGTCGCAAGATTGTTGCGTACAGCATTTAGCACATTTATAAATACTTGGTCCTGCTGTCTATATATAGTTTGCAGTTGAATGTGTTTAAAAGGCGCACCCAGGAAAGCCTTAGAACTAAAAAAATATGGTGTCTCATATGTTTTGAGTAAACCATCACCTGCACCAAAATCTTTTTCTACTGGGGGAAGCTGAAACAGGTCACCGATAAACACCATCTGACATCCTCCAAATGGTTGGTGTCCTCTGGGGCTATTAAGTTGCAAAAATTTATCTACGCAGTCAAGTAGGTCTGCCCGCACCATAGAGATTTCGTCTATTACAATTACATCAACCTTAGCTAGTAGTTTCTTTTTGGGCGACCAAGAACCAAGTTTCTTCACCTTTTGGAGAGTAATATCCGGACCAAACGCACAAAATGAGTGGATGGTCTGCCCACCCACATTTAGAGCGGCCACGCCGGTTGGCGCTAGAACCACCACGTTCTTTTTTGTGGTAGCTCTAAAGTACTGCAGGAGGGTAGACTTACCCGTACCAGCCTCACCAGTCAGAAACAAATTATCGCGTGTCTCGTTTAATAGATGCAAAGTCTTTAGAGCTTCTGGGTTTCCAGAAAAATCTATATGCGCCACACTATCTTGGGCTTTCTTACTGATAAACTTTGGAGCCACGTCCTCCTGCTCATACTTTACAAGGTCGTCCAGATTTTGCTCCAACACTTGAGTAATAGTCTTCCGACTTTCTTCAAAACTATGAGACATCCGCAAAGTAAACTTTCTAAAGGTCTCACGCTTCTGTTGTACATATTCTGCATACTGTTCAAGCAACTTAGCCGTCTTCCCAGCGCCAAATTGTAAAACTACAGCCTCAGACTCCTTACTTTTTTGCACCTTCCTCCACTCATCCCGCGCCCTGGTCTGCTCGTAGTCAAAGCCTGGTACATCGTCAAAATGACTTGCCAGCCTCGCCTTTAGACCGCCCGCCGCCCGGCCAAAACCATTTACCAACCCATGTAAAAAAACTTCAAAGTCGGTACCTGGCTTTGAAAGAAAATCTAAATAAGATTGCTTAAGCTTAGCGTCTTCCTCTGCTTCCCATTTTTTGCCCAACCTAGGATAGACTTGGCGTAGCTCGGTCACAGAGTATTGTTGCTTATTATCTAAATTGGACATGTACAGCTTGTTATTTTATTTAGCTTACATCTTCTCTATCTCTCTTAGGTCATGGTCCGGCAAATATAGTATGTATAAGCCCAATACTATACCAAAAATAGCAGTGATAATATGACTGCCACCAAATAAGGCGTAGTCTACCTTGTCCAATATTTCCCAGACGCCTCGCCAAATTAGCACGAAGGCCACTACTGTAGAAATATTTCTTACATAATAACCAAATGGATGATGCTTCATAAGCGTATAAATAATATTAATGCATAGAAAATAGATACCTAAGCATGCCAGCCAAAGCTTCCCCAACCGAACGTAAGATTGCGACTGAAGAAGGCAGCAGGATGACTAGTGCGATTAGCCAGACAAACTGTCTGCGAATAATTTGCACCAAGGTAAACACTAAGAACACCCCTACTAGTATAGCAACATAGGGCTGCAAAAAGTGTGGGAACGCAGAAACAAAAGAAGTAAATATATCTGTAAATGGCATGGTATTTTTCTCCATACTATTATTCTACTATTTATCAGCTTTTCTGACCAACTACAAAATGATTCAGACAGCATTAAACATTACTAATATTTAAAAAGCTCCCCAAACGCCTGGAGAGCTTGTAGTTAGATAAATTATTTTGTAGGCGTAACTGGCAAGATATCGGTTTGTGGCACTGGCACCGTGAAAGTCTGTATTCTACTACGACCCATCATGTTGTTATAGCCATGCATCATATAAGGAGTGAGGCCATGCATGCCTCGCCCAGCAAAGAATGAATCCCGGCCAAAAGAACCCTTAAACTCGCCCAGCTTAAAGCCTACGCCAAAAGTAATCAGGAGTATAACTATCATCAGCAGCATGCGTAACAAAATATGCCTACCACCATGCCAGTGACCACAATAGCCACTATGCACACCCTGACCGCATCTACCGCACATACCATTGTTCATGTTTGCCTTCTCTGTTTCGTCCATATTAAATATAGTTTACTAATAAAGTCTCTACATAGAGTATACGACAAAACTATACATTCTGGTGCAAAAGTTAAACTTACTATAAAATACCTGTAAATGCACAAAAAAGACGTC
>JAHFJI010000053.1 GCA_023245955.1 Candidatus Doudnabacteria bacterium | reverse complement strand
GTCCATATTAAATATAGTTTACTAATAAAGTCTCTACATAGAGTATACGACAAAACTATACATTCTGGTGCAAAAGTTAAACTTACTATAAAATACCTGTAAATGCACAAAAAAGACGTCATCATCTTAGCCATAGAAACTAGTTGCGACGAAACCGCTGCTAGTGTTTTGCGTGGCACTATAGGTGCCAAAAATCCAACGTTTACCACGCTTTCTAGTGTAGTAAAGTCACAAATGCAGCTCCACGTAAAAATGGGTGGCGTAGTCCCAGAAGCCAACGCCCGAGCCCACGTGCGCAGCATCCGTCCCGTAGTAGAAAAAGCGTTAGGCGATGCGAATCTACAAATTCCATTCGAATCTACGAATGAACTACGAATCAACGAATCTTTAAAGCAAATTGACTACATTGCTGTGACGGCGGGACCAGGGCTAATAGCTTCGCTCTTAGTTGGTGTGGAATTTGCCAAGGCATTAGCCTTCGCAACTGGAAAACCCATGATTGCGGTGAATCATATGGAAGGACACCTCTACAGCCCTTTTGGGGCTGTAGATTCCAAAGCTCAAATTTCAAATGACAAACAAATTCTAAATGCAAAAATTCAAAAAACAAAACCAATACAGTTTCCCATATTAAGTATGATAGTAAGTGGTGGACATACGTTATTGGTACTGCAGAAGAATGAAAGTCACTACCAAGTCCTGGGCAGTACAGTGGACGATGCTGCCGGCGAAGCGTTTGATAAAGTTGCAAAACTACTGGAGCTCCCCTATCCGGGAGGACCCGAGATAAGCAAACTCGCGGAACACGCTGTGCCCCGTACCGACAGCTCTGGGTCTGGTACCGGGGGTGAAGCAGTCATTTCTTTTCCAAGGCCAATGATACACGCGCCCAACTTTGACTTTTCTTTTTCCGGCCTCAAAACCGCTGTACTATACCACTTAAAAGAGACCTACCCAAATATCCCCACCGCGCCAAAAGGGAAAGCGGTACGTCCGATTCCTCTCCTTTCCAAGGAGAGGTTGGGTGAGGTGAAGACCAACCTCCACAGCTACCACTTTGGCCACATCCCTAAAACAGACAAAGCCAACATTGCCCGTAGTTTTGAAGAAGCCGTGGTGGATGTGCTCGTTACCAAAGCCATGCGCGCCGCCAAAAAATATGACTGCAAAACTATCTCTCTTGCAGGGGGTGTAGCAGCCAACAAGCGGCTCAGAGCAGTGCTAAGTACTAAGTGCGAAATGCAAAATATAAAATTTATTGTGCCGGACTTTAAACTGTGTACCGACAACGCGGAAATGATAGCCTTGGCCGCATATTTTAAACTCCGTGCCGGCTACAAACCCGTATCATTTGATAAAGTAACCACCAACTCCGGCTGGGAACTTTAATTTAGGCTAATAAGCAAATTACTTTTGCAAAACACCTTGAGCAATGTACTGTTTGAGCAAGCTTTGGTACGGCACGTTCATAGCATTAGCCTTTTGCTTGGCCTCCGCAATTATGTAGGTTGGTATACGTAATGTAATAGACCGCGTAGTGGGTTTTAGGTTTGGGAACACCACGCGTTTTGCCTTTGACCAGTCAACGTAATCGGTAGAGTCATGCGTCCACCAAAATTCTCGCTCCGCGTCTTCATTTTTGAACTTAGGTATTTTGAGTGGCTTTTTCATATATGCAATTAAAAAATATCAGGTAGTTATTGTAGATATTGCTCCAATACTGCTTTAAGTTCTGGAATGTCTATGATTGTTGCTTTCCATACCACCTCAAAGTCTATATCCATATAATCATGTACCAAGAAATCACGCATACCGCCAATTTTCTTCCACGGTAAAAACCCAAGTTTATCTTTTAACTTTTCGGATAGCCGCTTACTGGCCTCACCAATAATCTCCAATTCTTTGGTGACGGCCATGACTGTTTTTAAATCATTATCAAAAGCCGCAAAGTCCATACCCTCTACAAATGTTTCAATATCTTGAATTGCATCCAAGATATGCCTAATATAAATCCGATCGTCTGCCTGTTCCATATAATATTCGCAAATCCTTTTTTACGCGTGGCGCAACGTACTTGCTCAAACTACGTTCAATAATTAAATCTACTTTCTTTCCCAGTATATCTTCTAAATCTTGAGCAACTCCAATATGGGTAATAAGACTAGGGGTAATGGTATAACGAACTAATAAATCCACATCGCTCTCCGGTCGCTCTTCACCGCGTGCGACCGAACCAAAAACAGCAGCGTATTCTACCCCGTTCTCACGTAACACTGGCACCGCTTTAGTTTGCAATTCTTCAATGGTCATAGACACAGTATACCGTACCTATCTCACACTGCCAACTACAACCGGTGTAACTATTCACCATTTCCCAATTATTCCGTAGGGGCAGAGCTTGCTCGCCCGAAACAAGCGGGCGGCTAAAGCTCGCCCCTACACAGAACCCCATACAGAGGCTCTTGTTTGGGAAAAGCTGAATGGTTACCAACCGGTGCTATGGTTAAAATAAAAAAAGAGAGCTGGTCCAGGGCTCTCTCCGCGTGCGTGCAGATTATTTTAGGACCAATTATTGTGTCTGGGTAGCGGGTAGCTTTACACCGCACACCCACCAATAGGGCGACCATCCAGATCGGTCAAAATTTAGACACACCACAGGCTTTTGCATTTGCTCAAAGGTTAAGCAACATACGTCGCCGACTTCGTCTGTCCAGACAGAACAGTTTGGGTGCTTTTTCGAAAAGTTTGGTTGTTGCCGATTAAGCTCAAACTGAACCCAAGGGGATGATACCAGACCTCTTTTTTTGATCTCAGCCAGCACATCTTCATCTTTCATATCACGATACTCAAGCTGAAAGACAACCAGCTTAACCGTTGAACCATCGGCTGGCCTCGGAAGCGCTATCAACGATGGAAGCACATCATCATTTATGAAACATTTTTTGATGCCCAAGCCTTTCAGAAGGGCCGAAGCCTCTCCCTCTAAAGACCGCACTGTGACATTAACTTCAAACTCCATCACAATCTTCATAATTCTCCTAATCATTCTTCGGAAGAGTCAAAATCTTGGGCAGATTTTTTTTCGAAAAACTATACTCGCCCAAAGAAGTGTAGTTTTTCGTTGCCACATCTAGCCACGAAAACTGAACCGTATAGCCTAGCGTGGATTCGACGTCTTCAACCCTGCATTCGAACACTTCTGCCTTCGCTTTGCAAGCGTAAGATGAAAACGCGCTTGCAGGTCCGCCTTTCCATGCATCCACCCCCATCACAAGCCATCCAGCAGGCGAGCTATTGGCATAACGTGCCTCGATGGTGATGTATTTCCTGCTCTCACAACTTGATGCAAGCAAGACCAAAAGAATCGCTAAAAGAACATGCTGTTTCATAACTCCTCCAAAGAGTTTTCAAGATTACTTCCAAGCCGCAATCAAAACGCATATGCAACGCGGTGTTGCACTGTTTGTTCTCATATTGCGTTACTCAGAAGGGTAAAAGGTAAATAAATACTTTAGTGTATTGTCATCCCGTACTTGATACAGGATCCAAATTCCTTATCAAATACTTTTACTCTGGATTCCGGCTCGGTGGCCGGAATGACATAGGGTATTTCCCCAAAACTCTTCTGACTATGTTTTGCTTACAACATAATTTAGCATAAAACGTTATATATGTCAATATATACTGACAAGTTTATCTATTAAATACAAGATAAAATCGTACTTTATATATTTTGTGGATAACAATTGACACTTTTTAAAATTTAATATATACTTAGTTTATGGAAAACAACATTGAAATTGAGCAAAACTATGTAAGCCAACTACTCTCCTTAGGCTTCTCAAGCAAAGAAGTAAGTGTGTACGCCGCACTCCTCTCTTTGGGCAAAGGTACGGTTACCGAGATTACCCGCAAAGCGGGTATAAACCGAACTACCGGGTATGATATTCTAAACTCTCTGCTCGACAAAAAACTTATAAGTGTTTCCGGCAAAGAACCAAAGCAGGAGTATGTAGCAGAAAGCCCGGAACGGATTGTTCTGTATCTAGAAAGCCAACAAACAGCTGCCGAAAAAAGGTTAAACGAAGCAAAAGGCCTTGTACCGCAACTAAAAACACTGCATAACATACAGCAGCGCCCAAAAATTCGCTTTTACGAAGGCGAAGACGGACTTAAGGAAGTGTACGAGGATACACTCACCAGTAGCGAAGACCTGCGCAGCCTAGCGCAAGTCGACCAAGCAGAAACCACACTGAAAGGTTACTTCCCGAAGTACTACCAACGCCGCGCGGGTAAGGGTATAAACATTCGCGCTATATTCCCCGACTCCCCCGGAGCCAGGCACCTGAAAAAGAAAGATATTTCCGAGCACAGAGAGAGCCTGATTATTCCTACAAACGAGTTTAGCTTAAAACCAGAAATAAACGTCTACGACAACAAAGTTATGATAGCCTCGTGGTCGGAGCGTCTTGGGATAATTATAGAAAGCCAAGAAATAGCCAACGCATTAAAACAGCTGTTTGAACTCGCCTGGGCGGAGGCCAAAAGGCTAGATGCAAATATAATACAAAAAGAGAGCTCTAAGTAGCTCTCTTTTTGCTTGCAAACATGTATAGCTTAGTTGATAGCATCGCCTACAGAATATAAATCTTTTTCAGCTTGATTCATAATGAGAATGTCCCGGATGGTATAGTCCGCCCGAGTAAAGGCATCAAAGCTACTAAACGGGTGCAAGCTACCAGCACTGTAGCGATAAATAGTTGCGCTATTGGCTAAACGAACAACGGTGTTGTCTTTGAAACGGACAAAGGCAGTAGAGCACTCTGGGTACTGCTCGTCGGTAGCAATATTATATATAGCACTAAAATCTACCCCCCAAGAACGTAGCGAAGCTTGACCTAAGTAACCTTCTTTACAGTAGCTTGGATTTAAGTAATACACGGTATTTGCACCTCGGTACTTAAACGACACCCCACTCACACGAGCAAATATCAGCATTGTTGGTATGGCATCCAACACACTTTGGCTAACCGACTCTATACTGCGTAGACTAAACCCTCTACTGGTAAAGTCCAACAGAGAACTAAAAGCATATTTAGCACCACTAGAAGTAACGTAATACAAAGTATTACCTGTTGAACTTTTGACAATTTGCCCTGGCACAAGGCTACTACCCTTCACGTCATCCTGCACCGTAAACACGCCACTATCATCCGTCCAGCCACCCATACTTACGGTAACCCACACATCTCCACTCAACCCTGCAGGCACAGTCCAAGCATAGGTACCAGTATTAGGTGCGCTAGATGTGATAAGCACACTTTCTAGCGTAGTAGCAATAGCACAAGGTGGATTGGACTTAAGACAAGCCGGATTATTTATATAATTGTACTTAATAGTTCCTGTGGGTTCCTGTGTGTCGGCCAATACATTCCAAGCAATAGTAGTAACACTACCGGCTTTTATTACTGCACCAGCCGTTGGACTAGATACAAATAAAGGCGAATCACTCACTCCCGAGTTAGCTATATTAAATGCCCCACTCTGACCCCAGAGCACATAGTCCACACCAGTGGCCACGGTCTCTAAAGTAATGTAGTAATTGTCACCACTTAACTTATTTCCACCTAGTGTGTCTGGAATAGTCCAAGCATAACTAGAACCTGTGATATCATTAGCAATGACCACTGGGACTGGCATAACTTGAGTACAAGCAGTATTTGTAGTGTTGCAATTGTACCTGGGCTGGAGGGAAATCTTTACTGGCAAGTTATTGTTACCACTCCAAGCAATAGTTTTAGTCTGACCTACTTGCCAAGTTTCTCCTTTAGCTGGACTAGAGACAACTATAGGCCCACGAGCTACAGTAGTATCTGCAATGGTGATAGGAAACTTGGCCGATGAGCCAAGCTCAAGACCAACACCACTATCTTTCATGACTACCGAATTAACAGTGTAGGTACCTGGTTTTAAAACCTGAGTCGGGTCGGCTCTAAACCCCAGCGGCTGTGTAATAGCTACACCATTGCCGAAATGAGACCGTATCCAATCTGCTACATCCGTACGAGTAATAGTCGGACATACATCTTGAGTAAACCGAGAATCACCACCAACTGTTTGTCTGTAGGTTATGATTACACACGCACCGGGCTTGCTTTGGTCAAACGCCCAACCCTCAACCCGCTGGCCATTAGCTACGTCTACATAGCCGGTATGAACAGGATTTGCAATTGGAGCTACTGCCAACACACTAATAGTAAAATTATTCGTATTTTTATTTCCAGCAGAGTCGCCAGCAGTTACAGTAAACGGAAAATTCCCTGCCTCGGTAGGTGTGCCAACAATAGAATAAACTGCAGAAGCACAAACAGGAGGAGAATTTACAGGCTGGGCGCAGGAAGGAATAACAGACCGCCACTCTAGTCCGTTTGGTAATTTTTGTCCCCCAAAAGTTAGTGAGTAGGGTGCTGTGCCCCCGGATGCTTCGAACCCGACACTAAAGACTGACCCAACCGAACCAGTCAAACTAGAAGTTGGCGTCACAGTTAACTGGCCTGGTACAGGTTTACCGCTTACAATGCTAAACTCGCCGCTCTTCCCGCCAGTGTCCGTTCCGTCTGGGGTTACAAGAATGTGGCCGGTTGAAATGTAAGCGCTTGGCAGGTCAGATGGAATATTCCACTGGTACGAAGTACCGGCCACGCCCTGAGCAATCAGCAAAGGTGACCTTTGTAAGATTTTGCATGGGTTTACCAACAAAAGCAAGCATGAATGAGTAGGCAGTTCAAACTGTAAAGTATATCTTGGTAGAGTATAATTCGAATAATTCAAATCATTATTTGTGGTTGAATACTCAACCGTACTTCGAGATGTCCAGGAAATAGTATGACTTGTGCCTACCTGCCACTGCTCTCCAGAAGCTGGACTGTTTACTACTATACCGTTTGAAGGAGTCGAACTTGGCCAGAAACACTTTTTGGGCGAACCACCAAGTAAGACGTTTGAACTACCGCTGGTATCATTGGTGTCTATAGCGTACACATACACGCTGTGTGTGTTACCATCCTGCAAGCTTATCGGTGGCGTCCAGTTAAACCCATGCGCTTCACCAAGTGGGCGATGGAACAGTGTATTTACATCTTCACGAATTGCAGAAGTATTTATACCAGCAACAAAACCGCTATTTATTTTCCCAACCGGCGCGTCTATATATATGTGAACAGTAATAGACTGGCTCGGTGTATCTGCATCAATAGCCCAGCCGCTTACACAGTTATCCATCCAGCCCTGGGGGGCTGTAGCAGCATTGGTATTAGAAGAAAAACCAACAAATATAATTGCAACACCACAGATTGCTGATGCTAAAAATTTTGCATAATTCATACGGATATTGTTATTTTTATTTATTTCTAAAATTTGAAAATTATTATTTACATTATAGCAAAAAATTACACTCTTGTCCAATATTCACGCCTCTGATATACTAGGTTTAATTATAAAAACTATGTTCTGGCTGTCATCAGAACCCTCTGCAGATAAAATCGCTTTGTGGGCAGAGAAGTTACAGGAAGAAAGAAATAAGTAATAAGTAAACAGTAATAAGTAGGTAGAAAAGGATAGGCTTTTCTAATTACTACTTACTAACTACTAATTACTAGCCTCGTGTAGACCCTGTCGGAATTGCCCGTTATGCAATTGCAAATTGAGCAATAATCAAGTTGGTACCGCCAGCGATGGCACTTGAACACTTTTTAAGAGTGTTTTTTATTTTTATTTATTGTCTAATTGGTCCTTACTTATTACTAACATACTCACATGCAAGAACTTCCAAAATCCTATGATGCTTCTACAGTAGAAGGCGAAATTTACAAACAGTGGCTAGACTCCGGTTACTTTAACCCAGATAATTTGCCAGATACTACCACACGCGAACCATATAGCATAGTACTCCCCCCACCAAACGTAACAGGCAATCTTCATGTTGGTCATGCTCTCATGGTGGTTATTCAAGATGCCCTCATACGCTTTGAGAGAATGC
>JAHFJI010000052.1 GCA_023245955.1 Candidatus Doudnabacteria bacterium | reverse complement strand
GAGTTATTGGCAATTTCTGCTTTGGTAATAGGGTCTTTTACCTCAGGAGTTAGTTCGCCAAAGTCTCCGCTCTTTACAGCGGCCAAGTACCACTTCACTGTAGCCGGAGGAGTCCGGAGCTGATGACTAGTGAGCGTAATAAAATCTGCCCTGGCCTGGTCTAGAGTCTTAAGTTTAGCATTCGCACCTGCAAGTTCATTTGTTAAACCTTCCAGCAACTCTCTTTGCTCTACCTCTCGCCAGACAGCCTTAACCAACCACGCCCCAAACATAGAGACCACCAAAAGAGTAATACCACTTACCCACCTGTCTGCTGGTTCTCTGATCAAGAAAAATCGGATTAGCAGGGTGCTTATAGAGGCGATAACCAATATCTCTGTAGCAATTATCTTTATGTTAAACAATCCGTGCTTTAAAATAGCGTACCCAGAAAATGCAACTATCAGTATCATACACACCTGGCCAAACCAAGTGTACAAGCTATAATGTCCAAACCAAGGCAATATTAAATTGCTAATCAACGCAAGATTGGCCGGTATTATAGTACCTAAAATTACATACAGAACTTGCTTCTTTTGTACACCACTGGCTAGAAAATATTTTTTAGCTAAAACCCCATAACCGAAAGCAAAAAATAAAAAATGATGTAGTGCATATATTAGGTAAAACGGATTCCAAAGCAATATCTTCTCAGTACCTCTTAACTCCAAGGACCGTATAACCAATCCAGGCCAACAAGTAATTATCACTATTCCTAAAGACTCTAAGGCTAAAAAGATAAGTATTCGCCTATTCAGCCAAGAAATAGGCGGAAAAGCAAGGGTCATTACAAAAAATAATTGGGGCAAAATAGCAGCCATAACATATAACACATATCCGATTAAGTAACTGTAAGGATCAAGAGGTATGACCCTAAAAAAGAATGCGCAAAAAGACCATAGTCCTACAAATATGGTCATTACCGCAAAAGACTTACTAACTACATCTTTACTATTGCGAAAAAATATAACTAACCCAAGGAGTAAATTTAAAATTCCTGTGGTAAGAACGAAAGATGTCTTTATATCAAATAGTATCATTCTGACTATATAGTTTTTGTCTTAGTAGATTTTTAACGTTTTGTATTTGTTCCTGAGCTACTATCTTGCCGTACGCCTGATATGGTGCAAGTCGGAAACCCATCTCCTGGGCAATGCCAGATATAGTTGCTATGAGCTCGGGGGTAATATTCCTTGGCTCATAAGTCCCGCCCCAGTCACTTGCAGCTATAGCCATCGCCTCACTTAGGCAACAGTAAAGCTCATTTGGGTTGGCTAATCTAAAATTAGTACCAACCTTTATATGCTCATGTGCTGAAAGCACACCTGCCTCTATAACCAATATATCTTTTCTGGCGTCAATTATTTCTTTAGAAATATCCGATGGCTGAGCATCATCTATTATTACCGTACCGGGAGTAATATCGTCAGAACCTACAATAGCTTCCGGCGCATTTGTAACTGTAATTATTATATCAGCTTTTTTGACCGCACCAATTTGGTGCGTTATTTCAAAGCCAGTTTTTTTCTTATCTTTAATCAAATTCGCCACATGCTCCAGTTTTCGTTCCAAGTCTACAAGGATGGTGTGTTTGTATGGCTCTTCAAAAATTAAATTGGTTACTGCAGTCCCAACCCCACCCGCAGCTCCCACAATTGCTATAGTTAAGTCTTCTCTTTTTAAACCAAACTTTTCTATTACATCATCTGCATAGCTCTTTACTACAAATGACGTGTAGGCTCTTCCAGCAGTAATTGTAAACCCGTCTCGCTTAGTAAGTCCCGCTCCACCCTCAGTCATGGAACCTGTAAGTCCCCCAAGGCCTACCACCGCAGCACCCCTATGCCTGGCTAAACGCACCCCCTTGGCTATTTTTCTCCTTGCCAGATCCCTATCTTCCATCATCTCGTGAGCAAAGATGGGTACGCCTATAACCCAGCCGATAAGGTCCTTGCCGGTCTTAAGTGACTTCACACCCTTTATCTTAGAGACTGTAAATGGCCAGACTAAGTGAAAATACTTCATCACCCACGCCTTAGGTAATTTTTTTAGCAGTGGCACATTTGAAACCACATCGCCGTAATCTCTAGGATGGACAATAAAGGCAAAACCCTCTAACGGCTTCCCCGTAGGCATATAAGTTAACCACAAATCTACCAAGATACGACGTAAAAATTTAAACATACATTTATATTATATAGTATCGTAAATGCTTTTAATTCTCTCCATAAACTTTTTGGTAACCACTTTTGGGTCCGTTGTGGAATCAAAACCCAAGTCGGCCAAAGTAAATGGCTCTCCGATCTTGACTGGCACTTTTGGCACCCGCATAAAGCGCCAGCCAATTTTGTAGGCCCCACGGATGGCCATGGGTACAATGCACGCATCGGGATTATTCAGTGCAAGCGTTGCTGCCCCCAAAAACCCTTCTCCAAGACTTTCGTCCCTAATACACCTACCCTCGGGGAATATGAGGACTGTCTGGCCAGCCCGGAGCAGACCCTGTGGAATAGCCAGAGAGTTTTCCATACCTGATCCGTAAAAGACCGGAAAAGCCCCGCCCAGCAAGAAAAACAGTCTAGAGACTGGTTTTACAAATAGCTCATCTTTAGAAAAAAAGTAGATGGGCCGGAGTCTTGACCACATAGGAAAAGAATTGGCTACAATCAGCGGATCAAAATAACTCTTATGATTGGCCAAAATTATTACTTTGCCATTTATCTGATTTACCCCCACTCCAGGCTCAACCACTAAACTCATCCAAAAAATAGGTGCCAAGACCTTCGAAATACAACTAAATACAAATTGGACAATAGCCACCAACCAAGGTTCATTTAATATGTAGTTTTTACTTTTATTGTTATATAACAGAGCAATTGGTTTACCCATACAACTGTGAATACTTACAGAGACCTGTTACTTCTGTTCATATATGCTGTGTGTTATTATTATAATGTACTAGAAAACTCTAGATACAGGACAAAATAAATACAAAGATCATTTATGACAGAACAACCAAAAAAAATATTAGTAGTAGAAGACGAAGGAGCTATGCGAGACATAGTTACACACAAGCTTCAGATGGGTGGGTTTATTGTAGTCCAAGCAGTAGACGGACAGGAAGGGTTAGATATGTTTGCAAAAGAACATCCAGACCTTGTGTTGCTAGATCTTATGCTACCCAAAGTGGATGGCTTTGGGGTACTAGAGAAAATTCGGAGCACCAAAGATCCTAAACTAGCCGATACTCCTGTAATAATCTTGTCCAACATTTGGAACGACCAAGATATTCTAAAAGTCCGAGCCCTTAAGATATCTGACTACATGATGAAAGCTTATTTTACCACCGAACAAATTCTTTCTACCGTTAAAAAAGTACTACATCTAGAATAATCTATATAACCTACAAAAAACAGAGTCCCGCGAGTTGCGGGACTCTGTTTAATTTAACTAAAGTATGGCGTCCTTAGCTTGCTTAGCCAAACGAAACTTTACTACCGTCTTAGCTGGAATCTGGATAGTTTCACCGGTGGCTGGGTTACGACCCTGGCGTGCATCACGGCGTTTTTTTACTAGTTTACCCAGACCCGGCAAGGTAAACTCGCCGTTTTTCTTAGTTTCTGCATAAGCCATTTCTGCAATAGCCTCTAGCATTTCACTAACTTCTTTTTTGGTCTTACCAAGTTTTTCTGCAAGAGCCTGCAATAGTTCTGATTTAGTCATTTTTTTTCTGCCCGTGCGGGCTGTTTAATTATGTGTGCCTAAACACTGGCACTTATATAACCAGCATACCAAAACCCCTTGTAAAATCAAGGGGTTTGTAAAGAAAAATGAATGAAAATATTACACTACCACAATTTATCCCTTATATATGCGATATATTACCATCATTACTTCCTTTATTAAATTGTCCTCTGCCAATAAAATTTAAGTTTCCAGGACTCCCGATATACTTAAGCTCACTCGTAACATTATTTAAATTGATTTTATTAGGACTTACGCGGGTGAATGAACTGACAGGAATTGCCCATCTTTAAAACTTATACCCCAAGGGTTTGGCCAATTACTTCGTTATTTTCTTGCGGTTTGCCTCGTCGTAGTATAACTACGCCTTCGGCAAAACCTCAGAAAATGCCTCGTACTTGACCAAACGCGTAAGTCCTATTTATGTTTAATTATTAAATTAAATTGTTATTTGTTAATTTGACTCTTAGTCGCTTTGTCTAAGCTCTGCTCTTACCACATAGCGCTTTAGGGCTGTGCCCACTGGGTAAGAAGTTTGTAGGGTGAGCGTGTGCTTACCCGCTGTGTCCTGCGACAATACAGTTACGTCTTTTGGCCACACCACAAACTGCTCTGTAACTTTGTAAGTATATAAAAAGCCCTTGCTATCTGTAAGTTTTATTTCTGCACCTTTTCTTATCTTAGGCAGTAAGGCAAATACACTCTTATAGCTACCACCACTCCAAGCATAATCGGACGAGTGCCCAAAGATATACACATTGCCTACTTCACCCGGCAGGGCTGAACCCGGATAGTGCACCACACCATTAAGCAAGGCGCTTTGGAATGATGCCTCTCCTGTCTCGTTTATGTACAGCACTGGAGCAGACACACCAAGACTCGGAATAGCCAAAGTGTCTTTGGGCCAGGTACCTTCATCTAATAGTTGTGTAGTTGTGACTGGTACTAAAACTTGTGACGGTTCTGGCTTACTTAAAATGAACCTCACCCGAGCGACTGCAAACCCCCAATTCAGCAATACAAAAAACAATACGCACACACCCAAAAACCAAGCCAAAGTTTTAAGCCAAACCATTTTTTTTTGGCCCCCAGCTCCCAGTGTAATAATTGGTGTAACTTTTTTGACTCGGACCTTATTGGTTAGCGTCGGCTCGTCTAGTTGTGACTCGTTCACTATCTCAGATTTCACTTTTGGCATATGCATATAGACTAGCAAATATAACCATATTGTTCCATGGTTATAGGACTTACGCGCTTGTATTAATTTAGTGTTAAAAATACAGACTACTACTCCACCAACTGGTAGAATAATAATCTGTATTTATGTTTATATGTTAACTTGTTTACTTGCTCCCATGCCTATGTGCTCGTAGTCCAAACACAGATACTACAGCCAACACGAGAACTAATATTATATTCATACTACCCGTTCCAGTCCTAGGAAGTTCAGTTGCGCCTAGTACCTGTGGCACTGCGTCACCACCCATACTTGGCACGTTACTCTGTGTAGTACTATCCCCTGCGACAGTTGGAGTAGGTGTAATGCTACTGCCTCCACCACCACCGGAGCTACCGCCTCCACCGCTAGAATTACCACCACCGTCACCTGGTGTTGGAGTAGGTGTAGGTGTAGGAGTTGGAGTTGGACCACCGCCACCCTGGTCACCTGTCTGGTGATTGCCAAAGTTTTTACCAGTAATATTAAACGTAGTTACAAATACTACATGCTTGTTTAAGTTAGCAACAGTAGGAAATGTTTGCATCCAACCAGCTTGGTTGACTTCACGTACTACGTACATACCGGCTAAGAAACCTGGTAGCGTGTAGTTGCCACTCACGTCTGTAACTGTGCTAGTTTCGCCTAGGTCTAACACGCCATTATCATTAGCGTCTGCATAAATAGTCCAGCCAGAGAGCCCAGCCTCGCCAACGTCTTTTACACCGTCCCCGTTAAGATCGTTCCACTTTTGGCCAGAAATAGTAAACTCATCGTCTACGCAAGAAGCTTGGTTAATAGTAGTAACTGTAGTAGCTGGTACTGTGACAACTGTTGGAGTTTGTCCTATTATCACCTGCCAAGTTACATAGGCTGTATTGGTTACACTACATACTTCTGGTACCAGTTGTAGTGCCTTTACCGCGTCTACATCATATGCATCTGCAGTTGTTTCAAAGCTCAGTCTATCTGAACTGTCTAATATGCGAACAAAGTTTGCCTGGGGAACTACGCCTAAATCTACCCCACCGTCTCTTACCACTACGCCCACGTCTGTCCAAGTAGCATTATCGTCGCTTACAGAGATCTTCACTTGCTCGTCTGGATAGTTATCCCCTGCTGTTACTTCATATACCTGAAGATCGTTACCAGGTCCATTGTATACTGGATGATCAAAAGCTAGAACAATGCTACCACCAGTGCTTGCCTGTGTAAAACCTAAAGACACAAATTTACCAAGAAAATCTGGTAGAGGATTGTCATACACTCCACCCGCTGTTTGTGGTGCTCCTAGCGCTTGTGTAGCGTCACTCCGATTAGCATCTACCGGATTAACTAAGTTAGCCTGCTTGGCCTGAGAAAAGCTAGCCACAGTCTGTGCCCACATGTTCATGGCCAGGGCTGCATCTAGGGTTACTTTAAAGGTAACATCTCCACTGCTACCAATAGTTTTTGGTCCAAGTGCCCAAGTAATGGTTTGGGTGCCACCGTCATACACCCCACCATTATTTGCACTTAGAGGCACATAGGTGGTACCGGCTGGTAGGGTATCGGAAATAGTTACATCCACGCTACTGTCCCCTACTACATTCCAATGGATGGTGTACATAATTTGTCCAGTACTAGAATCATAAGTACCGGTCTTAGCCAAATTAACGGTAGAACAAGTACCATAGGCGCCGTCTACTGCGTCAAAGTCATAGCCATCAGCAGTGGCATCGTGTATAGCAAAGTTAGTAGTGTCTGTCAGCCTGATAAATTTGATCCATGGATAGCCAGTTGGCGCAATATCAAAAGTAGAAACACCAGTGCCGAAATCTAGTCCACTTGCAGTACCTACCACGGACCATGCAATACCATCTTGACTTACTTCTACTTTGGCTCGCTCTTCCGGATAACTATCACGGCCATTAGTTATTTCATGTACCGCTACGTCTGTACCCGGCACATCTAGCAAATAAGAGTTGAAGCTTAGAGTAACTACACCGTTCTTCCCAAGCGAGAAAAACTGTCCATCGGCTGCACCAAGAGCCTTGTTTGGGTCCATTCGGGTTACGTCTATAATAGGGTCACCATTGTTTAGTGTCCCTTGTACGCTACCCACAACGCCTGTTGCATGTGTAGACCCTGCCACACATGGGGCAGGCAGGTCTACTTGTGGAACTACCACTTCTACGACATTTACGTCTACTGAACTTAGATTATTATCAAGATTTTCGTCTATCTCGCCAGAAACTACACTTACTGTATTGGTTATAGTAGTATTAACTGTACCGGCATCGACCGTCGCTGTTATAGTTAGCACGGCATCTGTACCACTTGCCATGTCTGCAATGGTCCACTCACCATTTATCACATTATAATCTGCTGGCGGGTTAGCAGACACAAAAGTTAGACCCGCTGGTAGCACGTCTGTAGCAATTACACCTGTAGCCATATCTGGCCCTGCATTATGTACTGTTAACGTATAGGTTACTGTATCCCCTTCATGCTTGGTAGAGTTATCCACAGTTTTTACTATACTCACATTAGCAATAGCTCCTGGGATTACGTTTGCCACTGCTACACTAAACCCAAAAGTTTGGCTGGCCAGTGCTATCACGGAAAGCAACACTAAGCCCCTGCCAAACTTATTCTTTAACCTATTTATCATACTCGTGTATGGCTAATGCGTTATCTTAGCCAATTAATTAAATACTAAAAAATACTTGTTATAGATAAACTATAAGTAGTCTTATATTTTACCACATTTCCAATACTTAAGACAATAATTAAAATATATAGCTCATATAAGCCATATATTTTAATCTGTCGTCCTCACGCATGCGGGGATCCAGTCGTTCTACCAGCCGACAATGGAGCTACCCTTATTTACTCGCTTTTAGGCGAGCTGGGTTCCCGCCCACACGGGAATGACAAGACAAAATGTTGATTATACTATATCCCCAATTTCGCCCGCAGTCTGTACCAAAGACTGGGTTTAACTGGATGCACAATAACTTTAACAACGGATTTGCCTGCACGAGTAGTTTCCACTCTCGCTACGGACGAGCTATAGCCCTTGGACGCAACAGTTAGCTCCACGCTACCGGGTGGTAGATTCAGGATAAATTCGCCTTTTTTGTTTGCG
>JAHFJI010000051.1 GCA_023245955.1 Candidatus Doudnabacteria bacterium | reverse complement strand
CTTTTATAAGCAGACCTTGCAGTTTGTGCCCAAAGACTACAAAATTTTAAATAACTTAGGCATGGTCTTGGCTAATAGAGGGGACTTACCAGAATCTATTGGTTACTATAACCTAGCCATTGCAGAAGATTCTAGTAATCCAGTAGCTTACCATAATCTAGCCAATACATATGTGGGCTTGGGCAATTTACCTTTGGCAATAGAGTTTTACAAAAAAGCTTTAGAGCAAGATCCAGAATTTTTATATAGCTATGGTAAACTAATACAAGTATATAGTTTGCTTGGTAAGTGGGAGTTGGCGCTTGGAGTGGTAGATAGGTACGAACGGCAGGTGGGAAAGACGGAGGAGTTGGAGCAGGCAAGACAAGCTTTAAGGCGTGGGCAGGAGTTGGGCAGGAACAAATAAGACGCATAAGATTTATAGGACTTATACGACTTATACGACAGATAGGACATATAAGACTTATGGGACAAATAAGAAAAATAGGACAGATAGTCGCTCTTATGGCACTGTGTTTGGTGGTGGGTTTTTTACTGGCTCATCCGATAAACTTGGCCACTGCAGACCTGGGTCGGCACATCAAGAACGGGGAGCTCATTGTGTCCGAGCTGAAAACTGCCCATAGTTTTTCCTCGGTCGTATATAAGAATACCTACTCTTACACCAATGCAGACTTTGCCAGTCCCAATCACCATTGGGCGAGTGGCGTGGTCTTTTTCTATTTACAAAAGTGGTTTGGGTTTGTAGGACTATCTGTGTGGTACATAGCTACATTTTTACTGGCCTTTTTGATAATGTTTTATATAAGCTCTAAGACAGTTGGCTTTTTGGCTACTTTTGTGAGTAGCTTGTTTATACTACCGCTCTTGATTTATAGGGATGAGGTGAGACCTGAAGTCTGGAGTTATGTGTTTGTGAGCTCCTATACATTGATGCTCTGGAAACATATGCGGACAGGTAAAAAATGGTATTTGTACCTTTTGCTTTTGCTGCAAGTTTTATGGGTGAACCTGCACATCTATTTCTTTTTGGGTTTTATAGTCACTGGAGCATTTTTGCTTCACTACATCTTGTATAAAAATTGGTACGGTGCGAGAGTGCTAGCCTGGTTGCTTGTGCTGTTAGTTCTGGTATCGCTCGTTAGCCCACTTGGGTTAATCGGGCTGTTGTACCCATTTCAGATTTTGGGTCACTATGGTTATAGGGTCTTAGAAAACCAGTCTATCTTTTTTCTACGGAACTTGCATATAGAAGCTCCAGGATTTATTTTCTTGGAAATTAACTTCTTTTTACTCATCTTTGGGTTTATGAGGACTCTCGTGAAGAAGAAGGTGGATATGCCTTGGGTATGGTGGCTGGCTTTGGCTGGAAACTTTTTGGGCTTATTTGCAGTGCGTAATTTGGCGCTTTGTGGGCTTTTATCTATTCCGGCTCTCGCGCAAAATTTTGGACGGATGGCTCTGGAGCAAAAACGACCTTGGGTCAAAACCATGCCAGTCTATTTGGCAATTGTACTGGTGATAATATTCTCAGAATTTTGTTTGATATATCCTAGCGAGTTAGGGAAGGCGCATGCTCTTGGCCTTGCGGACGGAGTCCTTGGCCCTGGGCAGTTTATTCAAGCAAATGGTATAGTGGGACCGATTTTTAACAACTACGACATAGGTGGACTACTTATATACGAGCTCCAACCGCTGGAAAAGGTTTTTGTGGACAATAGGCCAGAAGGCTACCCTGAGGAGTTCTTTCGTGACGTGTATGTGCCCATGCAAGAAGACCCGGTTGTCTGGCAGGCGAAGCTTGGGCAATACCATTTTAATGCCATAATATTTAACTGGCATGATGCTACGCCGTGGGCGCAGACTTTTTTGGCTACGATTATTAATGACTCAGCTTGGGCGCCAGTGTATGTGGACAACTATACACTAATAGTGCTCCGGCGGAATGGAGTGAACGAGGGGGTAATAGAGAAGCATGAGTTACCTAAGTCCCTGTTTAGATTTAAGTAGTAATTTGGTTATCGTATCCTGTCATTGCGAGGGAAGCTTTGTGACCGCGGCAATCTCGTATTTGTGTTTACATGTTCCTATCCTTACATGTTTATATGAATAAGAGATTGCCACGGATTACCTCGCAATGACAGAAAAAGAGAACATATACTTAATAGACCTCATTCCTAACCCCATATGAAACAATCTTTGTCTATTGACGGCTGTAAAAAATTAAAAAATACTCACCGATACTACGGCATCGCTTGCGTTTTTTTAATTTCTTTCGCTCGCCACTAGAACAAAGCTATTTCATAGCAGGTTATGCAAGAGGTCTATTGTTATCAAATTTATATGTTTAAATGTTATAGTGTTTAAATCATTTCTATGCCACACACACTATCTATAATTATTCCGGTTTATAATGAAGCAGCGACTATAGAAGAGCTATTACGCAGGGTTTTTATGGTGGATCTGGGTGACTGGGAACGAGAGGTGGTAGTAGTGGATGACGGCTCTGTAGACGGAACACCTAGATTGCTGCAAGAGGCTAAAAAGGTATTAGACTTTAAGCTACTTAAGCATGCGCACAATAGAGGTAAGGGGGCGAGTGTGCGTTCTGGACTTCTGGTGGCGACTGGGCAGGCCGTGTTGGTGCAAGACGCAGACTTAGAGTATGACCCACAAGACATCCCAAAGCTTTTAGAGCCTTTTGGCCAGGGTTGCCAGGCAGTCTTTGGTTCGCGGATGATAAAGCATACACAAGGTGGTTATCCGCATTACATACTTGGCGCCAAGCTTTTAACCTGGGTTATTAACTTACTATTTCACACGAAGTTAACTGACCCATATACATGTTATAAATTGATAGATGCGGAAATTATTAAGCGACTCCAGTTAGAAGCCAGAGGCTTTGAGTTTGAAGCAGAACTGGTGGCTAAGTTGCTTAGGCAGGGTGGTAAGATAGTGGAAGTTGGAGTTAGTTATAGTCCGAGAAAGTTCTCGGAGGGTAAGAAGATTCGCCCGCGCGACGCTTATAGAGGGCTTCTGACCATTTGGAGAGTATGGCGGAGTTAGAAGTACCTAAATTTCAGTTTACATCTTGTTTAAATAGAGCTCTTTCAAAAGTAGCTGTCATCACGCTCAGCGGGATTTTGAACCACGCTCAGCGTGGTCATCCCGGCCTCCGAGCCGGGATCCAGGCTTTTTGCTTATTCACCTAGATACCGGGTCAAAGCCCGGTATGACAAGACAGCTATTTCGGAGCTCACGTGTTTAAATGTTTACATGAGCTATGAATTTTTGTGCTATAATTTAGGAAGAAATGAAACTCGCTAGAAACAAAACTATAGGAATACTTGGACTGTGGATGTTTAGTTTTTTGCTAAATTTACTTGGTTTTGGTTGGTCTGCTGGACCCATGAGTGCCCATAATAGCCAAGATCATTTTTTTAGCAGACAAGACACTCGAGAAGTAGATTCACCCACAGTGTTTGTAGCTTATGTAGCTAGCCCACAAGTCGCTATTAGTGAGAATGCGGAGTGTGGTGGGGTAAGTGACGAAGCTTTTGCTCTACAGAACTCCACTAGTGCGTTTTTACTGATGCCGAAGGACTGTTTTTCTGTGTCGCTTGGACATGCTGCTACGTTATCGCCGTTAATGGTGCTAGATAATCCTAGTCAGTATTCAGTTGCAGTGCAGACGGGGTCTGGGGAAAATTTTTCTGCTCCAGTTAGCTTTAAAGGTATGCCAAGAGCAAACTTTGAAGCCGTATTGCCATCTGTGCAAACTACAGACGAACGGACTATGGTGGCGATTGGCTTAATTGTATTAGTACTTATGGGGATGTCCAGAGTCGTGAAAGAGTATGCTAATAGTTTGGATATTATATACTTGCAAGTGTTTAGGTGCTAGATTCATAAATTGTTTCATTGTTACATGATTCCATTGTTAGAGACGAGATAATCTCCTCCTGTGTCATTTAAACGACTTCCGAGTAGAGGACTATATACCTCGCAATTATAGGAGAAGCAACGACAGAAGAGTGATACGTAATAATTAATTAAAAATAATAAAATATATGTCAGAGGAAATAAGAGTTGGTAGACCGATGGGTTCTCAAGTTCGTACAGATATGCCTACAGAACATATGCAACGTGGTGGTGGAAGTAAATTGCCTTGGATAGTGTTAGCTATAGTAGTAATAGGGCTTATTGTGGCAGCAGTACTGTTCCGTGATAAACTTGGTGCGGGTAAAAAAGGTGATGTAAAGACGGCAGAGTACCAATCTGTGTTCTTAACAAATGGTCAGGTGTACTTTGGTAAGATGTCTAATGCAAACGATTCTTACGTAACCTTGAAGGACATCTTTTATCTACAAGTACAAAACCCTCCTATCCAGGGTTCTCAGCAACAGCAAGCACAAAGCCAGGCTCAACCTCAATTATCTTTGGTAAAGCTTGGAAATGAACTACATGGTCCGGTAGATGAAATGCATATCAATCGCGATCAGATCTTGTTCTACGAAGATATGAAAGCTGATGGTAAGGTTATCCAGGCTATAAAAGAGTACAAGGCAAACCCTAATGCGGGACAGGCTCCAGCCTCTGGCAATCAATCTCCAGCAGCAGGTCAGCCTCAGCAGGCTCCGGTAGCTACTCCAAAAGCAACTACTCCAACTACGGTTCCAGAGCAATAATTAGTATAAAGTTGCTGGTCGTATAGGACTGATAGGACATATAAAAACCCCGTCACAAAGTGACGGGGTTTTAAATTTTTTGACTAATAACTATTTGACTAGGTCTTTTACCATAGCGTCAAAACTGTCGGCGTTTTGGATGGCAAGCTCGGAGAGCATTTTGCGATTGATGAGAATATTTTCTTTCTTTAAGACTGCCGCAAACTTGCTCCAGGTGGTACCGCTTTCGCGGAGGGCGGCGTTGGCTCTTTGTAGCCATACAGCTCGCATGTCGCGCTTCTTGTTGCGTCTGTCACGGTAGCTGTAGGAATCTGCGTGGAGCAGAGCTTCACGAGCGGCTATGAAGTTAGTGCTTCTTCGGTTATCAAAACCTTTGGCTCGCTTAAGTAGGTTCTTTCTGCGTTTATGGGCGGCAACGCCTCGTTTGATTCTTGTCATAGTTTTCTCTACGAAAGTACGAACGATTACGAAACTACGAAATCTAAGCAAACCGTGTTGACTGGTTTCGTAGTTTCGTACATTTCGTAAGTTCGTAGAAAGTTACTTGTAAGGAATTAAGCTCTTAAGTTTGTCGCTAGACTTGTGTAGGACCTGGTCACGACGTTTGTTCTTGGTTACCTTACCGGTTTCGCGAGCATTAAAATGGTCTTGGCCCATAGTGCGGTGCATAAGCTTTCCGGTAGGGGTAAGAGTGAGCCGTTTACTAGCTCCTTTGTGGGTTTTTACTTTAGGCATAAATCTAAGATACTAATATACGAATTGTACTAATGATACGAATATATACTAATGTTGCTATTTAGATACGTATCATACTATAAGATTAGTACTTATTTAGTATCATTCGTACCCATTAGTATATTGGTATATGTTATTGTCACTTGCTGGGTGCTAAGGTCATGGCCATGGTGCTACCCATGCGACGAATAGGGACTTCTACTTTGTTTGGTACGGTGAGTATGCTCTGAAATTTTTTTAGTTGTTTTTCCGGAATATCCAGAAAAGCTTGTTCACGTCCTCGCATGCGGAGTTCTACCCTAACCATATCTCCATCTGCTAGAAAGCCATCAGTCTGTTTGGCTTTGGTGGACATGTCGTGTTCGGAAATTCGCACACTAAGCCTGATGGTTTTTACTTCAATCTTCTTAGCTTTTTTCTTTTGTTGCTGTTCTACCTTTTGCTGTTGGTAGCGATACTTAGCAAAGTCTATGACTTTTGCCACCGGTGGTTTGGCATTAGGGGATACCTCCACTAGGTCTAGGCCATTGTCTGCCGCCATTTTAAGGGCATCAGAGAGACTAAAGAGGCCAATTTGCTCACCGTCTTCGTTTACTAAACGAAGCTCACGAGCCTGAATTTGATGGTTTATTCTGGTCTTTTGCATTAACGAATTTACGATGCGAATCTACGAATTTATGCGGATATAACGAATAGCTACGAATACTTGGTAATAAACTACCTCGTATACTTTAGCTATTTATCATATTGCTAAAATAGGTGATTATTTATATTTGAGTTTAAGAGCTAAACTTTGGTGTCATTATACGGTTTTCTGTCTTGCCTGTCAAAAAAGCTATTATTTATGAGGTTTATCAGTAAAATACATTAAATCTCCTTTAAAAGACTACCTAAAGTCCTTCTGTCATTCCGGAAGCCATCCCCAATCAAGTTGAGGACAGGCTGAGGGCTATCCGGTCTTCGACTCTGAGGGATGAGCCCTCAGGCTCAGACTCGAATGAGAATCCAGTCTTTTAAAACCTGAATACCCCGACGCCACATTGGGGTATAGCAAGACAAATACTAAGTACTTTTGAAAGAGGTCTATTAACCCCCTAATAAAATCAATAGTCTTTAGGGTGGTGGGTGGGCGGACTAAAAGTGAAATTAGCTGGATAATATTGATAGGGATATGAGTTATACACATAGTACCTTGTGTAGCAAGGTAGTAATGTGTATACTATGAGCATGGAAACTTCTAGCAACAATTTGGATAATGTAAAAGTTCAAATGCGCAAAGGACTTTTAGAGTATTGCATCTTACTTACTATAGCCAGGGAAAAGAAAGCTTATGCCTCAGATATTTTAACCGAGCTGAAGAAAGATGATTTGCTTGTGGTAGAGGGCACGCTGTATCCTTTACTGTCTAGGCTCAAGTCGGACTTACTTTTGGACTATGAATGGGAAGAGTCCAGTGCCGGTCCGCCCAGGAAGTATTATCACTTAACACCCAAGGGTAAGCTAAATTTACAAGCTTTAAATGAAACTTGGGAGGGGTTGGCTACATCTATTAATTCTTTAGTAAAAAAATATGAAAAAAACCATTAACATTTCACTTGCAAGTCTAGGCTTTACTTTGGAGGAGGATGCGTACCAGTTGCTGGATGAATACTTACAGAAAGTGAAACTACACTTTTCAGTCTTGCCGGAGTCGGTGGAAATAGTGAGTGACATAGAGTCTAGGCTGGCAGAGCAATTAGTAGTTGTGCCAGGTGAAGGTAAAATAGTTACTCTGCCAGATGTACATAGACTTATAAGTAACATGGGTACACCGGAACAGTTTGGTACTGGTAGTAGTGAGGAAAAGACTTCTGCAGAGTCCAGTACAGGGCACTTTGGCAAAAAGTTATACAGGAGCAACGAAGATGTGGTTATAGCTGGTGTGGCTAGTGGCTTAGCTAATTACTTGGGTCTGGATCCAGTATGGCTAAGGCTAATTTTTGGGCTGTCCCTTTTGGCTGGTGGGTTTGGTTTTGCCGTGTACATTATTCTATGGATAGTATTACCAGAAGCGAAATCCGAAATAGAGAAAATGCAGATGCGGGGGGAAAAAGTCAACCTAGCTAACTTGGAAAGCATTATTAAGGAGCGAGTGGCCGAAGCCAAGAACAAAGATCGGTCTAACTTAACTTCTACTGTAGCTAGGGGAGCAGAAAATTTAGGTCGGGCTACTGGTAGTTTGGGTAATAAACTAGGGCATGTACTAGTAAAGGTATTTAAGGTTGTTTTTGGTATTGTAGGTGCGTGCATTAGTTTAGTGGCTACCGTGGGTATGGTGGTGTTAATAGTCTCTGTGGTGAGCTTGGCGCTTAATATAAACTCGCCATATGTAGAGTTTCCGTTTGAGGCGTTAACAACTGGGGTTTGGTACTATGTGGGCTTGGTGAGTGCATTCTTTGTGGTTTTTGTCCCGCTACTCCTACTACTGCTTTTGGGTACCAGCATGATAACCAAGAAAACAGCCTTAAAGAGACTACCTGGTTTTTCGCTTCTAGGTCTTTGGGTGGTAGCGCTCATATTACTGCTGAATACAGGAGTAAGGTTGGCACCAGAGGTAGAGAGCATAAGGCAAACTAGTCCGTACTTTAAGACCACGACTAAAACTATTGCCCTAAAAGATTTTAGTCAGGTGGACGTAGCCAACGCTATGCATGTAGTGGTGAAGGAAGCTCCCGACTATAAGTTGGAAATAACGGGGAAGACCCGGGATGTGGAAGACGTATCCGCTAGAGTAGTAGGTGGACAGCTTAAGCTATCTC
>JAHFJI010000050.1 GCA_023245955.1 Candidatus Doudnabacteria bacterium | reverse complement strand
CATACAACCAGGAGGTTGGCTTAGAAGCAGCCATCCTTTAAAGAAAGCGTAACAGCTCACTGGTCAAGCGATCCTGCGCCGAAAATATATAGGGGCTAAGCTTGGTACCGAAGACGCGGGTCATGTAGATTCGTCTGCATGGCGGTAGAGGAGTGTTGTGTGTAGGTTGAAGCTGGATCCGTAAGGGCCAGTGGACAGCACACAAGTAAGAATGTTGGAATAAGTAATATATATAGAGGTGAGAATCCTCTTCGCCGAATATCCAAGGTTTCCAGGGCAACGATCGTCGTCCCTGGGTTAGTCGATCCTAAGAGTGGGCCCCAAGGGGTCCATCCGATGGAAAATACGGTTGATATTCCGTAACCACCGTAACATTATCTAAGGCGGGACGCATCATGGTAGTACGAGCAGGCTGTGAGTATGTCTGTCGCTGTGCGCTGTAGGGTGGGTTTGTAGGTAAATCCGCAGACCCTATGTGCTATTTTCATACCTCGCAAGAGATTGGAAATAGTATTGTAAACTCGAACGCATGGAGAAACCTCGCAAGGGGAATTTGCATGAACCAAGGTGCCAAGAAAAGCGTCGTAGTCAGGTGTTATGGTGTCCGTACCGCAAACCGACACAGGTGGATGGGGAGAGAATCCCAAGGCGTCCGGGCCAATGTTCGTTAAGGAACTCGGCAAAATAGCAGGTGTACCTTAGGTATATACCTTACCCCGATGAATAATCGGGGTCGCAGCGAAAGACCTCTCCCGACTGTTTACCAAAAACTTAGGTCCGTGCTAAAGCGCAAGCTGATGTATACGGGCTGATGCCTGGCCAGTGTCAGAAGGTTAAACCCCTTGTCGCAAGATCGGGGGCCAAGCCCTGATGAACGCCGGCAGTAACTATAACTGTCCTATGGTAGCGAAATTCCTTGTCGCGTAAGTTGCGACCCGCACGAATGGCATAACGAGTAGAGGACTGTCTTAACGAACATCCCGATGAACTTACAGTGGCGGTAAAGATGCCGTCTACCCGCAGCAAGACGGAAAGACCCTATGAAGCTTTACTATAGCGTGTCATTGAAACTTTATTTTTGTTGCTTAGAATAGGTGGGAGACTTTGAGGCTACTCTTCCGGGAGTAGCGGAGTCGAAATATGAAATACCACTCTGCACAGACGAATTTTCTAACCAAATTCTAACCTGATTTGAGACAGTGACTCGTGGGTAGTTTAACTGGGGCGGTTGCCTTGACGTAGATATTCAATTACCGTTACGCTCCAATATTTATTGGAGAAGAATATCTACAGGGGCGTTCTAATGGAAACATTAGAAGCAAACTAAGCTGTATGCTGGAACGAACTGTTTCTTAAATGAATGTAGTGTTTAAGATACTCACGGTTATCGAGAGTAAAAAATCTTAAACGCAGTCAACCAGCAGGGAAGTCTTTTAGTTTTAACTAAAATGACCCCTCAACGACTACACGCTTGGCATCAATTTACTATCATTTTTATATGATTAATTTCTAGCCAGTTCTAGAATTATGGTAAAATGATGATGATATAGTCTGAACTGCATGGCGACATGCAGAATCTATTAATTTAATTATTAATAGATACTTAAATCTATGAACAGTAACGAAGTAAAAAGTTTTGCAGAGTCTATTAAGCTGACAGACGAACAACGAGATATTCTTGTTGGAACTTTGCTTGGCGATGGACACCTGGAAACTCAGAATAAGGGTAGAACTTTTCGTCTTAAAGTAGAACATTCTATAAACCAACAAGACTATGTGTACTGGTTATTTGCTAAATTTAATAATTTAGTTTTAACCAAGCCGCAAGTTAAACAGCAACAGGTAAAAGGAAAACTGTACCAAAAGTATTGGTTTTCTACGGTAAGCAGTGGCGCTATGCGATTTTATGGGCAACTCTTTTACCCGAACGGTAAAAAAGTTGTACCGAAATTTATATCAAAATTAGTTACCCCTTTATCAATCGCCATTTGGTTTATGGACGATGGGTCGTTGAAATTGAAAGCTAATTGCGCTCGTATTATGAATACGCAGGGCTTTAACGCACAAGATTTACGAAGACTCCAGGAAATGTTATTAAAGAAATTTAATATCGCAACTACTTTAAGAAATCAGAGAGAAGGAAAACAATTGTATATTCCTTCGTCTGAAGTAGATAAGTTTATTACTCTTATAAAACCGTTCATTATTCCTTCAATGGAATACAAGATTAAGGTAACATAATTGCCTAAATGGTAACGGAGGCGTTTATTAAGGTAGGCTAGGCATGGATGGAAATCATGCTGGTAGTGCAAACGCATAAGCCTGCTTGACTGCAAGAGTGGCAACTCGCGCAGGTACGAAAGTAGAAGTTAGTGATCCGATGCGTTCGAGTGGAAGACGCAAAGCCCAACGGATAAAAGTTACTCTAGGGATAACAGGCTGATCCTCTCCAATAGTCCACATAGACGAGGGGGTTTGGCACCTCGATGTCGGCTCATCACGTCCTGGGGGTGAAGAAGCTCCCAAGGGTTAGGCTGTTCGCCTATTAAAGTGGTACGCGAGCTGGGTTCAAAACGTCGTGAGACAGTAAAAGGAAAACCATGCTGTCTATAAATTTGGCTAAATCGGTGAAACTCTGTGGTAGAAAACACAGACAATACCGAGGGAAGACTTCAATGTAAATTGGAGAACCCGTAGAGACTATACGCCAGACATGCTAAAAGTATCATTCTTACGCAATGTAAGAAGACCAGATGAACCGCTGGGATACGTAGCTAAAGATAGAGTCCGAACTATATGGTGACATATAGATCTAAGTAGAAATATTTAGGCGCCGTAGCGCAACTGAAGTAATAGATACGGTATGGCAAAGTAACAAAATTGTTGGTCCTTATCTGCTGTGGGTGTACGAAACTTGAGTGGTCGCATTTCTAGTACGAGAGGACCGAGATGCATGGACCTCTGGTGTACCCGTTGTCCTTTCAAGGGCATGGCGGGGTAGCTAGGTCCAGTTTAGATAAGCGCTGAAAGCATATAAGCGCGAAGCTGTCCACAAGACTAGGTTTCGTTGTCCAGATTTATCTGGGCGAAAGGTTCGCGGAAGACGACCGCGTATTATAAATTAGTAATTAGTAAATAGTAAGAAGTAATGAGTAGCAATACTTGTTACAACGAGCTGTGAGCTGAGTACTGATTTCTATAGGCAGCAGGTGTAAGCACAGTAATGTGTTCAGCCGAGCTGTACTAATCAACCGAAAGTTTATTGTATTTATTACCCTACTTCGGTAGGGAAATGTTGACTAGTATTTGGTGACTTAAAACTAGTGCAGTTAGCACTAGTCATGTACGCTTGCATGTGTCATTTGTCCATTTTCAGTTTGCTGTGTAAAATAAGTTGTTTTTAACTGTGTATGAACGTAGCTTTTAAATTTAGCTTATTATTTGCTTCATTTGTAGTCATGCTTGTAGTGTGCTACATTGTTTCTGCAAACTTTAGTGTAGCCATGCAGTTCTAAAGCTTTGGCCGCTCGAAGAAAATTTTTCATAACTTTAGTGTAAAGTTTTCTTCGGGTGACATTTACGGTGGGGTTCGACCTTATTCCATCCCGAACTAAGTCGTCAAAACTACTCGTGCCGATGATACTCCGGTTTAGCCGGTGGGAAAGTAGGTAGTTGCCCGTTTATGAAAAGACCTTCCAAGCAGGAAGGTCTTTTCTTTTTGTCTCTGGCCTAGATATGTGAACTTTACAAACCTCATAAACTTTATGACTTTGGACTTCCAAATTTAAAATTTACCGAGGAAGTTTTATTTAGTAGTGGCCACAGGGCCTTCATCTATAAAAATATAAAATAAATTTTCTCGTTTGCAAAAGTATTTATTCTGTGCTATAATATGCATATCTGATTCATTTCGCACGTGTGCGAATCGTCGGAGAAACAAAAACAAAAGTAGAGTACCGCCATGGCGGTACAGAAATAAATACTTATATGAGTAATACGCTAAGGCTTTTTGATGCGAAAAGCTTTGAGGGTACAGAGCTAGACGAACTAGCGGGGTTTGTCCACGATGTATTTTTTTCGCCGTTACACGCGGCGATAGGTACAGGTTTCGTATCTTTTGCAGGTGTGTCTATGGTCTTGGTTGTGCTAACCTTTACTCAAGATACACTTTCTTACATGAGCGCACTTGTGCGCTAGTGAGTATAAGCCATAAAACTACTCTCGTAGACTCGGGGGTAGTTTTATTGGTTTTATGATACATGCTATACTGCTCTTATAAACTTACAAAACTATGCTAAAACGAACGAAAATTGTCGCAACTATTGGGCCTGCATCTAACGCCATTCCGGTCTTGATCCGCATGGTACAAGCTGGTTTAAACGTAGCCAGAATTAACTTTTCTCACGGCACGCACGAGAGTAACTTGTTTAGTATCAATAATGTGAAAGCGGTAAGCAAAAAACTAGGTGTGCCCGTGGCCATACTTGCAGACTTGCAGGGGCCTAAGATCCGTGTGGGGAGTATTGACGCGCCTATCCCAATTAAGCCTGGCCAGAAGATTACTATAGGCGAGGATTTTAACATGGATTTTGATATTACTACATCGGTTAAACCTGGTGAGCGTTTGCTTATAGAGGACGGATTAATAGAATTTAAAATTTTGAAAGTAGTTCCTACAAGCGGCAAGACAAAAGGCAAAATATATTGCGAAGTGGTAAACGGTGACGCAGTCCGGGCTCGTAAGGGCATAAACATGCCAGACACCCACACTACTTTTCCGATCATGACAGACAAGGACATGGATGACTTGAAGTTTTCGCTTAAACAGGATGTGGACTATATGGCACTCTCTTTTGTGCGGGGTCCAGAGGATGTGATCAACCTAAAACAGCTTATGAAGAAGTACTTACCAAAGGGTTTTACCATGCCAAAGGTAATGGTGAAAATTGAGATCCCCAGCGCTGTAGAGCGTTTTGATGAGATTTTAGCAGAAACGGATGCTGTCATGGTGGCCAGGGGAGACCTTGGCGTGGAGCTACCAGCTGCACGCGTGCCAGTGATTCAGAAGACTATTATTCGTAAGTCCTTAGAAGTAGCCAAACCAGTGATTGTAGCGACTCAGATGTTAGACTCCATGATTCATAACCCGCGTCCGACCCGTGCAGAAGTGAGTGACGTGGCCAATGCGGTAATAGACAGAGCTGATGCTGTAATGCTCTCTGGCGAGACTTCTACTGGAAGCTACCCACTGGAGTGTGTGCAGACTATGGCAGAGATCATTCGTGATGTAGAGGCTTCGGAGTTTATGGCCGAAGAGTGCTTGTTTATGGGTGAGCCAGACGAAGTACACGCTTCGGCTATAGCAGGTAGTGCTTGTGACTTAGCCCATGGAGTAGGGGCGGATGCTATTATTAGCGTAACCGAGAGTGGCTTTACAGGCCGGTTTATGTCTCAGCAGCGCCCGCATGCACCGGTCTACGTGCTTTCTACTAACCCTTCAGTCTGCCGTCAAATGGCCTTGCTTTGGGGTGTACAACCAGTGGCTAAGAAGTGGTATAAAGACCCTACAGCCTTACTTGATCATGCAGTAGACGAAGTAAAAAAAGCTGGGTTTGTTAAAAAAGGTGACAGGGTAGTGGTAGTAGCTGGCAGGCCAACTGGTTCTCGCATAAACATCGTAGAGATGAAAGTGGTGGCTTAGTAGTAATAAGTAAGGAGTAATTAGTAATAAGCACAAAACATAAAACGCAGCCTTTACATGTAGTAAGGGCTGTGTTTCGTTCCTGTCCCTCTTCTAATATAGGAGAGGTTAGGTGAGGTATAATTGTTTAACGGTGAATAGTTTTGTCTAAAAGTTGTCACATAGGGAGGAACTTTTAGAATAAATTATTTTTTAGGTAAAAGGAGACGGGTGAGGCTTATAAGGGTGCCGCCAAGGGTGCCGGCCAGGAGATCGCCCATGGTGTCTGTGAGAGATATTTGCATGCGAGAGCCGGCAAACGTGTCTATGAGAAACTCCATCCACTCCCAGGCAACGGCTGCAAACACCACAACAGCAACTACTGTTACTGCCACTACTAGTGAGTGGTTGGTGCCAACCCATTTTCTTTTATGGAGTAGGGTATATGTGCTAAACGCGCTCACGGCAATACTCATGCCACCAAGCGTGTGCATGAGCTTATCAAAATAGTCTATGGCGTACCAGTTTAGCACTGTGGCCAGTACGTGCGCTACAAGTACTAGCAAAGGGAACTTTAAAATTTCAAATAGTTGTTTTAGCATTATTATACTTAGCATCTATGTATTAAAAACTACTTTTGAGCTTTTAGATATAGCCTGGATCCCGTGTCGGGGCACGGGATGACAAAACATTTTAGTTTAGGTTTTTCTGTTAAAAAGTTTAATTAGTGGACTCTAGGAATATTCTTTTCTCAAATCCGCCGTGGCTTAAGTACTTGTCGGCTTTTACTTTTTCAATGTCTGTCTTGCTTAGGTTCTGGGAGGTAATTATGGTGTCCACAACTTCTAGTACATCTGCAAGCTCTGCAGTAAGGCTGTGTGTGTCATTACTGGCTTCTAAGGCTTCCGTAGCTTCTTCTATTAGCTTGTGCAGGAGTGCAAGTTTAAACTCGCTTTCACTGAGTGTATGTGTTTTATACCCTACGCTCTTAGCACTCATTATTTCTGGAATTTTATCACGAATGAGCTTGTTATATTGTGTCATTTTTAGTTTCAGTCGTCATATCTTTACCATCTTTTGGCGGAAGCGAAGGGATTCGAACCCTTGGAACCGGTGAAGGTTCACGAGCTTTCCAAGCCCGCGCACTCGACCACTATGCGACGCTTCCCTCAATAGATGATAAGCACTATATTTTATTTATTTTTCGTAGTATTTCTAGCTTGTCTAGATACCCTTTTGGGTGTTTTAGGTGCCATTCTCGTTTACAGGCTGATTCTTTTGTTACGTGAGTTTCAGTATATATTAGTATCCATGGCCTATATGGTTTTGTGGACTTAGTTGAACCGGCATTGTGTTCTGCTAATCTTTTTTCGCAGTCGCTTGAACTACCGATATAATACCGGTTGTATAATGTGCTTTTTAATATATACACATAGTACATCAGATAGCGAAAAATGGTTACATTTTGGCCTTATACATTCGACCAACCCGAAGGGTCCCCTTTGGGGCTATGCGACCTCTCCATCAACAATACACAAATTTACTAATTCGGGCTCAAATAGGGGGGAAAATACTTGGTTATTTTATCATTCCGGAGGATACTTGTCGAGGTTGCTAGATAGGGTGCTTTTCGGTTACAGTAGTCTTATAGCATTGCAGATAAATACTTGATTCCCACCTTCCAACTTCGCATAAAGCTACGTCGGACAGGGCGCGGGAATGACAGGCGGAATGATTATGGCGGATCGCGTAGTACAAGATATAAAGGATAAATTGGATATTGTGGATGTGGTTGGCTCGTATATTCAGTTAAAACGCGCTGGTGTTAACTGGAAAGCCAATTGCCCTTTTCATAATGAGAAAAGTCCAAGTTTTAACGTAAATCCAAGTCGGCAGATTTGGCACTGTTTTGGTTGTGGTGAGGGTGGGGATGTGTTTTCCTTTGTGCAGAAGTATGAGCACCTAGAGTTTCCCGAAGCTTTAAAAGTTTTAGCAGATAAGGCTGGAGTAGTCTTGCCAGAAAGAGTACCGGGGAGTAGCGCAGAAGAGGCTAGACAAAGAGAAGCGAGGGAGCGAGTGTACCGGGTAAACAGCTTTGCTACCAAGTTTTATAACCAGATATTACTTTCTCGGGCAGGAGTCAAGGCACTAGGGTATTTAGAAAAGCGTGGGTTAACCAAGGAGACTATAGACACTTGGCAGATTGGCTATGCGCCAGATGATTATCAGTTGTTGGAGAAATCGCTTTTAGGGAAAGGCGCGCGTACACAAGATTTAGTTTTGGCTGGGGTGTCTGGACAGTCGGCTCGTGGCACTTACGACAGATTCAGGGGACGCATTACTTTTCCTATATTAGACTTTGCTGGGCAGGTAGTAGGGTTCTCGGCCAGAATTTTAGAAGACTTAGACGTGGCTAAATACATAAACAGCCCAGAGAGTCCGGTTTACAGCAAGAGTCGGGTCTTGTTTGGACTCTACCAAGCTCGTACAGCTATCCGTGTCCAGGATTATTTGGCCTTGGTAGAAGGACAAATGGACTGCATAAAGGC
>JAHFJI010000049.1 GCA_023245955.1 Candidatus Doudnabacteria bacterium | reverse complement strand
TTCGCCGCATCCTCTTCCAAATGCGCTCGTTGGATAAGTATGCGTTTAGTGCGTTTTCCTGATTGTAGGGGCTGAGCTTGCTCGCCCGCCTCCGATGATATCGGGCGGCTAAAGCTCGCCCCTACACCACCAGATTCAATATTGGAAATTTCAATATCAACATACCCTTCTTTTGCAATCGGCTGATCCAACTGCGATATTTGGTACCCCTTTGGTAAGTCCGGGTAAAAGTAATGCTTTCGGTCAAACTTACTCCACTCATCTATAGTACAGTTCAAAGCCAAGCCCATCTTCGCCGCTAAGCGAATAGCTTCTTTGTTTGCCACCGGCAAACTCCCCGGCTGGGCCGTAACAACTTCGTCTATATTCAGGTTCGGCTGCTTCATGTCCAACTTATTTGGCGCACTACTAAACATCTTCGACTGAGTCTTCAGTTGAATGTGGACTTCTAGTCCGATTACAGGACGATACAAATTTGAATCTTCTGATGACATAAAATTTAAAATAATAAAAAATATTTAGGTAAATGCATACAACTTTTTTAAAATCGCTCTTGACAAATTCAATTATTAGGTATATAATTCAGTTACATTTGGCATTAGCCACGGTCCCGCTTCAGTAATGGAGCGGGAAACATTTTTTTATTGAAGAAATTTCAAAAATTCCTCTTTTACGCGCTTAAAATCTGCGGTATCTAATGTACTTAATTTCGTTGACAATCTTTTAGAAGAGAATACCCGTACTTGATTAAGCATGACCAACACGTTCACACTCCCATAACTAATTGGTACATACCACGAGCCTTGTTTATTAGCAGTGGTAGTAGGCAACCCTAGGAAGGAGTAACGAGTTAATTTTTTGATAATTAAAACAGGCCTAGAAAATAACCGACTTTTTCCTTCCACTTCTTCCCCCACATTACAACCAACAGAACACCACCAAATCTCTCGCTCCTTAAAAAATACAGGAGCTTTTGTAAAATGAAGTTGGGATTTTAACTCTATCCAATTTCCAAAATCTTTTTCCATATTCCTTGAATAGGGTGTGTGTCTTGATTAATCATAAATTTGGATATTTTTTATGCCAGTCAGTATTTGCTTGATAAGCAAGACCTACATCAAAAACTTTTTGTTCACCCCACTGCGGACCAATTATTTGCATGCCTACTGGCAAGCCATCCATAGAAGGTGTCTCACCGTCTTGAGGTCTTACAAACCCACAAGGAATAGATAATGCAGGAAGCCCTGCAAGACTAGACGGGATATTAAGCTGATCGGCAATATAACTAAACAGTGGGTCATCTGCGGCCTTACCTAGCTTCACAGCAACGTTTGGACTAGAAGGCGCAACTAGCACATCTACCTGCTTAAATACTTCGGCAAATTCGTCTATTATAAGTCTTCGCACTTTTTGTGCACGCTTGTAATAAGCATCGTAGTAGCCGGCACTAAGCACATAAGTCCCAGTCATAATTCTACGCTTCGCCTCGTCCCCAAAGCCTTCGGCGCGAGACTTCTCATACACTTCAAGCAAGCTCTTAGCGTCACCAGTAACATGCCCATAACGAATCCCATCATAACGAGAAAGATTTGAAGCTATCTCCGCTGGAGCAACTATAGCGTACACAAGTGAGCCATATTTTGTGTGTGGCAAGTCCACTTCCACAAGCTCTGCACCAAGACGCGCTAGCTCCTTAGTAGCTTCCAATACTCTCTGTTTAACCTCTTCCTGCATCCCTTCTACGAAGTATTGTCTCGGTACTCCTACTCTTATTCCTTTTAAATCTGCAATCTGCAATCTAAAATCTGCAATCTTATCCCCTGTTGTACTATCTTTTGGGTCTTGGCCAGAAATAACGTTGGCAAGATTAATTAAGTCAGCGACAGACCCAGCGTGGGCTCCCGGACTGTCGAGACTACTAGCCATAGCAATAACACCGTACCTTGAAACGCGACCGTAAGTTGGTTTCCAGCCACTTACTCCACACAAGCTAGAAGGTTGGCGAATACTCCCGCCAGTTTCCGTGCCGAGTGCCCAAGGTACCATACCAGCGGCCACCGCAGCCGCGCTACCCCCAGAGCTACCCCCTGGAATACGTAACACATCCCATGGGTTCTTAGTAGCACCATAAAAAGACGTCTCGGTAGAAGATCCATGTGCAAACTGGTCCAAGTTAGTCTTACCAATTAGAACTGCTTTCTGTTCTCTTAATTTAGCTATAACTGTGGAGTCGTAAGGTGATATGTAATTATCTAATATTTTAGAAGATGCTGTTGTGCGCACACCTTTTGTATTGAAAAGGTCTTTGGCCGCAAATGGAATCCCACACAAAAATGGATTGTCGCCTGGTGAGTTAATGTAGTCATCCGCAACCCGTGCTTCTGCGAGCGCCTCATCTCGACAAACTGTTATAAACGCGTTTAATTCTGGATTTAACTTTTCTATACGCGCCAAAAAATACTCAGTCAGCTGTACTGAAGTGACTTGTTTAGTATCTAAAAGTTTACGTAATTCTGAGAGTTCTAAATGTTCAAAGTTCATGGTTAGTAGTAAGTAATTAGTAACAAGTAATAAGAACAAACAAACTGCGCTTCTTTTCTAATTACTTATTACTAATTACTACCTCCTATAATATTGCTTTTACCTTATAGTAGCCGTCTTTTAGTTCCGGAGCCTGGCCCTTAATAGCATCTACATTGCTGGCCAGAACAGCTACGTCAGACCGCTGTACATTTACCAGACCTGTTACCTGAGAGACTTCTTCGACACCGTCTATATTCACCTGCTGCAACTCTTCCACATAATCCAAAACAGTGGACAGTTCACGCTGGAACTTTTCCACTTCTGTCTCAGTTAGCTCAATTCTTGCCAAAGTAGCTAATTTCACTACTTCTTCTTTGGTTAACATACAGGCAGTATACAAAATCCCTACGTTTTAGGCAAAAAGGTATCTATAAACAGGTTAGGAACGAGATACATCTAGAAAAGATTTTCTATGTTTTAATACCCACTCCTCACTAAACCATTGGGCTCTTAAAGCACCTGCCAGAAAAAAAGAACCTGTGGCTAAAATAAGGTCAGTTGGCTCCGCCTCTTTCAGTGCTGTAACTAAGGCTTTACGTGGATCCATAAATATTTTTCCTATAACACCTTTTTTCGTACAGGTTTTAGAACACGTTAACAACTCACTTGGGCTCACACAGACCCTATCTTTATTTGTAAACTGCGTAACAAATATATAATTAGCTAAAGGCGCTATTTGCCTTAATATGCCTTTGTAGTCTTTATTTTGTGCAATTGCAATAATTAAGTATAGTCGCCTATATTTAAGACGTTTTAAATTGACTATAGTAGTTTTAATTTTAGAGCTGTTATGCGCGCCATCAAGTATAACCAAGGGCTTATGTTGCATAATCTCAAAACGACATGGTAGGCGCATGTCTCCTAAGTTACTAACGAAACCCATTCCAATACTCCCAACGATAGCGCGAGCTAGAGCTTTATTATTATCCTGATAAAAACTCTTTCCATCGAGCTTTTGCACCACCACATTTTTCTGGCCAGCTACTCTTTCAAATACCTTTATTAGCGAAGCTCTACTTTCTGTAGTAAAGAATAGAGCACCCCGCTTAATAATCCCTGCTTTGTCATATGCTATACGCCCTAAGGTCTTACCAAGAATTTCCGTATGATCCAAACCTATGTTTGTTATCGCAGTTATAATAGGTTTTTCGATAACATTGGTAGCATCATACCTACCACCAAGTCCCACTTCCAAAACTATCCATTCACACTTTTGTTGTTTAAAGTAGATAAAAGCTACGGCCAAATATATTTCAAAGGTAGACGGCCTGCCGTATGGCCCATGCTCATGGGCTTTCTTAATCAAAGGTTTTAAATAATTGACTATCTTTACAAATTCAGAAGGAGAGATGTACATATTGCCAACTTGTATCTTCTCAATTTCAGTTGTAACTGATGGTGAGGTAAAAAGACCAGCTTGCCTGCCGGACTTTACCAGCATCCTATGCACCATACCAGCCACTGTACCCTTACCTGCCGTACCAGTAATATGTATATATTTCATGCCTCTATCTGGGTTTCCCAACAGCCCCAAAAAATATCTCATACGCTTCAAGTAAACACTTGGCTTCTTCCGATCTACCATATGATTACCTTTCATAGGCATCGAAGACAATGCATGGATATAACTAACTGCTTTGTAATACTCGCTAAATCTACTCATATCTTAAAATATTTGGTACCTAGACAAACCATGTAAAAAAAGGTACTCTTGACGAAAGCAACTATACGTACAGCTTGCTCCGGTTAGTAACTTAACCTACTAACTATAGACTAGCAAAACTTTTACACAATCCAAAGGAGTAGAGAAAATGTCAAAGAAAAGAAAGAAAGAATCGTTCATGCTTGGGCGCATTTTACAAAAGATTGCGCCACGAATTGGAGCCACCGTGATGCTTGAACCGGAATGGAAGATTGCCGGACAAATCACTTTTAGAAGTGGAAAGCGCTGTTATTTTAGGTACAACACGCTAGACCTAAACCACATGGGTAGTTCTGAAATCGCCAAAGACAAAGACTACGCAAATTATTTCATGGATGCTCTAGGTTACCCAATAGTACCTGGCAGCAAAACCTTCTTTAGCGATACATGGACTAAAACTATTGGCGTGCGTGGCAGAAAAATAAACGACGCTTACAGGTACGCACAAAGACTAGGCTTTCCGGTGGTTGTAAAACCAAATAGTGGAAGTCAGGGTTCTGGCGTAACCCTTGTTCACAACAGAGTGGAGTTCTACCGTGCCATGAAAGCTATTTTTCGGGTAGACCGAGTGGCGCTAGTGCAAACCCCAGTACAAGGCAAAGACTACCGCTTGGTAGTACTTGATAACAAAGTGCTTTCTGCGTATGAACGCATACCCCTAAGCGTTGTAGGTAACGGCAAGTCCAACATCCTGCAATTGCTCAAGGCCAAACAACACCGGTTTAAGCTGGAAGGCAGAGACACCCAAATTCGGACTAACGACCCACGCATGGCCACTAAGCTGAAACATCAAGGTTTGAGCATGCGTTCAGTTCCAGCCAAAGAACAACAAGTGTTCCTGCTAGACAACGCAAACCTTTCCACCGGAGGAGACTCTGTTGACGTTACAAACTTAGTGCACCCAAGCTTCAAAAGACTGGCTGTGAACTTAACACAGGACATGGGCTTGCGTCTTTGCGGAGTGGACCTCATGGTGCAAGGAGACATAAGCCAGAAACCAGAGACTTTCTGGATTCTGGAAATAAACTCTGCGCCTGGTTTAGACCACTACGCCAAGTCTGGACCAACTCAAGAGCAGATTGTGGAACACTTGTACCTCCAAGTACTAAAGCGTATGGAATAATCCATACGCACACATACAACTTAAAAGAGCGCCAAGCGAAAAGCTATGGTGCTCTCTTTTTATGTGAACAAAAACTTAGTACCCAGTCTACTGAGTAATAGACTCACCTTGTGCGGGCAATACCGCTTCTGCCACTATCGTGCCAGGTTTCGCCTCTGTAGACGCACGCTTTGTTACCATAATTTTCTTAGCGCTATACCACTCGGTTTTACCAGCTCCACCCCATAAGAACCTCTCATACTTTCCACCAGTAGCAAACATTTCGCCAGCGTAGATAGGGCTCCCCGCATCTAGCTGAACATAAACTTCATATTTTTGGTCTTTAGCTAAGTCCGGAGCCGTCACTAAACGGACAGCCATAGAAGTTAGGTCGGGCTTTAGAGTAATTGATCCATCCCCAGTAATATTTACCCCGCTAGCAGCCTTAAGCTCAAACCGTTTTATCCCCTTCTTATCCGAGACTGGTTTTGTACCAGTATCTTTTGTAGTTTGAGTCGTGTCTGCATTTTGCTTAACTGAAGCCTTGCCCGTAGTAGGCACTTTATTACTATACACGTAGTACACACCCAATGAGGCTAAAACAATTACAACTATAAAACCCATAACCCATAAAAACTTATTACTCATAGATTTATTTAATAAATTACTTTTGTTTCTCTCCTAAGATATTTTGTAATATAAGCATAACACACACAAACGAAGTGTCAACAGCCATTCAAATATAACAATTTAACAAAATAACAATTAAATAAAAAACTAGCATATGTTAAATTGTTTATTTGTTAAGTTGTTATTTTGCCAAAGCTTCATCTATAGCCTGCTTAAAAGAAGCATACGGTTGAGCACCAACCATTACTTTGCCGTTCACCAATACAGTAGGAGTGCCGGTCACCCCTATATCCCTTCCGGACTTTGTTTCTGCATCTACTACCGTTGCATATTTACCCGAATCCAAGCAAGCACCAAAATCCGAGTAATTAAGTTTTAAGTTTCTGGCGAAAGTTTTTAAATTCTTAACAGAAAAAGCACCTTCATTTTCACCTTTTTGATGGCTAAACAAATAATCGTGATACTCCCAAAATTTGCCCTGTTCGCTAGCACATTTGGCCGCCTGCCCAGATAATTTAGACTCTTCTCCAAGAAAAGCAAAGTCTTGATAGACAAAGGAGGCCTTGCCCGTATCTACATATTCGGCCTTAAGTTGTGGGTAGACCAGTTGTTGAAATCTAGAACAAAATGGACACTGAAAATCTGCGAACTCTACCACGGTTACCTGGGCATCTGCACTACCCAATCTTGGAGCACCATCTGGCACTTGAAAATTAGCAAATTTAGGTACCTGCGGAGCAGGTCTAGTTACTGCTTCTATCTTGCCTATACGTCCATTTAATTGGGCGAACATCTCTGCAGAGCTCTGACTAAACTTCGTTTCTAAATTTATTACGTAATAACTAGAAACCCAGGCAAACAACATAACCGCAAGTAAACACACGACCACACTATAATGTGCTACACGCATCGCCCGCTTTACTAGTTTTAGCTCGCTAAGTGGTTTTTCGGATGCGTCCGACAACACATCCGACTCTAGAGTCTCCATAATTACTTTTACATCTTGCTCTACATCCTTTTCTGCTTCTGAACTTTTTTGCAGCATATTTTTATATCTCTCTAAGCTTACTCAAAGGTTATGCTATCCACTAAACCTAATTCGTAATTCTTGTTTACTTAATTCTTACCTACTTCATTATGATTTACTTCACTGTATCTCCTCTATACTTGGAGCTCCTACTGGTAAAACCAAGATATTTGGCGTAGTTAATAATGGCCCACTTAAACCATTGACATAGGCCTTATTCTGAAAACGGAATGGCTGATTCCGCCTGTTACTTGGTGCCTGAGTTTTGGCCGTAAAAGTTACTGTCCATACTTCGCCCGGAGCTAAGCTATGACCTGCAGTAGGCACTACCTTAAACCTTAATGTCTTGAATGTTGCATCATAGCCCAATAACTCCAACTTACATTTGCTGGTGGAAACGCAGTCCGCCACCAGACCAAATCCCACACCACTTGTTGGTTGTACTAGGTTAGCCATCACATCTTCTACCAAAATAGGTTCAGCCATATCGGTAGTACCACTATTTACTAAGTTAATGGCAAATTCTACAGTATTACCTTCTATTATTGGTAACGCAGGCGAAATATTTGAGTCCTGACTACCCAACCGATTGTAAGACAAAGCTATATTTCTTATCTTAATTATATCTTTGTTGGAAGAAGACAAATCTCCAGCTCCAGAATCACACTTCACAGGTGCGATAGGAGACCCAAGACTATCTTTAGTAGCCATGGTTTCCGCACCTTGAAAATACGTATAGAGCCTATACCTAAATATGTCCACTTGATTCGGAGGATAAAACTCTAACTGTAGCTTATTACCAGGCCCACTAGTCGCATAACCAATAGAAACCTCATTCAGTTTTGCCCAATTCTCAAAGTTTACACCCGAATAATATATTCTAAATCTATCCACATTTGTTGTAGGTCTGTCCCAAGTCATGAGTATGGTTCCACAAGGTTGCATATTTACTCCTACTGGTACAGTACTACTGTTATAAACATGCGAATTGAAAGGATTTCCGCCACCTCCACCACAACAACCTGCTCCACCCACCTCTACGCGTACAGTATCAGTAGCTGTACCCCCTGGTCCCGTACAAATTATAGTAAAGGATCTGTTTGAGTCTACAGGTTCGCTAGAGACACTACCAGCAGTACTCGTGCTGTTGGTCCAGCCATCCTGTGCCATGCAAGTAGTTGTGTTTGTGCTAGTCCAAGAAAGAGTAGTGGAAGCCCCCTTTGAAATAGTTACTGGCCCGTCTACGCCATTTATTTTTAAGTCCACGGTTGGGGTATTGCCAAAACCAGCACAGTTAGACTGTACCACTAGCCCAACTACGGAAATATTATTGCTCAGATTGTAGTCGGCACTGCTAGA
>JAHFJI010000048.1 GCA_023245955.1 Candidatus Doudnabacteria bacterium | reverse complement strand
AAAGAAGAAGCAAAAAGGCAAAGTGAGCAAGGGCCGTGTGTACATCACTTCTACTTACAACAACACTATTATTAGCGTAACCGATCAAACTGGTAATGTATTAGCTTGGGGCAGTGCTGGCCGGGCCGGGTTTAAGGGGTCCAAGAAGTCCACTCCATACGCAGGTCAAAGAACTATGGAAGATGTGCTACAAAGGACTAAAGATCGCGGTGTGCTAGAGGCTGATGTGTTCATTACTGGTGTAGGTAGTGGCAGAGAGTCTGCTGTAAGAGCTTTACAGAGCTCTGGGATGAATATTTTAACTATCAAAGATTCTACTCCTGTCCCACATGGGGGAGTACGTAAGAAGAAAGTAAGACGCATCTAATGCTCTCTCCTACGAACTTACGGATTAGTACGAACTTACGAAATCGTACTAAGCAAGTTCCCGGACTTTCGTAATTTCGTAATCGTTCGTAATTTCGTAGATAATCATGATAATGATATGAGATATACAGGACCACAAGGAAAAAAAGCACGTAGACTTGGTCAAGCCTTTACCGAGAAACAGGCCAAGGTACTTAGGCGTCGCAATGCTCCTCCAGGACAGCATGCAGAGTCCAGGGGTAGACTTTCAGAATTCGGCTTGCAGCTTAAAGAGAAGCAAAAGGCTAAGTTTGCATACGGTATTCTAGAACGTCAGTTCTTCAACTATTTCCAGAAGGCTCATAAACAAGCTGGGGTTACTGGTCAGAACCTGCTTACACTTCTAGAACTTCGTCTGGACAATGTAGTGTATAGGTTAGGGTTTGCGGCTACTCGTAGTCAGGCTAGGCAATTAGTATCCCACGGGTTTTTCCAGATAAACGGCAAAAGGGTAACCATCCCTTCTTACTCGGTTCGGGTTGGAGACATAGTTTCGGTACCGGCAAGCAAACAGAAGTCTAAGTACATGCAAACTGCTAAAGAGAAGATGAAGTCGCATACACCTCTAGATTGGCTAGATCTTCAGCTACAAGATTTTAAGGCTAAGGTGTTAAGCCAGCCTATTACTGAAGATATGGAGCAGGCGATAAACACCCAGCTTATTGTGGAACATTATAGTAGAATCTAATTTATTTGGTTGGTGATGAAAACTTTTAGACTCTGGCGTGATTTACCAGAGCCATACAAGTATTTCATTCTTAATTTTTTAAACCGTTAAAATATTTATGGAAGCTATATCTCTTCCCAATCAGGCCAAGACTGAACTAATTGGCGAAAATAAGTATTTGGTAACCTTGGAGCCATTACATCCTGGTTACGGCGTTACTGTTGGTAACGCTCTTCGTCGCGTATTATTATCTAGTATGCCAGGTGCTGCCGTAACTGCAGTCAAAATTCGGTTTGTGGATCATGAATTTTCTACAGTTCCAAACGTTACTGAAGATGTAGTGCAAATTATTTTGAATTTGAAGCAACTACGTGTGAAGTCTTATTCTGCAGAGCCAGTAAAGCTTTCACTCAAGGCTAAGGGCGAACGCAAGGTAACGGCTGCGGATATAACTGGTAATGACCAAGTTGAGGTGATTAATAAAGACTTGCACATTGCTACTTTAGATAATAAGAATGCAGAATTTGATATGGAGCTGACTATCGAACAAGGTCGTGGCTATGTGCCTGTTGAAGCTCGTGAAGTAGAACATCGCGAGGTGGGTGTGCTTGCAGTAGACGCTATCTTTACACCAGTTAGGTCTGTGTTTTTTGATGTTTCCAATGTACGTGTTGGACAAATGACTAACTATGACAAACTTACCTTAAACATAGAGACGGATGGTACACTTACCGGGAGCGAAGCTATAGATATTTCTGCGCACATACTAGTAGACCACTTTACCATGTTATTTAGTTCTCCTGTAGAAGTGGCAACACATAAAGAGGTAGACTCAGCAGTTGGGCCTGATATGATCAGTGGGGAAGAAGCAGAGGTAGTCGAAAGTGAGCCTGCCCCAGAAAGCGATTTAGATAGCGTTAGTTTATCTAATAGAGCTAAGAATGCACTGATTAAATATGGGGTTACGACTGTAGAACAGATGAAAGCTCTAACCAATGAAGAAATACTTGCTATACCGGGTTTGGGTAAAAAGACTATTTCAGAAATAATGATATTACTGGGAAGAGAGTAAATCCACGAATACACGAATCACACTAATACCACTAATCCTGGATTTGTGTCATTCGTGAGATTGGTGCATTAGTGAATATTTATGAGACATCAGAAAAAGAAGAAATTCGGTAAGAATATAGATCATCGTAGGAAGTTGCTTCGTACGCTTGCCTCGTCTTTGGTGCTGTATGAGCGCATGGAGACTACTTACGCAAATGCTAGAGCCGTTAGGCCATATGTAGAGAAACTAATCACCAAGGCCAAGACTCCTACATTGCACGTAAGAAGGCAGCTACTAGTAGACTTAACTAGAAACGCTACGGCCAAAACTTTAGAAGTCTTGGGTCCAAAGTATATGACACGACCTGGTGGATATGTACGACTGACTAAGCTGAATAATCCTAAAGATGGATTATCTCGCGTGGTGGTGGAGCTTGTAGAATAACATCCACGAATGCACGAATTGCACTAATGCCACTAATGTATTATTTAGGCTTTCGTGAAATTCGTGAAATTAGTGTATTAGTGGAAAATTTATGAAACCTCAGAAGACAACACATGTAAAAAAAGAAGTACGTGCTTGGAGAGAAATAGACGCTTCAAGTGCGTCTATGGGCCGCATAGCTACGCAAGTAGCTATCTGGCTTCGCGGTAAGCATAAGCGTACCTTTACACCAAACGTAGATGGTGGAGATTTTGTAGTGGTGACTAATATAGACAAGCTTAAGTTTACCGGTAGGAAGCTAGACCAGAAAAAGTTTTACCGGCACTCCGGTTATCTTGGTGGCTTAAAAACTTCTGCCTTAAAGGATGAGCTAGTTCGTAGACCTGAATGGGTGCTTAGACAGTCTGTACGAAGCATGTTAGACGAGGTAAGATTTAGGAACGCTATGTTGGCCCGTATGAAAACTGTCGCTGGCACAGAACACACATATCCTGTTAGTAAAGACAAATAATTATCCACGAATACACGAACCACACAAATACCACTAATCCGGATTTCGTGTCATTCGTGAGATTGGTGCATTAGTGAATATTTATGACCGAAGAACTTAAAGAAAAGAAGACTGCTGTTCGTAAAACTGCCACTAAAACTGGTAGTACTGCTCCACGTAAGCCAAGAGTGACTAAGAAGGATGCTGTAGCGGTGGAAAGCGACGCAGAAACTCCAATTGCAGAAGTGGTAGTAGAAGCTCCAGTAGAAACCAAGGCGTCTAAGTCTACTACTAGCGTGCCAGCTGGCAAGTATTTGTTTTCTACAGGACGCAGGAAGACTGCAGTTGCTAACATTAGACTCTTTTCTGGTAAGGGTGAAAATGTAGTAAACAAGAAAAAGTTTGATGTGTATTTTTCCCAAAGCTTCTTGCGCGATGAAGCTATGCAAGCTTTTCGGTTTACAGGCCTTAATGGTCAGTATTATTTTACAGCTACAGTAAATGGTGGGGGTATCCGTGCTCAGGCACAGGCAGTGCGCCATGGGATTTCTCAGGCTCTCTCTACTCTGGGTGACGAGGTAAGACGTGTTTTGAAGAAAAATGGTCTGCTGACTCGCGACGACCGAAAGAAAGAACGTAAAAAACCAGGTCTCCGTCGCGCTCGTCGCGCTCCACAGTGGGCGAAGAGGTAGGCGAGACGCAGAATTAAGTAATTTAGAATCAAGTAAACAAGAACCCAGAAAACCTGGGTTCTTGTTTTGTTTAAGCCAAAAGAAAGTAGTATAAAAAACCATTTATTTTTTATCAAAACGGTAAATTCGAAAATGTGTTAGTATAAATTATAGTAAGTGGTGTCAACATAATTTTATGCAGAAAAAACAGGCAAAACGAACATTGGCTTTTATTTCAGACGAAAGCATTTATGGCCACGTAAAAAAAGTTTTTGGCTTAGTCAAATTAACTTTACTCAAGGAAGAAAAAAGAGTTTACAAGAATTCTGTTGATCCATTTTCAGCTCTATTTGATGCTTTTTGGCAAGGTATTAGTTTAAACGCATGGATGAAGCAGGAAAGGTCAAGGCAGAATCAAAAAACTCTACAAAATGCTTTAGGTGATTTTCATCAAGAAATAATAGGTGCATTTGATGGCTGGAAAAGCCTGGGTAAAGGAAGAATTTTTGACGTAAAAAATGAAAAAATGAAAATTATTGCCGAGGTTAAAAACAAATACAATACTACAAAGGGTAATCACGAAGTTGCAATATATGATGACTTAAGGGCTTGTCTTAAGAAGCCAGCCTATAGAGGTTTTACTGCGTATTATGTGGAAATAATTCCGCAGAATAAAAAAGTGTATAATAAACCATTCACACCATCGGACAATAGAACTCACAAAAACAGGCCTAAGAATAACAATATTAGAGTTATTGATGGAAAAAGTTTTTATGGTTTAACTACGGGGGATAACGATGCTCTAGAGAAATTTTATAAAGTATTACCTAAGGTACTTACAGATGTATTGGGTAAATCTCAAACAAAGATTGTTAAGGATAAGTCTTTTATTGATTTGTTTAAGCGTATTTATTAAGTTTTTGAATAATTTACCTTGTGTATAAATAACCATTGCATTATGCAATGGTTATTTGTTATTATGATTATGCGATGGGTCATAATAGAGAAATAAAAAATGGATAATTTTTTAACGGTTTCTGACGCCGCAGTACAAATAGGCGTTTCTCCGGATACAATTAGACGCTGGGATAAAAAAGGGCTTATCAAAGGCCAGAGGTCTTATTTGAATTACCGGCTTTTTAATTTGGAAGAAGTCCAAAGGATTCACAATAAAGTAAAGGGTGCTGCGTCAGTCAGCAAATATAAGATATTAAAATCTACTACCAAAACACAATATACGGCAATAGAACTTTTTGCTGGCGCTGGTGGCACCGCGCTGGGGTTTGAAAATGCTGGCATAAAACATAAAATGCTTTTGGAAATAGATAAAGCAGCTGTGGCTACTTTAAAGCAGAATCAACCTGGATGGAATATTTTGCAGGAGGACATTCGGAATTTTAATTTCAGCAAAATGAAGGCTGACGTGGTAGAAGGCGGATTCCCATGTCAAGCATTTAGTTTTGCTGGAAAGAAATTGGGTTTTGAGGATGCTAGGGGTACGCTATTTTATGAATTTGCCCGGTGTATCAAAGAAGTACGGCCAAAAATTGCTATGGGTGAAAACGTGAGAGGGCTATTAACGCATGACAACGGTAGGACTTTACAGGTTATTTTAAAAGTATTGAGAGATTTGGGTTATAAAGTCGCGTATAAAATTTTACGTTCACAGTATCTTGATGTGCCACAGAAAAGAGAGCGATTGGTCATACTGGCGGTGAGAAATGATTTAAATCTGCCTATATTGTTTCCAAAAGAAAAGGATTATACGGTCTCAATGCGCGAAGCCTTGGCAAACTGCCCGGAATCAAAAGGTCAAGAATATCCACAAAAAAAGAAAGATATACTTAAACTAATACCGCAAGGTGGGTATTGGCGTAATTTACCAGAACAGCTGCAAAAAGAATATATGGGTGCCTCTTTTTATATGGGCGGTGGTAAGACTGGCATGGCAAGACGTTTGTCCTGGGACGAACCAAGCCTGACTTTAACCTGCGCACCAGCGCAGAAACAAACGGAACGTTGCCATCCAGAGGAAACCAGGCCTCTAAGAGTACGAGAATACGCTAGAGTACAAACTTTTCCAGATGATTGGGAGTTTGCTGGGTCTGTATCTTCGCAATATAAACAAATCGGGAATGCTGTTCCAGTTAATCTAGGTTATCATGTCGGTAAGTGCATAATTGCCATGCTCAACAATCAGCCAGACTTAGAGACAATGGAAGTGGTTGAGCCTATCACAGAGCAGGCTGGCCTATTTTAGCTTATATTGTATACTTAAAAGGTAATTAGAAAAATATATATGGAAATGCAAAATATGGGTCAAGAGAAAAAAGGTTTGTGGGGAGTGGCTACGCTACTCGGAATGTTGTTAGTAATTTTAGTTGGGTTAATTATTCTGGAGCGTGGTTACGGTTTTGCGCAAACTGTTAAGGGCAAAAAAGCAGATAATACTATTTCAGTTTCTGGAGAGGGTAAAGTAAAAGCTGTGCCAGACGTGGCCACAGTTAGTCTTGGAGTAGTGGCACAAGGTAAAGACGCCAAAGAAGCTCAAAACTTGGCATCAGAGCGCATAAACAAAATTACTAGCTTTGTAAAAGGTCTAGGGGTGGCTAAAGAAGACATTACTACTAGCGCTGCAAACCTTAACCCAAGGTATGATTATCAAAATGGCAGGAACGATATAGTAGGCTACGACTCTAACCAGACTATTACCGTGAAAGTGCGAGGGGTAGATAAGGGTAGCGATACAGTGGGTAAAATTTTGGCCGGCGCGGTGGATAATGGTGCAAACCAAGTTTACGGGAGTCAGTTTACTATAGACGACCCAGATTCGCTTAAACAAGAAGCACGAAAACTTGCGATTGAGAAAGCTAAGGTTAAGGCTCGTGAGTTAGCAGAAGCTGCGGGGATTAAACTTGGTAAAGTAGTAAGCGTGCAGGACGGTGAAGGAAGTTATCCCGTGCCTCCAATTGCCTATGCGACGGACAAAGGTTACGGAATAGGTGGCGGAGGTGCCGAGGCTATTGCTCCGAGTGTTGAACCTGGCAGCCAAGATATAAGTCAGACAGTGACATTGGTTTTTGAAGTTAGGTAAAGTAGGTTAAAGTGGACCCCTCCACCATGAGCTCGGGACCAAAGGGCAGGTTGGGGGTAGAGGAAAGAAAATTTATTCAACGATTATAAAAAGCTGTCTTTTTGACAGCTTTTTATATTTATATGGCTTAGTTAAGGGTATTATAAACATTGCCCGTGTATGGGTATTGCTTTTTTTGTGCTTTATTGTATACTTTCATTACGTTTTCGCCTAGCGACTATGCATCTCCAGTGAGTCGCTGGATGGGGTGCCCAATTCGGGCACGAGTTTTGGCGGTACTCCTCCAAAATTTTTGCCTGAAGTTCAGGCACCCTTGCGAAACGTACGCAACAGTTCGGGGCAACGTGAGCCCCGTTAAGGCATCTCCGGGGTGGACCACCCCGAACTGTTGCAAAAGCAATTCTTGGCCGGCTTTTCCAAGCCGGTGGATGCTCAGGCCATTTGGCCTGATTCGTTCGGCTGAGCATCCCCAAGCGGATGCCGGCCAAGAGTTTGCTCTTTAAATTTTTCGAGTTCGAGCTGATCGCGTGTGGCTATCAAGAGTCCTGGGGGGGAGCGCTTGATCGCCCCCGATCAGCTCGGAAAAGCTGAGACAGCGCTCCGTCGGTAGCGCTTCTCGGATGGGGCTGGCCAGAGGGTGACCTTTGCGAAGTGGGGCAAGTTGCTCTCGGCCAGTCCCGGCTAATAGGAGGAAGTATTTATTGGCAAAGGCCATGAAAATTTTTTAGAACTTTTCAGTTTGAAAAGCTCAATAAGATTTTTCTAACCTTTGCCCCTAGCTGAATCCTGGTTCGGTTCTCACAAAAGTTTCGCGAAGCATCTCTCGCGAAAAAAATGTGAAGACTTAGCCAGGGTTCTTCTTTTTTTGATAATTTTACAGTTGACTCTTAGGGTTATTTTTTGTATAATATGTGAGTTCTTTGCAAGTCGAGCAATCGCTTCAAATTCTTCCCCCTCTCCTTTGGGAGAGGGTAAGGTGAGGATCTGAGGAGGAAAGTCCGAACACTTACTTGATACCCTCATATGAGTTATTAAGAATGGTAGCGGGTAATTCCCGTCAGGGGCAACCCTAGAGGTGCGAACAGTGACGCCGGTGGCGAAAGCCAAAGGCTCCGGTGTATGCCGGAGAATCTTCATATAAACTAAGGGTCGTAAGACTCTGAGCGAAGTCGAAGAGTGAAACGGCTAAATCCTTACTTGAGTGCAATGCCAAATTTGGTAGGCAGCTTGAGCCCGGCAGTAATGCCTGGGCCAGATAGATGATTGTTTAGAAACAGAATTCGGCTTATGAGCTTGCAAGGCACACTAAAAAATCCCCTAGTTCAGGGGATTTTTTAGTGTTAACTAAGAGTCCAAAAACGGTGTATAATAAGACTGTAATGGCTGTTTGCTAATTACTTATTACTGCTTACTAATTACTTTTCCTAATGAAACGATCTGAGCTTTTATTTAACGTATTTTCTGTGCCGCTAGATGCAGTCATGCTCATCGTGGCATCCTGGGCTAGTTTTTATACCAGAATAAACTCTACGGACTTAGTTGGTCCGGTGCTCTACCATCTGGTTCTAAAAAACTTTCTACTGGTGGCGGGTAGTGCAGTGCCGGTGATTTTGCTTATTTTTGTAACGCTTGGGCTGTACAATATTCGAGGAGCTAGGAAGCTATCCTGGCAACTTGGGCGCATTATGATTGGTGTGTCACTTGCACTTTTGCTGGTAATAGTTTTGTTCTTTTTTAATAATCAACTT
>JAHFJI010000005.1 GCA_023245955.1 Candidatus Doudnabacteria bacterium | reverse complement strand
AATGTTTAAATGTTTATTTGTTTAATTGAAATTCTTATGTATTCAGTATACCAGGTTTATTTCTTTTGGCTTAATTATAGGTAATCGTAATTTAAATTTGACAAACTCCTACTAACTTGTGATTGTTCAATTACAAGGAGGGAAAAAACATGCAAGTCCGATGCTCATTCCATAACATGGATGGTTATGATGTCTCAGAAAACCTTTTCAAGACAATGTGTCTTATAAAAGTGGGACAACATGACCATAGGCACGATACTGTAGTGGACGTACTTCTGAGTTTAGTTTACCAGCCAGAAATAGCAATAAAAAACGGTTGGGTCGGTAAACTATGCAGGCCAGAAGATGTCCATCACGCCACGATATTGATACTGGAACAAGTACACAATATCACCCAAAACCAAATCCCCGAACTGGCAATGGCTGCGCAGAACAGGGTTTTGGCAAAACAAGCAGCGTAGTCCGCCTACGGCGAACACGCACAACACACACATGTGCGTACTGTTGCTTGTTCTTTTTGGGCAATTTTTAAACTACCAAGTTCAGTAACTTATCAGGAACAAAGATTACTCGCTTTGTTTCACTACCGCCAAGTGCGGCTTTTATTTTTTCATCTTCTTTGGCCATAGCTATGACCGCTTCCTCAGAAGAACCAGTAGCTACAGAAAGCTTACCCCGCACTTTACCGTTAACCTGCACTACCAAAGTTACCACACTCTCGCGTACCAGACTTTCATCCAGCACTGGCCAGTGGTCCTTTTGTACGCTATCTTCATGCCCGAGCACTTCCCATAGTTCATCTGCCATGTGCGGCGCGAACGGCGCGACTAGCTGTACCAAACTTTCAAGAGCGAACCTCCACGAGCTCGTTCCGGTAAAAGCGCTCTCAGCCTTTTCAGTGTTTAAGTTGTTTACCATTTCCATCATACTGGAGATGGCAGTGTTGTATTTCTGACTTTCCAAGTCAGCAGTAACTTTTTTAATAGTCTTATGAGCGAACCGAATAACCTTTTCATTTTCCGCCACAGACTCAGGGGACTGCAAAAACTCATGAACAAGCGACCAGATTCGGTTCAGAAACCGCCCGGCACCAGGCACCCCTTGAGCATCCCACTTGACCCACAGGTCAAGCGGCGCCGCGAACATCAGGTACGTGCGCAACGCGTCCGCACCATGTTCAGCAATAATCTCCAACGGGTCCACGCCATTACCCTTACTCTTACTAAACATTTGCCCATCACTGGCTGTTACCTTGCCATTGAACAAAAATCTTTTGAACGGTTCAGCTGTGTCCAGTAAACCTTTTTTGTGAAAAAAACGAGTTACAAACCGTGCGTATAACATATGCGCGGTGGCGTGGTCTGCACCATTATAAAAGTCTACCGGCATCCACCTGTCCGCCGTGAGTTTATCGAAGGGCTTATCTGTATTGTGCGGGTCTAGGTATCTTAAAAAATACCAGCTACTACAAATGTATGTGTCGAGCGTGTCTGTCTCCCGCGTACCCGCGCCACCACATTTCGGGCATAGGACATTTACCCAATCAGTCGCCCGAGCAAGCGCGCTCCGTCCATCGCCACTCGGTTGAAAGTTATCCAACTCCGGAAGTACAACCGGCAAGTCGCTGTCCGACACAAGCTGTGGCCCACACTGTTCGCAGTAAATAATAGGTATAGGCGCACCCCAATACCGCTGTCTGGAAACGCTCCAGTCACGCATTTTGTACTGCACTGACCGAGTGCCCATTTTAGTATCTTCTATATACCGTATAATAGGCTCCCGAGCTTCGCCCCACTTCATGCCGACTATCCCCTCTGGTGCTTGCTCCAACACGCCTTCCGGGTCGTGGTGGTAACACACCTCCAGGTCACGCACCTGTTGCGCCAAGTCTTTGTCTTGCGGAAACATTACGGGGCGTAGAGGAATATTGTATTTCTTTGCGAACGCAAAGTCTCGTTCGTCATGAGCACTACAGGTGACAAAACCGCCACCGTAATCCGCCACCACAAAAGACGCAATCCAAATGGGCAAGTCCCCTGTCCCAAACGGGTCTTGCAAATACCGCCCGGTAAATACTCCTTCAATGTCTTTGTCTACCTCAAACTTGTTGCCCAGTTTCTTTTTTCTAATCTGCTCAACCATTTCTAAAACGGGCTGTTCGTGCTCCGTACCCGCAATCAACTGCTGGACTAGCGGGTGCTCCGGCGCAATAACGGCAAATGTCTGAGCTTTAAAGGTCTGCGGCACAGAGTCGTATGACTGTAGCTGTATGTTCAAGTCTTTTACCGTAAAGGTGAACAACACACCCTCACTTCGACCTATCCAGTTCTTCTGAGCTGTTTTTACGGTATCAGTCCAATCAAGCGCGTCGGTTGCTTCTAGGAGCTCATCCGCGTAGTCTGTAATCTTAAAGAACCACTGCTTTACTTCACGCTGTTGAACTTCCACGTCATCAGCAGAGTCATGGCGCCAACACTTAGCGTTTATGACTTGCTCGTTTGCAAGTACTGTCTGACACTTATCACACCACCACTGCAGCCGCGCGTCTTGGTAGGCAAGCCCTGCACGGTACATTTCGGAGAAAATCCACTGCGTCCATCTATAATACTCCGGCGTATGGGTAGCTATTTCTTTACTCCAGTCATTGCTCCAACCCATGGCTTGGTATTGCTTGTGGTAGTTGGGAATAATCGCACGCATAGACTCTTGCGGAGAAACTCCGGCTTTTATAGCGTAGTTCTCCGCGGGTAAACCAAAACTATCCCAGCCGACCGGGTGGTAGCTTTCGTAACCCTGCTGACGCTTAAACCTCGCGAGCACATCGCTAATAGTGTAGTTCATGGCATGCCCAATATGTATACCCGCACCGCTTGGGTAATTGAACATGCTCATGGAAATATATTTTGGCTTAGCGCTATGGAGGTCTGCTTTATACACGTCTGTCTCTTGCCAGATTTTCTGCCACTTCTTTTCAACTACTTTTGGATTGTATTTCTTCATAAATTTAAATTATTCCTTTACGTCCTGCCAGTTCAACAAATGAATGAAGTGCGGTGTGAGGAGGATCGGGTAGTTCGCCTTTGGTAAACCAACCAATTTCAGTTATGTGTTCTGGTTCCATTATTCTTAGCTCTTCTATATTCACCACGTCCGCAGCCCAAAGAAGTATGACCCAATGATTATTTAAGCTTCCTTCCTGACGTACGATAGTCGCCGCGTGAACTAATTCGAGATTTGTAAGTTCTGCGTTTATTTCTTCTTTTCGCTCTCGACGCACGCATTCTTCCAGAGTTTCACCAAACTCTAAAGTACCACCGCCAAATTCCCAGGCACCCTGTTCGTCACGTGCTTTTGGCCCTCTTTGCAGTAACAAAAACTTGCCTTTGCCATCCCGACAAATACATACGCAACTAACTCCTGTATAATCTAAGCCTTTAATCATAATACCTAACAAAAAAAATAATGACAGTACGGGTGGCTATATATGAGCAAAATGAGGTAAGAGGCAAGCAAAGAGGCCCAAAATACCACCAGTACCCAATATAATATCTGACCAAAGCGGTGTTGTGCAAATTCACACACCTCCACAGACAAATGCGCAGTACAGACATCCAGTTTAAGGAGTGCGGCATAATGGAGCGGTAACAGCACGGCCACAGAGGAGAGAGCAATACCTCCGAGCGCATACACTGTGTCGAGACCCTCCGCGATGGGCTGCCAAACTAACCCGTGCAGTCCAAAACCGAACAAAATAATATCACCCCCAATAATGTACGCAAAAAGCCTGCGCACCTCTTCGGCCTGGGCATATCCTAACGGCGCGACTACGTGGATTTTTCTGGTCTCCACCATGGTCCGCTCACTCCAGGCGGCTGGACCAATGTTGTTAAAATAAATTACACCCAAAATAATTCCAATAGCCACGGCCAACAACAAAAGCCGACTGTCCAAGGAAGTACCCATCTCAAAGAAGTGAGGCATGCCGTGCAACCAGCTATGCAACACACCCAAAAATAATATAAGCGTGGCACCCGAAAATATAGACAACGCGAACCGTTGAAAGCTTATTTGCTGATGCTTGTCAAAAATAATTAAAGCCATATTTAGCTCTGAGACTCTCCACCAAACAGCTCCCGCTCTTCGGTTTCTATACAGGTTAATATGAGGTGCCAATACTTCTGAATTACCGGAGAAACCGCTACCTTGTCCGCTTTGGCCTTAGCAATCATTTCTCGGGTAACTCCCATTTCACGCCAACTTTTACCACCGTCTAAGTATATATTCGTTGGTGGGAGAACCTTATCCAAAGCATACACTAACTTACTTTCTTCATCTACTAAATGTTCGTATCCTTGTATAGCTTCGTGGAGCTCTGGGAACTCGGCAAAGTCCGCACGCAAGCGTTCAGCCGCCAGTCGTTCCCGTTCTTCTTTGCTGGCATGTATTGCCGGGTCTGGGTCATGCGCGTACGTATCACCAGCGTATACTTCTACTAAGTCATGAGCCAACGCATACATAAACACCTTGTCCATATGCAATGGCAAATTCTCTTTTTGGATAATGTACCAGGCAACCAAAGCTAACTGATAGCTATGTTCCGCGTCGTTCTCAAAGCGGTCCTCGCCTGTTACACGAAGTCGGCGTTGGATATGCTGGAACGTATGCGTTAGTTTAAAAAATTGTAATAAGCCCGAGAGTTGCGAAGAAATTGGATTTGTCATGTTAATACAGTGTTGTGCACTTATGTATAGAAACGAGATGCGGTACGAGCTATGTGTAGTTAGGAGGGTTGTTGGGACGATAATCAAAATGAAAATACTCTCTTTTTGTACCAAGCCGAAATCCGCATGTCATCATAGTGCTAATAACTAAGTCTTGTAATTCTTGGTACTGCTGCGAAGCAGTATCCGGCTTATTTCTGTAAAAATTGATAAACAATGCGCCAACACCGTCATTACCATTGCGCAAATACACTTCCTGGTTGTCTGAGAGGCTCCACAATGCCACGTCTACCGACAACCCTTCTGCATGAGGTATGCCTTCCATGTTGAGCAAAGAGTCGGTTTCTTCTTTACCAAACTTTTCTACGCGTTTCTTGTAGACTATGTCATATAAAGAACGGCTACGGTACCCTTCCTTAATATAAATCCTATAACCAAAGGGGGATAGAGTTTCCTCTACTTTTTGTAACGGGTGTATAAGCTTCTCACTCACCTGCACTCTATCGCTCGTAAGCTCGGCAAAAAATATCTTCCTTAGTAAGACCTTTCGACTCGTACTTATGCCAGTAGAAGTTGCTGCCAACAAGACCGTAGTCGTCAATATATATTAAATCTTCTGGATAATTCATAGCTTTAGAATACATGACCTAAGACTTCATAGTATGGCAAAACAAAGACCAGGCGTATTTGTGGGAAGCGTTGTTCACAAACTCGCCCATGTTTACCGCGGGTATCCACGCAAGCTCGTGAATTTGGTTTTCTTGGTCGGAGACGTCTTGGCGTAAGCTGCTTTGTAATTCAAAATATAGTACGTGGGAGTGGGCAAACCTATTTTCTTGTTTTGGGACATGAAAAAACTTGCTGTGTACCACGCCCAAGTCTTTTACAAACGTAATGTCCTTGTATCCTGTCTCTTCTTCTATCTCCGCAAACCCAGCCTGCTCACAGGTTTGTCCGAGCTCTAGGCCACCCGTAACCAAAGTTTGCCAGTCAACTTTCTTCCACTTCAGGCCTATGTACGCATCTTCTGACCAGTGTTTCACTATGCATACAACTGCCTGTCGCTCCACAAAAGGCACACCGTCTTGCACCTTGCCGGGTTCAGTGGTTTGTATAAATACCGGTTCAGACACACCACCCTGCCCCTGCAGAGTTTCTTGTGCGTACTGTTCTACTTGTGGGTCGTAATTATTCATAAACTTTTTATACGCTTATATGAAACAACTGTACTGCGTTTACAGTAGTCTGTCGAGCTATTTCTTCTAAGCTTACACTTTTCCACTCGGCAATCTTTTTGGCAACTTCTTCTAGGTACACAGGCTCGTTACGCTTACCACGGTATGGAGTGGGCGCAAGGTAGGGTGAATCCGTCTCAAGTACTATACATTCTAAGGGTACACCCTTGACTACCGTCTCCATATTGCCTGTTTTATCAAACGTAATTATGCCGTTAAGGCCAATGTACCCGCCGAGGTCAATAAACTTTTGTGCTACTTCTAACGAACCTGTAAAAGAGTGTATCTCGAAGCGAAGCAGTTTGCTATTTTCACTTCCCTCTCTATCGGTTCTACCCTCTTCTCTGTCATTCCCGTATAGACGGGAATCTAGGTCGGCTTCAAGGCCGACACTCGACTGTGCCGTTGTAAAGTCGGTACTGGATTCCTGCCTTCGCGGGAATGACAATACGCGCTGCAATATTTCGAAAACATCAGTATAGGCATCAGTGGAGTCTTTGCTCGGACGACAGTGTATTATGAGTGCCTTATCCAGCTCCCGTGCCAACTCAATCTGCTTTACAAACGCTTCCTTCTGCAGCTGCTTAACCACATCTGTCATTCTGGCCACCGAGCCGGAATCCAGGTTATGAACATGGAGATGGATTCCGGATAGCTCTCTGTCGAGCCTGTCCTCAACTTGATTGGGGATAGCTTCCGGAATGACAGAGGGGGTAGGCAACCGATAGTAATCCAACCCGCACTCACCTATTCCAACTACTTTAGGATGCAAGGCTAGTTGCTTATACGCTTCATAGTCAAATACTTCAGTTCCGGTTCGTGAGGCGCTTTCATTTTCGTCCAAATACGGATTATTGTACGTGTGACTTGGGTGCAAACCCACTGCGGCATACACGTACTCAGAATATGTTGCCAACATATCCACCCCTTGCTTACTCGTGTTATATTCCGTGCCCACGTTTATAACACTTACTCCCACAGCCAAAGACCGCTGCATAACTTCGTCTGCATCGTCTCTAAATGCGTGGAGGTTTATATGTGCATGAGTATCTATTAACATAGCTCGAACCCTCAATTACTTCAATAGATCGCGAAGCTTCCTTAGAGCATCAGCAATAACCCCTTCGTCCTCGTGCGTTGGCTTATGACCTATTTTAATAAGGTTATCGGAGCTACCCGGTGCGTGCATATCCTGCCCGGAGGGGCGTATTTTAATGATGGGCCTTGGTTCTTGTTTCTGCTCTGAATTACCAGCTCGAACCGGTACTGCCAATAACTGGCCTTCGTTTAAATGGACATATTCGTCCTCAACCCGACCCAGTATAAGAGCATCCGCATCTATTGCGCCTATGTCACTTAATGGATCACGGATTAAAAACTGCAACTTAGAGCCATCATATCTTGCGCCATACAATACTATGGCATGGGCACCGGAAGACTCCGTCTTATAAATCCGACCCATAGGAAGAGCCATAACAACCAAGTTTTCCTTTTGTAGGGCCATAGCCACTTTACCCGGCCATCGTGCATCTTTTACTGCAACTTGCTCCTCTGGAGATAACAACAACGAAGTCTCTCCAAAATCGGACGGCACATAATATGATTCTTGTACACCAAAGGCTTTAATAGCCCCTCTATCGATTTGCGCACTCGCACCGCCTGGCTCTACAAAACCAGCTCGCTCGAGTATTTGTCTACCTTCCGCCTGGCTCGGTGCATTGTGAGTTTGCGCTTCCTGAACCATCCGGTAACAAGCAATTACACACCCAAGCGCATCACCGCGTTGCAAAAAATGAGGTATCTCCACAACAGGCTTTCGCTCGACGGACTGACCTTTCTCGCTATACTCTTTTCTTAAACTTTCAACAAGTGGAGTAGCGCCCAGCTCTTCGTACAAGGACGCAGCCTTTTCTTCTTTGGACCTAAAAGATTCGGAGGGGTTAACAATTCGCATATACAAAAAGTATGTTAATCAAGACGGGGAAACAAACGGGGAATGCTTTCAAGGGTTATATTTTCAAGGGCGGCCAGTATCTTTTGACTGGAATCTGGCAAGAGGGGCTGAAGATGATGCGCAATAACATGCAACTGTTCTAACAAATCCTGGATCTGCAACTTACCCTGTTCTGGATTTGATTTAATGGTTTTGAAGGGCTCTTCTTTTGCTATATACTCATCGGCTGCTTTTATTTTACCCCACACCCAGTCCGCCGCCTTTTGTATTTCATAATTTTCAAGATGCCTTGAAAATTCTTGGTCGAAATTAGAAATTAGAAATTGGTAATTAGAAATTTCCGCATTAGCCGCCATCTTAAGCACCCGGCTCACCAGGTTTCCTAGTCCATTGGCCAGGTTTGCATTGTAACTTTCTACAAAACTTTCCCAAGTAAAGTCTCCGTCTTCAAATGTCTGCATTTCACGAGCAAACCAATACCTGAGCGCATCTATCGCCTGCTCTTCAGCCACACCTTGCTGCACGAGTTTATCTATAATGTCGAATGGGTCAACCACGTTCCCAATACTCTTAGACATCTTCTGTCCACCACTATTTATAAAACCATGAATGAGTATTTGTCTAGAGTTCGGCAACCCCGCGCTCATGAGCATGGCCTGCCACATAGCAGACTGCTGCCGCAGGTTGTCCTTCCCTGCTATTTGTACTCCATTCGGCACCTCCCTCGTCCCCCAAAACTTCTCGAATAAATCTTCAGAGGCAGCGCCCTGCACCGGAGTCTCCGACTGGTGCAGTGGCCAGCCGAGTGTAGAAATATAATTTATAAGCGCGTCAAACCAAACATACATAACTTGAGTCTCATCATCCGGAACAGAAATACCCCACGGCATTTTACTAGCAAGTCTGGAGATACTAAAATCTTTGAGTCCCGCGGACACAAACTCTCGTATCTCGTGTAGACGCGTTTTTGGGACCACAAAATCATGACCTGCTGTATCATACAAATCAAGCAAGGGTTGTTGGTATTTGGAAAATTTAAAAAAGTAATTTTCTTCTTCTATAAGCTCAAGTTCTTTTCCGGGATGTAGCGGACAATACCCATCAACAAGGTCTGAGTCTGTTTTTTCTAGCTCACACCCGACACAATATTTAACTTTGTATATCTTCTTATATATATCTCCATTATCCGCACAGCGCTTCCAGAATTCCTGAGCCGCAGCTTTGTGGTGCCCATCGGTAGTCCGGATAAAATGGATATCTTCCGAAATGCCAAGTCTAGGTACCAAAGCTTTAACTTTACTTGCATACTCGTCTACATAGGCTTGAGGCTCTACTCCTCCCTCTACTGCTTTCTGATAAATCTTTAGACCATGTTCGTCTGTGCCCGTATTAAAAAATACCTCTTCACCCTTTAACTTATGATACCGGGCAATTATGTCTGCGAACACAATCTCAAGTGCAAAACCTATATGCGGCTTCGCATTTACGTACGGAAGTGTAGTAGTTATATAAAAAGATTTAGTCATAATAATTTAATAAAATTGGCTCATTTGAGCCCTTTTAGTATAACCGGTTTATATAGTTACCACAACATGGCTTCCGTAGCCTTAAACTGCAATCCGCGTATTCCCCTATACGCGCCACGCGCTTGCTGACCGTTGGAGTCGGACAAATAAGTAGGTTATCCGGCAAACCAGGGCATAATTAACCCATCGAAAAATCCTCTGTACCCTTTACTTCAGTTTGCTGTGGTGTCGTAAGCGGTTTACCTTCACTATCCATTATACTTACGCGCTTAAACACTTTAAACCCGCCCTGTTTTCCGTTAATGGTCGTAATTGTCACTTCAACCTGCCTACTGCCATCCACACCGCCACGGAAACGAATAACCTTACCGGTCATATCCGGACTGGAAGTTTTTAAATCTGCAACTTCAATATTAGTTTGACCCGCCTGCTCAACACTTAACCCAAGGGTGGAAACATCAAAATCATAATCAATGGTTTTACCCAGAGCATCTTTCACACTCAAGCTTACTTGTACTTCCGTGGCACCTTTATCGTTAACCACAAACTTCGGCGGGATATCAAATTCCAACTTATTGCTATCCGGCACTTTCTTCTGCTCTTTCAGCTCATTTGCCTTAATTTTATCACTGACAACATGAAATATTTCTTTACCACCGTCTACGAGTACAGTAGTCCCGCCAATAAGCGCACCGGCCAAAGCGACACCCTTAAGCGCCCCCTTGGCAAGTTGTTTCCTTGTAGACACATCTTCAAGTTTTTGCCGCGCCTGCTGAATTTCCTCCGCCTCTCTGGCACTTTTCTCTGCGCGCATCCGGTCTATATCTTCCTGGTTAACCCCCTGCAGTGGTTGATATCCAGCTTCGGACTGCGCAAAAGGAACCAATTGCTCTCCCCCCGCAGCTGGTTCAAGCATTCTTTCCGCTTCACTCTTATCGTTTTTTACGTCTGGTATATAGACTGGTTTTTCTGACATACAAAAATTTTATTAATGACTATTTAATTTATTTTAACAACACATAGGTTTCATAACTACTCAATTTCCACGTACGATTGCTCTCCTGTGAACTCTTCCATGAGAACTAGCAAGGCGCCGGCTACAGGCACCCCCAAGAGAAGACCTACAATCCCCGCAAGCTTAAACCCAATTAAGAGAGACAGCATTACCACCAATGGTGAAGTACCCACGGTCTTATGCATAATTTTTGGCACCAGCACATAACCCTCGGTTTTCTGAATAAGTATATACAAAATTACTACTGCAACAGCCAAGGCTGGACTCTGAATGAGCGCAAAGAAAAATGCTGGCACAGCAGAAAGTATGGGTCCCATATATGGCACTATTTCCAAAAGCCCAGCCAAGAGCGCTAAAACCAGAGCGTACTTTACCCCCAAGAGTGACAAAGCGATAAATGAAAGTAAAAAAATAGACACACTCAAAAGTAGCTGTCCAAGCACCCAGAGCCCCATCTTGTGCTGGATCTTCCGAATAAGATGCATAACCTGATCACGACGATGAACAGGCACTAGTGGCCGAATCAGTTCTTTCATGCCGTTCTGGTCTGCTACCACCAAATAAAAAGATATAACCATTACCGTGATGAACCCAAGAAAACCGCTAAACACACCCAAAGTTCTGCTAAATACCCCGCCTTCTCCACCACCACCAACTATACCCTGTAATATCTCGGAGCCACTACTAGTAGCGAACAATCCATGTAGGCTTGGATACTTATCTTGAAAATCTGCCATGTAGCTAGGGAAGTTACTGGCTAGTAGCTGAAATTGTTCTGCTATTACCGGAACCAGTAACGCACCCACTACACCTATTAAAGCAAACACCAAAATATACACGGCCAGCACAGAAACGCCCCTAGGAATTTTTTTCGTACGCAGATAATCTGCCAGTGGTTCCATGGCCGAGGCAAACACTACCGCGAGTAAAAATAGTAAAATAATATCCCGAATAGCCCAAAGCAAGGCCAGGGCAATAACTACTAACACTACTTTTAAGATAACCTGTGTAGATTGTTCTAGTTCTGCAAATTTCATGCTCTTAGTATATACCCAACAAAAAAATCCAGCTAGCTAGCTGGATTTGGTACTGTAGTAACTGGATTTTCTTCTAAAATTTTCTTCGCTTCTTCTGTTTGCACATCCATCTTGCGCAAGTCTTCCAGGCAGTAAGCTTTTATTTGCTCACGTAAGAAGTCTGTAAGGCCTTCTGTTTGTAAATCGCGAATCAAAATATCCTTAATCGTTTGATCAAGGTCTGAAATAGATATTAAATATATTACTTTTTGGATCTGTTCTGTCATAAACATCAATTTTATACTAGGCAGCTATTTCTTTTAATATTGTATTGACTACGACCTCTGGTTTTTCTGGGGTAACGCCATTACTTTGATAATAGCTCTCCCACTTGTTGCGCTCTGCTGGCGATAGCGCGTCTTCTCTACGCATATCTACAATATGAGCCATTGCTCCTTGTTCTGGTGTAAGATTTATATTTTGTTCCATCTGCATAAAATTTTATTTCTTACTGCTAGCAAAATTCTTCCGTGACTGAAATGTAGCACTGCTAAAAAATTAACGCAAGCTACATTAGGAAATTACTCATTCGCACTTTCTTCATAAGGATTTTGCATTTGTGCATCATGCTTACCAACTTGTACGTGCACACCGGGTACATCATCTACTTCACCATTATTTGCTACTACCTCTGCACCGTTGTCTTCTGCCGTTACTTTTTCAGTTGTTTCTGACATATATTTATCTAAGTTTTTTTAATGTTTCTATATCTTCTTTAACCTTATCGTGTTCTGTCTCCAAAATCAAGAGGAAAATTGTGTTTAGACCAATTACCGATTTCCAATTATCGATTTCCGATATAAATGCCTTAAAGCCAGCCTTGCCAATGTGTCCGTCGCCAATGTGCTCGTGCCGGTCTCTATGTGAACCAAACTCCGGTTTACTGTCGTTCACATGGCTCATGCGTAACCATTCAAGGCCAATTACATCACCAAACTTTTTAAAGGTGTCGGCCGCTGCTTTTTGCGTGCGGATATCATAGCCAGAAGCAAAAGCATGTTGAGTGTCGTAACATATACCTCCAAAACCTTTATGCTTCTTGAGGGTTTTTACTAAATCTGCCAGCTCTTCGAAAGTGTCACCTATAACCGCCCCCGCTCCGGCGGATATTTCTATGAGTAACTGGGTAGTACCTGTATACCCATCTAAAACTTTCTGCATACCCTCTTTAGCTTGGGCGAAACCCTTGTCCAAGTTATCTTTCAAGCTACCTGGATGGAACATAACATACTTCGCGCCCAAAAGAGTCCCCCGCTCCAGTTCATCATGAATAATAGCTATAGACGCATGGTAGGTCTGAGGCTTGGGCGAACCAAAGTTTATGTAATACGGCGCGTGAATAACAAAGTCCGTAAAGCCATACTTCTGCATTTCAGCCTTAAACTGTTCTACCACCTCAGGGGTGAGCTTCGGCGCCGGTCCACCCTGTGGACTTCGGCTAAATATCTGAAACGTCTCGCAGCCAAACTCCGCCGCGTTCTTTGGCGCATTAAATATCCCTCCCGCTATACTCACATGACAACCAATTTTGATGTTCATATTATCCGTATAACTGCGAATGCGTACCAATATTAATAAGTAAAATATCCCCCTCAGCCTCTTCAGAGTATATAATTCTAAAATCACCGGTTATATTTATACTTCTACACCCTTGATACTTTCCCTGAAGCACATGATTATGTAATACCTCATTGAACGGTTCACTGGCGAATAGTTCAAGCCGCTGTTTCGTAGCTTCGCGCACTTTCGTAGACAATCTGCTGTAAGCTTTTTTAAACCTTTTATGACGATGAATCTCCGGCATTAGGTATCTAAATCATCAATTAAATCTTTCATGCTCTTGAAGCTCTTGATATTTTTACCGAGCTTGTAGTCGCGCCTTGCCTCTGCAACAACACTTTCTAGATACGGTGTCATTCTTGGAGCTTCAGTTATGTGAAGTTCCCTATTTTTAACAAAATTATACAACGTAGCATTAATAACCGAAGAAAGGCTAAAACCCATATCTTTCGCCAGCTTAGACGCCTGTTCTTTGAGCTTTTTATCCGTTTTAATATTTATAACAGTTTCCATAAAGTTTGCTTATTTATAAAACTAACTAAAGTATATACTTTAGTATATACCTGTCAAGACTCGTCTTTTGGTAGCATGGTAACCCAATCTTTATACTTCCCAACGCCAGCTATTTGCGCATCTGTATAGAAGTCATAAATCCACTTTGTAATATTACCTGTGCACCCTTGACCCACCTGACGTTTGTCCACAGACAAGATTGTAGTAATGCGTGCGCTGGAGCCGCAAAAAAAGAGTTCGTCGGCCATATACAGTTCACTGCGGTCTATGACACGTACAGTTAAGTAATATCCGAACTCTTAGCAATCTCTATAACAGTATCACGCGTAAATGTCGGAGATCACTGCAGGAGTAATAAACACCCCACCCGCTATACTCACATGACAACCAATTTTTATTTGCATATCTATTGTTTAACTTTAGTTTGCCAATAACGTTGATCCACTTTACCGTCCGCCAAGTCCTGCCAATACTTCTTGTTCATCAAACCATTGCTCCAATTTTCAAGCCTTGCTTTCAACAACGCAACTTTTTTAGCATAGACTTCATCCTCCAAACACAAGCCTAAACACTTCTGTGGATCAAAAATCATATCTTTTACGATAGTAGCTTTATCTTCGGATAAATCGCTCAAACCATAGGGTTCAGAACACCCCTGCGGTCTTGAAAGCATATTATGCCACGCTTCACCTATATATGTAAGCTTCCCTCTTGGATTTAATTGAACCCACTCATCGTCAATTGTGTGAGTACCGAAACAGACATCGGCAGCATGAAATAGTTCATGATGAAACTGAACTTGAGGATTCTCAAAATAATTCAGTGGATTATTTCTGCTATTCACCTCGTTGGGCGAAAGTATTATTGTTGTGCTGTTATCTGGGTGACGAAATGTTCCACCACGAATGTTTTTATCAGTACCGTCTACATAATTTTTAACCAGATATAATCTTCTGATATTATACTTCTTAATTAGTTCGGGAGGATACTTTGAAACTTCACTAGTAACCCAGTGCAAAACGTCCCGAGCCTCGCCCGCAGATAAGCCATCAGCGCTTAACTTATTTCTGTCAAGCACCACGTCATGAATACTCGGTTCCACACCAGCACGAAACACAAAATGAGGAGGCAGATCTGTATGCCCAATGGATCCACGACTCGCATATATCCCATAGGTATTCCGCAACCACTCAATTGTCTTCTTGTCTTCCTCTTCAACCTTTTCCGGTACAACAATTTCTTCAAGCTTGTCTCCTATGTACTTTCGTTCTGTAAAAGCCACGCCAGCTGCAATAACGGCAGCTGTACCAGCCCTTAAAAAGTTCCGTCGGCTAGCACTAAACGTTTGTTCTGGTTGTTCTTTCTCTGGGCGGCCAGATGACACATGAGACATACTATGATTATACTACAGTTATCCAATCTTTGAATTGTTCAAGTGCCCCACTCTGCACGTGACTATAACTTTCTAATATTTGAGAAGTTATGTCACCCATACCCACCGAGCGCACCGTTCGCTTATCCACAGATAGTATGGGCGTAATGCGAGCACTAGAGCCGCAAAAGAAAAGTTCATCAGCAATATATAACTCACTCCGGTCTATAGACCGAACTTCTACAGGAACGCTTAGGTGCTGAGCGAGTTTAATAACTGTGTCGCGGGTAATGCCTTCTAAAATATCTGCGGATACACTTGGAGTAATTAATACACCATCGCGGACAATAAAAATATTCGCCACCGTACCTTCGGTTACATGCCCGTCTCGGTCTAAACAAATAGCTTCATCAAAACCGTTTAGCAAAGCTTCGTTCTTCATTAGGCTATTGCTAACATACAAACCGTTTACTTTGGCACGAGCTGGGATAGCGCTGTCCTCCACGTGCCGCCAACTACTCACGCACACGTGTACGCCTGCTATGGGATAAAACTGACCCATCGGGTACACGTACACGGAAAAACTATTTTTTAAGCCTTGAATGCGAGTACCGGCTATGAGCTCGTCTATAAAGATACTCGCTCGTACTAGCACATTTTCCTGTATATTATTTCGCTTTAGTAGCTCTTGCATCTCTGCTCGAAATCTTTCATAAGGGTGGCTTTCCGCAAAATCTGCGAAGCCCATTATCCGAGCAGAACTGCATAATCGTTTCCAATGGTCGCGCAACCTAAAAATTAACAGCCTTTTATTTGGTTCGTCCCAGATCACATTAAACACCGTGTACACCGCCAGGCCATACAAAACTGGCGAAGAAGCAATACTTACATTCGCATCCGCGAACGGTACAAATTCATCTCTAAATATGGCTGTACTGGTTTTATAATCAAACATAATACAATCCTGATATACAGCTTTGTTAATACTACAGATTGTCCCATGTGGCATTTATCCGTAGGTATCCGTAGATTCATATATCATCTGAAAATCCGGATTAAAGATTCTAAAACTTGATTATCTTCTGCAAATTTTTCTCTAGCGTACCATCCTTATAAGGTCCAAGTACGGCTAAGGATGCCTGGCTCGCTTGGAAAAGCTCTTGGGCGATTGCCTGCACGTCCTGTCTGGTGACTTTGTCTATACGGTCATACGCTTCTTGGGGTGTGCGGATCTGCTTTTTAAACGCCACCTGATCTAAATACCAATCCAAACGAACCTGGTTGTCTTCCAGCGCCAAGGCTGTTTTGCCTTTTAAGTACTCTTTGGCTTTTTGCAGTTCTTTGTCGTCTACAAGCACGTCTACAGTGCGTTTCAGTTCTGAAAGTATAACCCTAATTGCCTCTTCTACTTTGGCAACCTGCACACCCGCGGTGACCACGAACTGACCCGTGTCTTGGTAAGAGCCCCCGCTGCAGCGCACGTAGTAGGCAAGGCCTCGCTTCTCTCGAATCTCATCCCAGAGCCTGCTACTCATGCCACCACCTAAAATAGTAGAGAGTACGGTCATAGCCCGGTTTCGCTTATCGTTATTTGCAAAAGCTTTAAACCCGAGTGCTAAATGGGCTTGTTCTGTGTCTTTGTAAATCAGCTTAAACCGTGGTTTAGTCTGCGCGTCGGTAGCTTTCTGCCAGCCTCCAGCGCGCTGCTTTTTTATCTTGGTCCAGTACTGCTTTATTAACTTATCCAATTCGCGCTCGTTAAACTCACCCGATACACCAATCAGCATGTTACTAGGCTGGTAATGCCTGTGCATGTACTCACGGAAAACGCTTGGAGTAAAACTAGTGACAGTTTTTTTCTGTCCGATGATGGGCTGGCCAAGAACGTCTTTCGGCCACATAAGCAAGTCCAGCGCTTCTTCCACTACTGCTTGTGGCATGTCCTTGTACATGTTCATCTCTTCTATAATCACACCTTTTTCTTTTTCCAACTCAGCCGCGTCAAAGAGCGGTTCCTGAACCATGTCGGTAAGTATGTCAAAAATGAGCGGCAGAAACTTACTCCGCGCTTTTATGTAGTACTGGGTTGCCTCCTTACTGGTGAACGCGTTCATGTCGCCACCTATGCCGTCTACTATTTCGTTTATAGCCATAGCAGTCGGGTACTTCTTTGTACCCTTGAACAAAAAGTGCTCCAAGAAATGCGAAACACCCGCCTCGTGTTTGCTTTCTGAACGCGAACCAGTCTTCACAAAAATATCCACGACTACGCTTTCCGCGTCGCTACTCGGCACCGCGACGATAGTCAGTCCATTCGGTAAAATTTGTTTGGTGTATTTCATACCAGTGTGTTAATTAACCTCAAATTTAATGAACGGCAGTTTACAGAAAACCAACTTACGAATTATGTACCTTGTTGTCAATCTGAACAAGCAACTCCTGTAACAACTCATACTCTTTTTGATATTCTGATTTTGCATATTTACCGTCCGGTTCCGCGACAAGCATACTTAATAATCTCCACATACTCAGTAAAACCTTTTTCGGCCTCTTGAGCATACCACCCAATCTAATTTTCTTCTCTTTCGCCAAAACTAGATACCTTTTTATCGAACTCTCTATCTCTAGGAGCTCAGAATACATTCTTTGCAATTCTACGGGCGAGTCTTTTAAGTCTCCTTCTTCTACAAAATGTATAACCCAGTCACCTCGTTCTTGAGCTCTTCGGACAGATGAATCTACTTCTTCCAAAAGACCCTCCGACCAATTATTGAACTCTGCCTGCCCCCGCTCACCAAGCAAGTGCAATTCCTTAACGCGCTGCTTCACAATCGCGTATTGGTTCAATATCTCTGTTGAGAGCACGGTAGCACCCAACGCCTCTAGCTCCTGTAATTCTTCAATTAAAACATTTAGCTCGTCATACACGGCTTTTGATGCTGCTAAATGTTCGCTACTATGGACGGTCTCGATAAAAATCCCGGACCGAGGTTCCAGCTCCTTCACCCACCCCTGAAGTGAAGGAAGTAATTCCTGAATAGTTGGTGAATTATCTTGACGAGTTTCAAAACCTTTCATATATATGACGACCTAACTAGTATCTTCTTATCAAGCTTTCCGTGTGGACTATAAAACAGCAGCAACAGCTAATTATTTCTGTCAAACCTGTTTAGCATATTTCATCTATGGATATAAAAAAATTATAAATCTTCCGGTAAGAAAAGTGGCGGGCCAACTTGCATATCCATAACCGCCGGCATCCCTGCCACACTGCCGGTCTCGAGTCCATACCGAGCAAGGACTTGGGGGCCAGTGAGGACACCCAGTCCATTTGCTGTCTCTACCAGGCCAGTGGCCGCCAGATCGGCAGCTGTAATGTTTTCTGAAGCTACGACACGAACCAACAGAATTTCTTGACCATCATGGTGAATACGCACGCTTGCAGCGCCATTTAACTTCGGGTCTTCCGGACTATGTTTAGGCGCGCCAAGAACCCGACCATCTACCCGCAGTTCGGTCTTCGTGTTAGGTATGGAGACCCTTCGCCAATCATCATTACCCAATCGGATAAACACACTTGTCTGACCCGTAGTTGTTACAGTAATATTATAGGCGACATGTTCTCCCTCTAATGGCTGCTCGTGAGCCTTACGTACTCGCGCTACCACTAAAGACTGCGGGTTCCCTAGTTGTTGTGTATAGTCAGGTAGCGAGGTCAAATCGGCGTCACCAATCTCCATGCGTTCTTCCGGTACGCGTCGAACAATTGCCTGTATAGACATATTATCCTCAGTGGGGCTAGCAGCATAAGCCATAACACTCGAAGCTGCATGATTCACGGCAGACCCCGCAACAGCGAGGCTGTCAGCGAGTGCTTCATCAGCAGGTCGCGTAAGGCGAGTATCCCAAATTACTACACGCCCACCTTCATGGACTGCGCGCTCTGTTTCCAACCGGTTTCTACTTTCCCAGCCTGCGACAGTCCTGTTCATAACCTCCAGGTCATGTACAAGATGTTCAGAGTGTATCTCGTGGTCAGGTCGGGTTGCATAATCGAATTTTTGTTCCATATATATAACTATTAAATATTATTTAATACGACTTTCAAGGTATACAGACAACCCTGGCGCAGCTATAAGCATCCATGTTGGTTAGCTATGAAAGCTTGTTTGCAAAATAACTCACAAGATCGGCGGTAGCAATCCGCTCTTGTTCCGCAGTGTCCCTATCTCGAACCGTAACTGTATCATTCTCTAGTGTATCAAAGTCTACGGTTATGCAAAACGGAGTACCAACTTCGTCTTGGCTGTAGTACCGCTTGCCCACATTACCCCGGTCGTCCCAGGCAACCATGTGGTGTTCCTTAAGTTCATTGTATATCGCCCGTGCTTTTTCTACTAATTCTGGCTTATTTTTCAAAAGTGGAAATACAGCAACTTTGTATGGCGCAAGCCGAGGTGGTAGCTTAAGGTAGACCCGCTTCTTCTCTTCTTCGCCTTCTTCACGATAGTGCTCGCAAAGCACAGCCAATATAGTACGGTCGACACCCCACGTAGGCTCTATAACATGGGGTACAAATTTTTCGTTTGTTTCCGGGTCTGTGTACTTTAGCTCTTGACCGCTCGCCTTTTCATGGTTCGATAAATCAAAGTCAGTTCTATAGGCCAAACCGTATAGCTCTTTTTTTCCAAACGGAAACTCATACTCAAAGTCTATAGTCCGTTTGCTATAGTGTGCTAGGTCTTCTTTGGCAACCTCTAACTCGTGTACATGAGACATATCAAATTTCAAATCGTTCTTCATCCAATCTATCATCGCCTGTTTCCACAGTTCGAACTGCGCGTTCCACTCTTCATCATCTTTAGGAGGCGCAAAGAAATATTCTATTTCCATTTGCTCAAACTCACGGGTGCGAAACACAAAATTCCCCGGAGTAATTTCATTACGAAATGCCTTACCAACTTGCGCAATGCCAAATGGTAACTTTTTGCGCGTTGTGTCTAACACATTTTTGAACTGCACAAACATAGCCTGTGCGGTTTCTGGACGGAAGTAAGCAATACTAGTTTGGTCTTCGGATGGACCAATGAATGTTTTAAACATTAGGTTAAACATTTTTGGCTCACTAAAACCGTCCTTGGATTTACAACTCTCGCATGGAGCGGAAGTGTTTATTTGGTCTTCACGAAACCGCGCATGACACTTATTACACTCTACTAATGGGTCGGTAAAAGTCGCCAAGTGGCCACTAGCTTCCCAGACTTTTGGGTTCATAATAAGCGCGGCGTCCAAACCAACAACATCATCCCGCTGCTGCACAAACCGCTTCCACCAGAGTTGCTTAATGTTATTTTTCAGCTCCACCCCCAAGGAACCATAGTCCCAAGAGTTGGCCATGCCGCCATATATCTCACTCCCCGGAAACACAAACCCCCGACGCTTGCAAAGCGATACAATTTTTTCCATCAAATCCTTTTGTTCCATATGCGTTTATTATAGCTTAATTTCTGTAATAGTATTTGTTGTCATTCCCGCGTAGGCGGGAATCCATGGTCGGCCACCAGCCGATACTAATTATCGTGCTCGCTGGTATGCGAGCCTAGATTCCCGCCTACGCGGGAATGACATAGGGATGCAACAAAAAAACTCATCTCTAAATACAAAAATTTGCATTTAGGGACGAGTTTTTAACCCCGCGGTTCCACCCTAATTTCCCATCCACCAATTGGCGGACAAGACATCTTTATTCACTTATAGCTCCAGCGCGCCACCGCCTTCATAGCTACTGTAATTATACTCGCCCATACGTCCGACTGTCAAAGACTCCCTTTGCCAGGGTGGCAAAGGGAGTCTTTGACATATTCTACTTCCCTAAGTCCTTAAACTGCGGGAGGCCGGTGGAAGGGTTGGTTGGAACGTAGATGGTTCCTACGCGGTCTTTGAGCTGGTTTATGTATTGGTAGTAAAGGAACTTGTCAGTCAAACTCTGGTTAATAATGGTCTGCGCGTCGCGCTGACCTTCCGCTTCAATCCTTTTGCGATCTGCTTCTTTCTTTTCTTTTTGTAGGACGAAGTCAAACCGCTGCGACTCTTGCTCGGCATTTATTTTACTTTCAATAACTGTTTTCACCGACGCGGGAAGGTCTATATTGCGCACCAAGAGTTGTTCTAAAACCAGGCCCCTGTCCGTAAAGTCACTCTCTATGCTTTTAAAAACCCTGTTTTGGAACTCATCACGCTTAGCAGAGTACAAGTCTATAGCCTGATAGTACACTGCCGCGTCGCGAATCTTGGTGCGGACAATAGGCCTGACAATAGTATCTTGGTAGTTTGAACCCACTTTTTGCAAAATATTTGGAGCCTGATCTGTTTTAATTCTATAAAGTACGGTTACGTCGAGCGCTATTTCCAAACCGTCGGTTGATAAAACTCTAATTGCGTCATCGCCTATCTTATTGCCCTCGTCTCTTACGGCTGACATGGTGTAGTTTTGAGTTTTGGCGTCAAACCGGTACACGTTCACTAGCGGGTTTACGGCATGTAAACCACTTAAAAGCGCGTTGTCTGATACTTTCCCAAACAAGCTAGTAACAGCAACTTCCCCGGTACCAATAACCACAAAACTGTTAATAAGTAAAATAAGCACAATAACTGCCGCTACTACTAACCCCGCTCGTTGCTTGATGTTTTGCATAAATTTGTTTGTTACTTGCCCTGTGCTACCAGAGTCCACCACGCGCGGGCCGTTAGCCTGGTTTTTAACCATGCGGATAACCCGCTGGATAATGCTAAAAAGCAAAAAAAGAACTGCTAAAGCAATAATACCATTCATGTAGTTTATAAATTAAAAATTACCTCCACGCCCTCACCATAGCACCTCCACACCACTTTGCCAAGACACAAAAAATCTACTCGCTACATGCATCTACTTAGTATAGTCTCTAAACTCTGCCAGCATTTTATCAAAGTAGTCGTACTGAATGGCGGTGCGAATACGCTCCATAAAGTTCAGATAGAAGCGCAAGTTGTGCATTGTGGCCAGGCGCTCGCCTAAATGTTCACCAGTGGCAAACAGGTGGCGCACGTAGGCACGAGTATGGTGTAAGCACGCGTAACAGTTACACGTCGGGTCTATGGGCGTAAAGTCTTCTTTGTGCTTTTCTAAGCGTATATCTATAGTTTCGTAACCTTCTTCACCAGTTTCATTCCGCTTTGCTACATACAATCTACCATGCCGCGCTTCACGAGTCGGAATCACACAGTCAAACGTGTCGCACCCGCGAGCGACGCCTTGAATAATATCAAACGGCGTACCCACACCCAGCAAGTGCTTAGGAGTATTTTCCGGCAGGTATGGTACCGCAAAGTCTACAGCCTTCATCATTTCTTCATGCGGCTCGCCCACCGCTACGCCGCCTATGGCAAATCCTTCAAAACCAAGCTCAGCCATATCTTGGGCGGACTGCTTACGCAAGTCTGGGAAGTTCGCGCCTTGCACTATACCCCACAGCTTTTGTCCGGGGTTTACCGGGTCACCGTCAATAATTATTTTTTTATATTCAGCCATCGCCCGTTCTGCCCACCGCCGAGTGAGCGCGATGGACTCACTCGAACGCGCATGGTCAAACGGGTACCCGGGAAAGTCGTCGAGTATTAAACAAATGTCGCTGCCCAGGTTGGCTTGTATATCTACAGACTTCTCAGGGCTTAAGACTTCGTGCTTACCGTCCATATCGAACTGGAACAGTACGCCCACTTCCATAACCTTTCTCATTTTAGCCAAACTGTACACCTGAAAACCACCCGAGTCAGTAAAAATAGGCCCTTTCCAGTTCATAAACTTATGTAACCCACCGGCTTTGTATATAAGCCCATCACCTGGTCTCTGCCACAAGTGGTAGGTATTTGCCAACACCATAGTCGCACCCCAAAACTTGAGCTCTTCACTGGTAACCGTCTTCACTGTCCCCTTTGTGCCTATAGGTAAAAACTGGGGCGTTTGCACGTCCCCATGCGCTGTATGAATTACTCCAGCCCTAGCCCGAGAGCCCTCAACTTTTTTTGTTATCTCAAAATAGTCCATGCTAACAACTTACGTCCATACGGGAACGTATGGACGTAAGAGTTTAAAAAACAAATTACACTACCTATGTCCGTGTCTATCACCACCACGTCCGCCACCATTAAATGGACGACGCAGCGGACGAGCGTCTCGGTCGCCAGCATTACCAGATGCGGCCAATTGCTCTGGAGTTGGGGCTGGGGCAAAGGGCTTGTGGGTTAAGTTCATGCGGCCTTGGTCGTCTATCTCACTCACTTGCACCTTAAGTGTATCCCCTACGTTGACCACGTCTTCCACGCGGTTTACGCGGTAGTTGGCCAACTGAGAAATGTGCACCAGCCCTTCCTTGCCGGGCAAGACTTCCACAAAGACGCCAAAGTCCATAAGTCTAGTAACCTTACCTTCATAGACTTCACCAGGTTCTACTTCTTTTACTATATTTTGTATCCAAGCTACAGCTCTCTTGGCTGCTTCTGCGTCTGTAGACACCACCATCACTTGACCAGAGTCTTCTATATCTATCTTTACTCCAGTTTCCGCGATAATAGCATTGATCACCTTTCCACCAGTACCAATAACCTCACGGATCTTATCTGGCTTTATAAAGAAGCTGGTAATGCGTGGAGCATACATGGAAAGTTCACTGCGTGGGGCAGACAAAGCTTCCTTCATTTTGGAAATGATGTGCATGCGTCCAGGCTTGGCCTGCATAATTGCAGTGGCTAATATTTCTGGAGTAAGACCCTTAACTTTAATATCCATTTGCATGGCACTTATACCTTGCTCGTTACCCGTTACCTTAAAGTCCATGTGGCCATTAAAGTCTTCAATACCGGCGATGTCGGTCAAAACTTTAAAGTTGCTTGGATTACTCTCGTCCATTACGAGTCCCATAGCCACCCCACCAATCATGTCGGTAATAGGTACACCTGCGTCCATAAGTGCTAAGCACGATCCACAAGTACTAGCCATAGAAGTAGAACCATTACTAGCAATAGCTTCACTCACCAGTCTCATAGTGTAAGGAAAATCTTCCTGCTTTGGTAGCACACCACTAGCCTCTATAGCTTTTTCGGCCAAAGCGCCATGGCCTATCTCACGGCGTCCCGGACCACGAAGTGGTGATACTTCACCCACGGAGTAACCCGGCATGTTGTAGTGATGGATATACCGCTTAGTACTACCATCCACAGGGTCTTCTATACCATCTAACACTTGCTCATCACTCTTACTTCCAAGAGTAACTACAGAGAGTACTTGAGTTTCACCACGAGTAAACAAAGCACTTCCATGAGTCCTAGGCAACACACCCACCTCGCAAGTCACTTCACGTGTCTCGCTCAAGTTTCTACCATCCACTCTACGTTCGTGCTCCAGTATTTGCTTTTGCTGATACTTTTTTAAGACTTTATCTATGCACTCATTCACCTCACGCTCTATATTTACCTTCTCTAAGCCTTCGGGGAAAGCTACCTGTACATCTGCTAAGATGGTCTTAATAAGTGCGTTTATGCGTTCTTCACGTTCTTCTTTACTTTTTACGTAAACAGCTTGTTCTATGTGCTCTGGTGTTAAGAGTTCTTTTACCTTGGCCATGACTTGCTCATTTGGAAGGACATATATACCCTCACGTGCAGGCTTGCCTGCTTGGGACTTAAAATCATGTTGTACCTGCGCCAAAGTCTTGAGGAACCCCTGAGCAAATTCTATACCACCAATAATGTCTTCCTCGCTTACAAGCTTGGCTCCAGCTTCTATCATCATAACGTGTTCTGCAGTTCCAGAAACTACCAAGTCCATAGAACTCTTTTCGCGCTGTTCATGTGTTGGGTTAACTACAAACTGTCCATCTATCTTCCCTACTCTAACCGCAGAAACTGGGCCATCATAAGGAATACCAGATAGCATAAGAGCCATGCTACTAGCCGTTACAGCAAGCATATCTGGATCATTCTGGCCATCTACACAAAGTACAGTAGCCACTACTTGCACGTCGTTGCGCATGCCATCACGAAAAAGTGGCCTAAGAGTTCGGTCTATAACCCGGCCAGTCAATATAGCATCGTCTGTAGCCCTACCTTCACGCTTAATCCACCTGCTACCTTTGATCTTGCCCGCAGCGTAAAGACGCTCCTCATAGTCCACCAAGAGAGGAAAATAATTCATCCCTTCACGAGCTTTAGCACTCATCACCACAGTAGCTAGAACTACAGTATCGCCCACTTGTGCAAGCACAGCCGAATCTGCCTGACGTGCCATGCGACCTGTTTCAAAACTGAAAGTCTGCCCACCAACATCGCAAGATATAACTTTCTTTTCTAACATAGTTTCCCTTTTTTGTTTCGTCCTGATAGGCAAATGTACGAAGACTTTCAGAAGCCTGTCGTGGTATCTGCATACCAGAAAAAAACAATTACTTGATTAAATATAGATAGGACTTACGCGTTTGGTCAAGTACGAGGCATTTTCTGAGGCTTTGCCGAAGGCGTAGTTATACTACGGCGAGGCAAACCGCAAGAAAATAACGAAGTAATTGGCCAAACCCCTTGGGGCATAAGTTTTAAAGACGGGCAATTCCTGTCAGTTCATTCAAGCGCGTAAGTCCTAACAGATACCAATATACAAATGGAGTGAATGACACTAACAAGTACTAATGCTATCAATTATCTGTAACTCTCCCTGATAAGATTAGCATCTATTGGTATCATTAGTACAAATTCGTATATTGGTATCTTACATTACTATTTTTCTTGTTCTACTGAATTTTTAAAAAACTCTTCCGCTTCTGGAGTGCTGCTATAGATGATATGATCTTCATTGGTAAGGCGTCTGCCAAATTGTGAGTCAGACAGCACACCTTTGGAGTCGTACCACTCTCGCCACCGCAGAGAAAATTTTATAAAACTATCAGTACCATCTGCACCGTAAAGCTCATGTATGAGCTCATACTTAATGCGATTGGTTATGGCTATAAAGCGACTTTTTTGCTCAAGGCTTAAACTCTTGTGGGCTAGAAAATCTTTTTTCATCCCCATAATCTCCGAGTCTAGCGCAATGCGCTCCACCACTTTTTTAGCCAAGTCAAACCACTCTTCTGCAAATTTTACGGTATCAGGGCTTGCATGCATAATATTTATTCCACCACTGGCTCAGGCTGTGCGCTGGCTACAGTTTTTGCACTAGGCGCAGAGAGAACTATTTTTATTTTTAACCTATCTACTAGTTTTTCAAATCGCTTAGCGTCTTCTTGACGAAGGTATCTAAGTAACCGGCGACGATTACCCACCATCTTAAGAAGACCACGTCTGGAATGGTTATCCTTCTTGTGCACTTTTAGGTGCTCGCTAACCTGCTCTATTTCCTTGGTTAGGATTGCCACCTGCACCTCTGGACTACCTGTGTCATCCTTATGAGTACGATATTTCTTAATAATCGCATCTTTCTCACTCTTTGTAAGCATTTATCTGCCCTTTCTGCACGTTGCCCGGTGCTTATGCCAAGCTCGTGGATTAATTGGGCTAATTATACCAATTTATTACCCTTTTTGGCAAATCCCGCCTTAAGCATACGCTATACTATATACATGCCCAGTGGAGCTTCGGAAGTCTTACTTGGCACGCAAGATAATATGGAACCAAATACATTACAAAAATATATTCGCGAGTTTTTGGAGTACTGCGAAATAGAAAAAAACAAGAGCAACCGGACTATTAGCAATTACGACCACTACCTTGGTAGATTTAGTAAGTTTGCTAGCACTGAGGGAATAAATAAGCCAGAGCAAATTAATTTGGACCTGGTACGAAAGTATCGGTTATACTTAAATAGATATGTAGATGATAAAGGTAGCAAGCTTAAACTTATCACCCAGAACTACCATGTCATAGCTCTCAGGGCTTTCCTTAAGTATTTGAGCAAGAACGATATAAAGACTCTGGCTCCAGAAAAAATAGAACTGGCAAAAAACCCCAGCAGACAAATTGAAAGCTTAGAAGGCGACGAACTCTCACGTATCTTTAAGGCTCTAGAACAAGAGCCGGAGGAGTTACTTCGTTTGCGTGATAGAGCCATCTTACTTACCCTGTTTTCTACTGGTGTGCGTATTAGTGAGCTAACGCAGTTAAAACTTTCATCGGTCAATGCCGACCGCGGAGAGTTTACCGTACGAGGTAAGGGCGATAAGCTACGTCTAGTATTTCTTTCGCCCGATGCAGCAAGCGCCATAAAGGCCTACTTGAAAAAACGCACGGATAATCACCCAGGACTGTTTATCGCTCATAGCAAAATTGGTAAGAGCGTAGAAGCAGAAATAACGGCACAAGGCTTTAAGCGGTCAGAAAAAAACGATGGCAAGGCCGCTGGTCTATCTGCTCGTAGCATCCAAAGGCTAATCCATAAGTATGCCATGCTGGCAGGCATAACTCATCACGTTTCCCCACACACTTTTCGCCACAGCTTTGCAACAGACTTACTCCGCAACGGCGCAGATATTCGCTCCGTACAAACCATGCTCGGCCACGCCAGCATAACCACTACACAAATCTACACACACGTAACCAACGAAGGTCTCCGTGAAATTCACAAAAAATTCCACGATAAGAAATAATAGATTAAAAAAGATAACACCCTGCAAAGTAATTTGCAGGGTGTTATCTGTAGCTTCTATCTCGCATATCTGTTTTTCTTAATACCATTTCCTATCCTGTAGCATGCCAACCGCATTGCGTACTACAACATTTCTTTGGAACTCCGCCTCAGCTCCCACACTTAGTTCCACTAGTGGTTCCTCACAATACGGACAACCAAGTAGGCTTTCCGTTGTGAATCCACACATACGACAGAAAAAGACGTTCCCTTCCATACACATCACCTCCCCTCTTTCGCCCAGCCTTTGCCGGGATTAGGTTAAGGTTCCTGTCATCTTTGGTATACGCCCAAAGTCACGTGTTGTCAAAACTACCTGAACATTATTTTATTTTCAGCATCTTTAATATGACGTCTCTGGACTGTTGGTTTTTCAATACATGATAAATTCCAGGAGAAATAGAAAGTAGAACAATTATAATAATACCTGGCACAATGTAGTGCTCTATATTAGGCACAGTTGTACCCAGCCAATATCCAAGTAAGCTTAGTCCGATAGCCCAAAGAAGTGTACCAACCACGCTATAGACTAGAAACAAACTATACTTCATGCGCGATAGCCCAGCCACAACAGGACTAAAGGTCCGGACGACCGGCACAAACCTGGCAATTATAACTGCTTTACCACCATGGCGCTCAAAAAAGGCATGACTACGTTTAAGATGTTCAGGGTTAAAGAAAAAAGATTTTGGTCTAGTAAATAACCTTGGCCCAGCAACCTTACCTATGTAGTAGCCTAAGTTGTCGCCAACAAAAGCAGCAAAAAATAATCCAAGGCAAAGCCAGCCAATATTCAAATACCCCTGCGAAGCTAAAATGCCGGCAGTAAATAGCAGGCTATCGCCCGGTAAGAAAAAACCAACCAAAAGACCAGTCTCAGCAAAAATAATCCCAAAGACTCCTAGATATCCTGCAGTTTTTACAAGCGACGGTATATCAAAAATCATAATGTAATATACCAATCTACAAATTTATACTAATGATACTAATAAATACTAATGTTAAAAATTTACTTCAACTTTTATAGTACGAATTAGTATACATTAGTATCATTCGTACCTATTAGTATATTGGTATCTTTTATTACTTCCTTAGTATAGCAGATAACACAGTAAAATCCGCTTCCATTATCTTTCTGAGTGATGGATTATAGAGTGCTGCCGCTGGGTGGTACAGGGGTAACACTACTAGTCCGCCAAACTGAGTATTCACCTTTATAGCTTTACCGTGCAACTGGCCTATAGTTTGCCCCACCTGCCAACTTCCAAGCTTGTCCAGCAGATACTGGAGTGAATATCTCCCAAGTGTAGCCACAACTTTTGGTTGTATAATTTCAATCTGGCGAAGTAGAAATGGTCCATACAGTTCTATTTCTGCTGGTAGCGGGTCACGGTTACCAGGCGGTCGGTCTTTAACCAAGTTTCCTATATAAACATCTTCCCGTGCAAGCTTTATAGTAGAGAGCAATTCATTGAGCACCCTACCTGCGGCTCCGGCAAAAGGCCTGCCAGTTTTTGCCTCATTTTCTCCTGGTGCCTCTCCTACAAATAGCACACTAGCGTCATGACTGCCCTCTCCCAAAACAGGATAATACTTGTTCTCTGTGCGATACTCATATAGTGGCGACTCCGCAAGGCTCCACACTTCGTCCCGAATTTGTTTTAAAGCTTCATCTTTGTTCATTGTCCATAGAATAGCACAAGCGCACCTGCTTGATAAAAAAGCTCACATTCCGTATAATACCAAAGCTATTATGGTCTCGTAGCTCAGCTGGATAGAGCGCAAGCTTGCGGAGCTTGAGGTCGGAGGTTCGAACCCTCCCGAGATCACCAGTAAAGCACTTAAATAAATCCCGCATAGTCGGGATTTATTATTTAGCTTTTCTGTATACATAATACAATATATAATATATCCATGCCCTTGTAGTTCAATGGATAGAACACTGGACTTCTAAGCCAGCTATCAAGGTTCGATTCCTTGCGAGGGCACCATTCGACTCGTTTTGAAGACAAAACTCGCTCACGGTCTCCGACCCTACAAATAAACCAAACTTACCAAACTACAGATACCTAGGAGTCGAATGCCCTGAGCCTGTCAAAGGACTATACTACTTTTACATGCTTGAATGTAAAGACCATTCCCTCTATTGCGGTTCACCCAGTAATTTAACTAATCTTCTAGTCTAGAGCCTACCTACAAATGGAACCTATACGCGTACAAAAATTTATAAGCGAGCAAGGCACAGCCTCAAGACGCAAAGCTGAGGAGTTTATTCGTAGTGGCCAAGTAAGTATAAACGGCAAAAGAGCGAAGCTGGGAGACAAAGTAAATCCAGAACTAGACGAAATAAAAGTTTATGGCAAGATACTCAAACCCGCAGAAGGTAAAATCTACCTGGCGCTTAACAAACCCAAAGAGTACATGGTAAGTAAAAGTGATCCGGAGCACCGGAGAACTATTTTTAAGCTCTTACCTAAAGAACTCCAAAGCAAGGTCTGGAATATTGGCCGTTTGGATTATCATACTGAAGGCCTGCTAATACTCACCAACGACGGTGAGCTTACCCAACAACTCGCCCACCCAAGCTTTGAGCACGAAAAAGAATACGAGGTGTTAGTGAACCTAGCCCCCAACGACGCTCAGTTGCAAAAACTGCGTGACGGCGTGGATATTGCCACCGGCACTACATATCCAGCCAAAGTTAAGAATAAAGGTAGTACTATTAACATTATTATTCACGAAGGTAAAAAGCGCCAAGTCAGGCGCATGATAGAAGCTGTAGGCCTTAAAGTAAAAAACCTTAAACGTACTCGGATAAACAAACTCAAACTTGGTAACATCCCAGTTGGCCAGTTTATAGAAGTAGAAAAATCCGACATAATATAATACAAGATACCAATATACTAATAGGTACGAATGATACTAATGTATACTAATTCGTACTATAAAAGTTGAAGTAAATTTTTAACATTAGTATTTATTAGTATCATTAGTATAAATTCGTATATTGGTATCTTTTATTATGAATCTACAAAAAGAAATAAACACCTCGCAACTACTCACCAGCCTTGGTGCCTGCATTATCCTTGGGATAATACTCGCCTATTTCCTGTCCCCACACTTAAGAAAGTCCACTCTAGTAGAAGACACTTTAAAGCTGGAAAAGCAACAAGGATACACTGGGGCAGTTAACTCCCCACCTAAAAGTTTTAGAAATCCGTCCCAAGAAGGAGAGGTAAAAGGTGCTTGTGCGCAGGTCATAACCCGGGCAAAGAACCTTGTCACCGGAGAAATCCAAGACTTCCCCACTACATGTGCTGTACCAGAGGGCTGGGAACCGGTAAATTGAAAATTTTAGATTGCAAATTGCTAGTTGAGATAATCCAAACCCCATTTCGTATTCTGGATACGTAATACTTAACTCTTATCTACTTAATTCATTATCCCCATGTCCCTACTCTGGCAATATTTAAAAAATTATAAAAACATTCTTGCAGGTGCGCTGGTTTTAGCTACCATAAACCAGGTCTTTAGCTTAATTGACCCGCAAATCTTCCGGCTCATTGTAGATAAGTATGCCTCTAAGGCAAATCAGCTTCCTCATAACATATTTTTGCGCGGAGTCGTTTTACTGCTTTTGGCATCGGTTGCAACCAATTTTGTATCCAGGGTCGCCAAAAACTTTCAGGATTATTATGTAAATGTCATAGTCCAGCGTCTTGGCGCGCGCATGTACAATCATTCCGTAGATCATTCGTTCTCGCTTCCCTATGCCGTATTTGAAGACCAACGGAGTGGCGAATTCTTAAATAAGCTGCAAAAAGCTCGCGATGATGCGCAGAAACTCATTCAAACTGCTATTAACTCATTGTTCCTTGCGCTTATTGGCATTGTATTGGTATTAGCTTATGCCTTTTACGTACACTGGCTCATAGGTTTAGTGTATTTCTTAATTATCCCAACGCTGGGAAGTGTAACCTATTGGATCTCCCGAAAAATTAAAGTAGCTCAGCAGCGCATTATAAAACAAACATCCGCGCTCGCGGGTAGCACTACCGAAACTTTACGCAACGTGGAGTTAGTAAAATCGCTCGGTCTGGAACAACAAGAAATAAAACGGCTAAACACAGTTAACGAACAAATTCTGTCCTTGGAGTTGGAAAAGGTGCGTCTGGTTAGAAAACTAAGTTTCCTTCAAGGTACCATGATAAACACCCTCCGCTCTCTGCTCATGCTGCTCATGCTCTATCTTATCTTTACGGGTGATATAACTCTTGGGCAATACTTCTCCTTACTCTTTTATTCCTTTGCCATATTCCAACCACTTGGCGAACTGGGCAACGTAGCCGCATCCTACCAAGAGACAAAAGCCAGCATGGAACGACTGGACGAAATTCTGAAAACCCCGAAAGAAGCAAAACCGGAAAACGCAGTAGAGTTAGACAAGGTCACCAACATTACCTTTGACCAGGTCCATTTTAAGTACGGTTCGGCCACTGATGCCGCTTTGGAAGACGTCAACCTACACATTACCGCAGGCCAAACCGTAGCCTTTGCGGGACCATCAGGTTCGGGTAAAACAACTATTATAAAACTAATTGTTGGTTTGTACCCACCCACGAGCGGTAAGATTACTGTGAACGATACGGACATACAGCAACTGGACGCGGCCTACTACCGCAACCGGATAGGATTTGTTTCGCAAGACACTCAACTATTTGCGGGCACTATCAGGGCAAACTTGCTATTTGTAAAACCAGAGGCCACAGACAAAGAAGCAACCGAAGCACTCAGGTCTGCTTCTGCCTTACCAATTATTGAACGAGGTGGCTTAGGTCTGGAAACGAAGATTGGTGAAGGTGGTCTGAAACTTTCCGGTGGTGAAAAACAGCGTCTGTCCATTGCGCGTGCACTACTGCGTAATCCGGACTTAATCATTTTTGACGAAGCAACTTCAAGTCTAGATTCATTAACAGAGCAAGAAATAACCGACACAATAAAACAAATTAAGCTTGAACGCCCGAGCCTTATCACAGTTCTTGTTGCGCATAGACTTTCTACAATAGTCCATAGCGATACCATTTTTGTTCTGGAAAAAGGCAAAATTGCTGAATCTGGATCGCACCAAGAGCTACTAGACCAACACGGCCTCTACGCCGCTCTCTGGAGACAACAAATTGCCGCAAGAGAATAAAGCCGTTTGACAGCTACAAAGCATGTGCTACGATATCAATACTAATTGAAAAGATATGGATAAAGAACTACAACAATATTTAGATACAAAATTTGCCAACATTCCCACCAAAACTGACTTTGA
>JAHFJI010000047.1 GCA_023245955.1 Candidatus Doudnabacteria bacterium | reverse complement strand
ATAGTTTGGCCAATGCGCGTACTCGATACACGCTCGCAATGCATGGCTTGAGCGCTTGGTGTAGTCGTATAGCGGAAAGTTACAGACGCTTGCAAGAGCTACTTTTGAGTCAGATTGGCCGACATAAAACCTGGGTCGCTGAACAAAGATTGGCAGTAATAGGGCTTACAGGTCGTATAGGGCAAATGCAACTGCTAGGCCACCAGCAGATAAGTGCCCGCATTGCGTCCGCAAGTAGTTTCCTTGATCAGGCAAACCCAGAACGACAACTAAAGCTTGGCTATGCTATTGTAAAATCAAGCAAGGGGAAAATTATTAGGTCTGTGAAAGAAGTCAGTACTGGTGATGTATTAGCTACCCAAGTATCGGATGGCAATATTACGAGCTTGGTCAGGTAATTTACCTTTCTACTTAACTCTTAATACTTAATTCTGTGTTGCACATATGATAAAACAACAATCTATCAACGAACAATTGGGACAGCTTGAGACAATAGTCAAGTGGTTTGAAGCGCAAAAGGAAGTAGATGTAGAAAAAGGTTTAGAGAAAATGAAAGCAGGCGCTATTTTAATCAAATCTCTAAAGTCCAGACTGAAGGAAGTAGAAAACGAATTTGAGGAGATAAGGCAAGGGCTAGAGTCGTGAGTTACGAGTTAGGAAGTTAATCGCATTAATGAGTGTTAAATTATTCATCACTCATACCTCATGGCTCACAATTCAGCTAATTGTGTTATAATTCCTACATACATGCAGGAGCAGTTTATAAAAAGTTATTTAGTTGCAGGGTCTGTAGCAATACTTGGTTGTCTTGGATTGGTTTTGACCTTACTCTACAGTTCACCTGTAAGTACTGGAGTCGTAGCTTTGTTCTATGCTCTTGTGTTTATAACTATTTTTGCTTCCGTGGTTGTAGTAGAAATTTTTGCACGTAGGAAATTTGCGCCTGGTAACTTTGATAAACTGCTCAAGTCAGCTGTAAGGCAAAGTTTTTTTCTGGCAGTATTGGTGGTGTCGTTACTCTATTTGCAGGCTGAGAATTTACTACTTTGGTGGGTAGGCCTAACAATTGTTCTATTTTTTATGTGTTTGGATATAGTGTGTAGCATATAAATGAACTGGAATCCATTTAAAAATAAAAATACAGTCGCAGACCCAGTACCAAGTTCCCCAAGTGTGCACGATGACGGCACCATAGTGGAACCGCCTTTTTTCAATGTTATGCCTAAAAAAGGCGTATTGGTTAGCGCAGGGGTAGAGGCAAAAACAGTACCCATGCCGAAGCTCGCTACTCCACTACCCAAGGCGCGAGATTTGCCCACGTCCGTAAAAGAACAACCTCGAGTAGCTCCGAGCGCTGATGGACCCATATTTAAAGCTCCACCCATAGTAGCAAGTGATGTATCGGGTGCTTCCGGAGTCTTAGCTCGCAAGCATATGGTGGTGGCCATTGTTGTGCTTGTTCTAGCCTTACTTGGTATTGGCTTTAGTGTTTTTATATTTAGTAGTCATAGCAACTTTGCTAGCAATGTGCGTAATGCTGTGAGTGCCTTGTTTGGAAAAAAACCAGACGACGCTATAGTAGTAACACCTCTTGTACCTACTCCTACGCCTAAGCTGTACAATACTTCGGAACAATGGCGCACGCAATATTTTGGTACGGCTGACTGCTCGGACTGTGAAGATACGGCTGATCCAGACAGCGATAGCTCAACTAACCAAGAAGAGTTCTCTCTGGGCACGGATCCTAAGAAAAATGACACGGATAGCGATGGCCTTGCAGATGGTGATGAGGTAAAAGTATTTGCTTGTTCTCCGACCAATGCGCATTCCGCACAGAATGAGCAATACTCGGACGGGGATGCCATGAAGGGTGGCTGGGACTGCAATAAGGTAGACGGCCTGGATGCGCTGTTGAGTACTGAACGGGTGGCAGATATTTCTAGCAAGGCGAGTCAGTTTAACTTGCACGAGCCAACTCTCACAACTCTAGGCAGTGCTGTGTCTAAATTTGGGGTTACTCCTAGTGCTGGAGTAGAGACTGAAATTAAGCTTCCCGAAGGTACGGATGCAAGTTCCCAGGCTAGTCTTGAGCGTGATGTGCAAAGACTAAATACTATCAAAAAGATAGGTGAGGCTCTATTGGCCTATCGTGATGCTTTAAAGACCTATCCAGCACAAAGCAGTTTTGCAGATATGGCTTTGCAGATCAAGCCATACAACTTGATAGCTACCAATACGTCTGACCCAATCAATGTAGTTCCGTTAGTCTATGGTTACGAACTGAGTGACGGTGGTAATGGCTTCGCATTAACTTATTTTAGTGAGACGCAAAAACAACTTATTCGGTATTCCGACGTCCAAGCTAAACAAGACGCAGATGAGCAAGCAAGGCTTGATCGAGATGCCCAGCGGATGGAAGATCTAGATAAAATCCGTTCTGCGTTACTTATCTATTCTGCTACTGTGGCTACTCAGAACCAGATATTTGTATTTCCCTCTAAAAACCAGTACCAGGCCAAGCTGGCCCCACAGTACATACAAGTTATTCCCCACGATCCACAGACCCAGCTAGATTACCCATATGAAGTGAGTAAAGATAGCAGTTCGTTTACCCTAAAAGCTATCTTAGAGGAGCCAGCTATTGGTACTACTGGGTATGCGTGTGATCAAGAAGGCTGCAAAGCATATTAATCATATAAACATTTAAGCAATTTAACATATAAACAGTAGAGCTAAATATAAACAGCTTAGAGTAGTTATGAGTGTATTTTTAGATTTAAAAAAAGCCTTATTCGGGCATATAGTGGTATCCTCTAAAGTGGAGGATAGGCCTTTAGTAATTACTGCTCAAGTGGTGAGTTTTGAGAAACATCCAAATGCAGATAGGCTTAGGGTGGTGAAGCTTGATACTGGCACGCAAATTGTAGAACCAGTAGTTTGTGGCGCTACCAATTTTGTAGTAGGAGACATAGTCGCCTTGGCCTTGTCCGGAGCTACCATTACACACAATATCCACTCTGAGGCGCATGAATCATTTATCTTAGAGCGTGCCACTATTCGTGGAGTAGAAAGTCAGGGGATGATTTGCGCGGGTTTTGAACTTGGATTGTCCAAGGAGCCAGAAACCCGAGAACAAGGAGTGCGTGTTTTCCCTCCTGGTACAAAGCTTGGGGTAGACGTACATAGTGTATAGGATAAATTGTTATGTGTATCTTGTATTAAGTTGGTGCTTTTTATTTTTGTCCAATTTTGGTATTATATGTGGGTAGTTATCGTTAGTGGTAGATCCTTGTGGATAACTAATTTCGCCTTTATATAAGCCAGTAGTCCAATGATTTCTGAGGAACAAATACAGGAAATAGAAGCTAAATTATCAGCTGTTAAGGACTTAAGTGAGCTTAAGCGTCTTAGCTCGGAGGTTTTTGGTCAAACTGGCCTGGTTAGAGAAAGCCTGCAAACACTCAAGAAGATGACCGAAGACGAACGCCGACAGATGGGGCCAGTATTAAACGCCTACAAGGCTCGTCTAGATGATGGCTTTAAAGCTGTAGAACAAAAGCTTAACCAAGAAGTTAAGAGTGAGAGCTTGCGTGCTAGCGCGGGTCGTCTTTCCAATTGTATACCAAAACTAGGCCACCTACATCCTTTGACTTCTACTATTCTATACATGAATAGTTTTTTTGAACGCATGGGTTACAGCGTATATGATGGTCCCGAGATAGAAAATGATGAATTTAACTTTCAAAGGTTAAATGTACCAAAAGACCATCCGGCCCGGGAGATGCAAGATACTATTTATATAGATGCGCCTAATATTTTACTTCGCACACAAACTTCGTCTATAGAGGCCAGAGCCTTGGCAGGTCTTAAGCCGCCATTCAGAATTGTCTGTCCAGGTAGGGTCTATAGAAATGAGAAACCAAATAAGAGCAATCACTTTATTTTCCACCATTATCAAGGAGTGGTAGTGCAGGAGCGTGTTAGCATGGCTGAACTATTTGGTACGCTCGAAATGCTGTTTCGTCATATGTATGGAGACGCTGTGGTAATGCGTTTTCGTAGTAAGTACTATCCAGAAGTGGAGCCCGGCGTTGGTCCAGATATGCGTTGTTTCAATTGTGCGGGTAGTGGTTGCGCTATTTGTAAACATGTGGGTTGGATAGAGATGGGTGGAGCGGGGATGATCCATAGTAAAGTCTTAAAGCAGGCGGGGATAGACCCCACTAAATATATGGGTTTTGCTTTTGGGCTTGGGCTAGACCGTTGGGTGATGGCCAAGTACAACATTACCGATATTCGTACTTTGCTTGGAGGTAACATTGCTTACCCATATTTTGAACACGAGAAAGTAATATAACTTTTCAATGAAAGTACGAACTGTTACTAAACTACGAAAGCTTTATAGTTTAGTTGATGTATGTATTTCGTATTTTCGTAAAATTTAGTAATTTCGTAGAAACCATTGGTATGAAAGTACTTTATTCTAAATTAAAACATCTTATTCCAGAGCTTAAGGCTAGTCCAAAGGCCGTAGCAGATTGCTTATCTTTGATTGGTCTACTCGTGGACGGGTTTACCGAGGTAACAATTGCCGGGAAAAAAGATACTTTGCTGAGCCTGGAAGTTAGGCAGAACAGACCCGACTGTTTAGGCGTCGTAGGTGTGGCTCGTGAGGTCGCGGGCTACTTTGGCTTGCCTTTTAAGTTACCTAAGCTGAAACTTTCAAATAGTTCTAAAAAACTTTCAGTTAATATTCAAACACACTCAGACATAAAACGAGTTTCCGTGATAGAGGTAGCCGGGCTTAATAACACCTTGCCAAGTCCTGTGTGGCTTAAAGAAACCGTGGAACAATTGGGGATGAACTCCGTGAGTCTTTTAGTAGACATTTCCAACTACGCCATGCTTATGACAGGTTACCCAAATCATATTTTTGATGCAGGCAAAGTTGTGGGTGGACTTATTTGGCAAAGGGTCGCAGAGGATAGCACTTTTACCACTTTAGATGGAACTGCACTTGAACTGACTCGTGGTAAGGAACTGGCTATTTCCGATAATTTAGGTTTGCTCGTTTTGGCGAGTGCGGTAGGTGGGAGGCGGAGTGCTATCTCGGTTCGCACTACTAGTGTCTTGGCAGAGGTTGCTGTATATGATGGAGTAAAGATGCGTACAGACAGCAGGAGTCTTAAAGTGACAACTGAAGCTTCTAACAGATTAGAAAAAGACTTATCTGCCGAGCTGTCACTTTGGGCCTTAGAATTTTTGGCTGACTGTTTGGTTAATCTAGGAAAAGGTCTGGTAGTGTCTCAGGTGTTTGACTACTATCCCGCATCAGCGCGAACAAAATCTTCGTCCATATTTTTGGATGCTAGTTTGCCAAGTCGTGTGGCTGGGGTAGACATTACCCCCCTAGAGAGCGAACGCTTACTTAAGAGGATTGGTTTTACGGTTATTAGAAAAACTACAGGCCTCCAAGTAACTGCGCCATCATGGCGTAAGGATGTGGAAGATTCGGCGGATCTGGTGGAAGAGATTGTCCGGATGCGTGGCTATAATAGCATTGCACCTAGATTGCCCGAGTTTGTACCCGTACCAGAAGTAACTCCAAAGAGAATAGCTATGGCGAGCCGTGTCCGTACTTTGCTTGCTAGTTTTGGCTTTGATGAGGTGCTGAGCTTGCCTATGACTTCTAGTGCTGAAAATGCCAGGATGGCTTTTACAGACACGCAGGAGATTCGCACCCAAAACGCTATCAACGAAGAGTTTCCAGCACTTCGCGTGGGGCTACTGGGTGGCCTGTTGCACCAGCAACACGAGTATTTGCGTAAGAGTCTGGGGCACGTACAAATTTTTGAAGTTGGAAAGGTTTTTTCTAGACCAAGTAAAAAGTACATAGAAAGTGAGAGAATAGGTTTGCTACTGCAGGGGAGCGAAGAAGAATCTGCTGTGGAAGTTTTACATTCCCAGGTAGAAAAGTTGCTCAGGAGTCTTGGCGCGGTAAGGATTACCTATGAGTCGCTAGGCTACATGCCCTCTGTTGCCAATCCATTTTCGGCTTGGGTTGTTTTGGTGGGTGGCAAAAATGCAGGCGTGCTATATCAGTTAAAAGATATACCTCTAACGGGTAATAAAATGTCTACTAACACTGCGTACGCTGAGTTAATGCTAGAAGACTTAATAGACTATCTAGAGGTGGAGCATCCGCGTCCAGCTCAGGAACTGCTTAACAAGCTGGTGGTGCTAGATACCAATATTCAAGCCGAAAACCGGGAAGTCTTGGATACTAAACTTAGTCAAGCTATAAAGCAAATTGGCAAAAACTGTGTTTGGTCATGGGAAGTAATAGACTCATTCACAAAAGGAGATACTACAAAGTATACAGTAAGAGTTTCTTATCAGAACTTGAAGGACGAAGAAGCAAAAAATGTCCATACTAAAACTTTTACTTACCCCTCAGGTGGGTAGCAAAAGTGGTAAAAATCTGCTAAAATATAGAAGAAATAGGTAACTATAACGCATGTCAATTTTAGCTAAAATAAAGGCATTTTTTGGGTTCGGAAAAAAGCTGGAAGCTCCAAAAATCCCAACTCTATTAGAACAATTTGAAAGCCAGTACAAAACTCTGCCGGAAACCAAACGGCTGGAGTTTTTGGATTCTACTATTGTACAATCGGAGGTGGAGTCCGAAGCCTACTTAGCTGAAAATTTGGGGCATGTAGTGGACGCAGATGTCTATTTTGCCAAGGCCGTGGAGCACTTTGAGTTAGAGGTTGCTTTGTACAAGTTAAAGCATAAGATGCTTCCTGGCGTGGTAGATAAAGACTTTGAGAAACTACTTGGTAGGTTGCCAAAAATAGCGGAGTGCTTTGCTAAACCAGGGAGTGAAGTGTTAAAAAACGTAGATGAGTACATCCAAAAGTTTGAAAAACAGTTACTGCTAGCCGAAGCAAATGGTGTGTACAATGTAAAGATTAGTGAAAATGGCAGGTGGACATGTTTTCCTTTTTTAGATGCTAAACTAATAAAACACTTAAGGGTATCTGAAGCTCGGAAGATGCTGGATGGTATGTTTGCGAATGTTGCCGTGTTGCGTTTGCTTGAGCTGGATACCCATGTTCCCTGGCTACCTATCTCTTTTATAGAGGTGCAAGAAAAATGTAAGTTAGGTCGTGTCAGTTTATTGCATGACTCAAGCACAGGAAAATACTATGGCTACATATACCATTAAGAATGGAAAACCCAAATTTCAAATGACAAATTTCAAATAAGAAAATACATTGAATTTTTGTGTTTTTGTCCGCCGGCTGGCGGATTGAGATTTATTTGAAATTTGATATTTGTAATTTGAAATTTATTTAATTCTATGGCAACAGATAAAAAAACAGCAGACTACTCAGCAGATCAGATTACTGTACTTGAGGGCTTGGAACCAGTACGCAAGCGTCCTGGTATGTATATTGGGTCTACCTCCGAGACCGGACTTCATCACTTAATCTGGGAAATAGTAGACAACTCGGTAGATGAGGCTATGGCCGGTCATGCAACCAAGATCTCTGTTACCCTGCAAGCAGATGGTGGGGTAAAGGTGGTAGACAACGGTCGCGGTATACCAGTGGATGTACATAAGACTACTAAAAAGTCGGCCTTGGAGACGGTTATGACCGTACTTCACGCCGGTGGTAAGTTCGGCGGAGATGCTTCTGGGTACAAAGTTTCTGGTGGTCTTCACGGTGTGGGTGCGGCTGTAGTCAATGCTTTGTCTACAGATTTAGTAGCGCAGGTTAAACGTGATGGTAAAGTCTACGAACAAAAGTATAAAATAGGCAAGCCACAAGGCGTTGTGAAGGCTGTAGGTAAGGTAGATCCAAAAGACCCGGACCAGACTGGCACGAGTACGGTGTTCTATCCAGATGGAAGTATTTTTGAGACTACAACTTTTAAGTTTAAAACCGTCTTAGAACACTTGCGAAGCCAGGCTTATTTAACAAAAGGTCTGCATTTTGTTATATCCGACGAGAAGGCTGGGCTAACTTACCAATATTACTTTGAGGGTGGTATTTTGTCTTACATTCGCCAGATTAACAGAAATAAAAAAGTAAAATCCGATCCAGTTTATATAAACAAGCAAAGCGGTGACATATTGGTAGAAGTAGCTATCCAGTACACGGACGACTATGATGAGAGACTCTTAGCCTACGCAAACAATGAGTACAACCCAGAGGGTGGTATGCATGTAACAGGCTTCCGTACTGCTATTACTCGGGTATTAAATAACTACGCTACTAAAAATGGTTTTGTAAAAGAAACTAAAAAACTGACCGGTGAAGATATGCGCGAAGGGCTGTCGGCAGTTATCTCAGTTAAACTACCTAACCCACAGTTTGAAGGCCAGACCAAGGCCAAGCTAGGCAATCCAGAAGTGCGTACTGCAGTGGAGAGTGTGGTAGGCGAGTCTTTGGAAATATATTTAGAAGAGCATCCACAGGATGCGAGTAAGATTATAGAGAAGGTTATATTAGCGGCTAAGGCAAGACTTGCGGCTCGTGCTGCTCGTGATAGCGTCATACGCAAGGGCGTACTAGATGGGCTGGCACTTCCAGGTAAGCTTGCAGATTGCAGTGAGAGCGATCCGGCGAAACCGGAATTGTATATTGTGGAGGGAGACTCCGCTGGGGGTTCGGCTAAGCAGGGGAGGGATAGACGCTTCCAAGCTATATTGCCACTTCGCGGTAAGATTTTAAATGTAGAACGGGCGCGTCT
>JAHFJI010000046.1 GCA_023245955.1 Candidatus Doudnabacteria bacterium | reverse complement strand
TCTATCTTCGTTTATGCTGTGATAGCAAAGCACCACAGGATATGGGCTAAGTCTGTACCAAATGCGACCTAATACACCAAACGAACAATAAACTAAACGTCTGAGCTGTACTAATATCTTTCCTTTAAGTGAATTTGACATACTACTCTGCTTCCAAAATAAGTGTTAGGGTTTTCTGTGTACTCAGCTCCCAGTCAAAGTTTTTAGCCCAAATAAGGGCATTCCTACCCATGGCTTCTCGTAGCTCTGGTTGCTCTAATACTTCTGTTATTCTTTTTGCCAAGGCCTCCTCGTCACCGTAAGGCACCAAGTAGCCCGTGTGTGGGTTCTGCACCGACTCGCGCAGTCCCGGCACATTGCTAGCCACTACCGGCACGCCACAAGCATTTGCTTCTATGGTCGTAATCCCCCAGCCTTCCATCATAGAAGGGTTTACAAACACCCAAGCTTGTTGCAGAAGACTAAGTTTCTCTACATCTGTAACTTTTCCTTTAAAGCTTACGGCCCGAGACAGTTTTTTCTCTTTTACTAGCTCTTTTAAGTGTAGCTCTTCTTCCCCGCCTCCAGCTATAACTAATTTGGCACTTGGAATGATTTTGCGAACGCGCTCAAAAGCGCGTACTAGCACATCCACAGACTTATAAGCTTTTAGCCTACCTAAATAAAGCACTGTGGGCTCTTCGGACTTTTGCCCTGGCAACAGAGTGGTCAAGTCTACCCCAGGGAAAACTACATCTATCCCGGCAAGGCCAAGTCCTAAGTCTTCCATTTCTTTTTTGCTGGAGTTAGATACGGTTATAAACTTAGTGTCGCGGTAGACATAGGGCATGAGGTCTTTCTCTAAGTAGGAGGCAAGTAGCGCAAGTGGACGAGACAAAAACTTGTTAAACACCTCCTGATGTACATGGTGAAGCAAGCAATAAACTTGCTCACGAGCGTAGAACGGCGTAAAGAATGGTATGCCATTTTGGCAGTCTATAATAAGGTCATACTTGCCACGGAATCGGAACATGTAGTAAAAAAATGCCCAGACATACACAAAGTAAAACCCACCACGACGTACTATGTGTACTCCATCTATGGTTTCTTCACGCACTTGAGTACTGTCGTTTCCGGAAAACTGCGTCACCTGGTGCCCAGCCCTCACCCAACGGCGGGCCAACTCGTGTATGTAGCTTTCTGCTCCACCTGCAAAGCTGTGAGTTGTGTCCCGCCAGTTGAAAACTAGTATCTTTTTACTTGATTCTTGATTCTTGATTCTTGATTCTTGTAGCGAAGCGATTGGAGAAAATAGATCAAACAGATCCACTAAGTTACGGAAGATAAACCGGCTATTCACTATTACTGCCCGCCAAACAATAATTAAGAATAAAGTACCTAGAGAACCGGTAAATACTACGGTAGTCAATTCTCCTATACTACCGTGATACAGCAGTAAACCGGCAAGCGTTGCAAACGAGCCCACAACCTGTATCCAAGCAAAAGAAAACTGTTTACGTGCTACTCTATAAGCCACAAGCGCACAGCTTAAGGTAAATGCGACCATGGCCAGACCGTAGGCGTTTAAGTAAGGAATAATTACATCTGCCTTACTACCAAATAGCAAAGGCACAGTCCACCTACCCAGTGGTCCGACTCCAAGGAAACCAACAAGAGTGGTTACTAAAGTTAGACGGAATAGCCTGGAGAAAGCCGTGTGTGGGTCTGATTTGGCTCCGTCGTGATGACTAACTATAGGATTTATAAGCGTAGACAGTAGAGAGCCAAACAGGAAAATCATCTTACCCACCAAAGACAATAGCGCGTAGGCTCCAGCATTCTCTGGACTAAGAGTGTGTTTGGCTACCAGAACATCTATATTTAGGAACAAAGTTGCGGCTGCGCCACTCAACATGCTGGCACCAAAAAATGCAAATGGAAAAGCCGAAGCCTTGCTTAGAGCCACTTCCGTCTCTAGAGAATCTGCGCCCAGTATCTTGCCTGCGTAATAATCTAGCATTAAGAACGACACGGCCATAGAAGCTGGTATGCTCACTGCAACTAAATCTGTTCTACCACTCGCCACAAAAGCCAAAGCGAACAAAAGTTTGCTTACAGCCTCCACAAGACCTGCAATACCTAAAGCCTTAAAACTAAAACTACCCTTTAGGAACCCATACTGTACAGAAGCCAACGCTCCAAACAAAAACGCCGGGGAGAAAAACCAAATAAGCGTTAAGTCACTCACTTGGAAAAACTTAGCTATATAATCATCTGCCAATATCCACAAAATACTCGCGACCATAGACCACAAGAACACCTGTCTCAGCATGGTGCGGGCAAACACTACGCCTTGAGTAATTTTCTTTTGACCCTGCCAAAAAGCTACCTTATGAGTAATTGCAGCAGACACACCACCAAACAAAACAGAAGACAAACTTATGACGGTACTAAACAAAGTAATCACCCCAAAATCTGATAGCGTAAGTACCCGACCCAAAACAGCACTTAGTAAAAAGTTAAAGAAGTTTGCACCAACACTGGCTACCATAAGCCACATACCCTCCATAGCCACCTTACTAGAAGTAAGCTCTAGATATTTTGCAGTGATGTAAGAGCGAATGGAAAAGGCGGAGGTATGAGGTATGAGGTGTGAGGTGTGAGGCAATACTGAATCAGATACCTGTACTTCTTGTTTTTCAATTTGAAATTTGAAATTTGAAATTTGAAATTTATTTTCTGGTATTGCTTCATAACTCCTAACTCCTAACTCCTGCTTCTGGTTTTCAGCGAGGTGCAATCCATGCACGGTCTTCTGCCAGTAGTGTGGCTTTACTACCAGTTCATACAAAGCCTTCCAAGCAGACACAGACATACCCAACCAGTACAGCGGTACTAGAAATACAAACTTCATCACCCGAAACTCACGACGTTTAGCAAGGCCTATAAGGTAAGCATAAATGTAGAAGAAGTTTCCAAAGATAAGGCTCACCACGCCAACGTACAATACAGCCGGTGGGAAAAACGGTTCAATAATAGGCGCCACAACAGTACGGCTTGCAAAATAAGCGAAGGTTATTAGCCATAGGAATGGATTTATGAACATGGACAACACCTTGCCACCCACAGTCAACTGCAAAAGCAAAAAGTCTCTCAAACCAAACTCAGCGATTGACTTCCTGGGCTCTCGCATGTGTACTAAATAAGTTTGCATGTAGCCTTTTATCCACCTAGAGCGTTGGCGATACCAGTTATGATAGTTACTATTTGCCTCTTCTAAGGTAGTAGAATCTACTATAGCAGTCCGGTAGCCGGCCTTAGATAGTCGCATTCCAAGGTCGCAGTCCTCGGTTACGTTGTATGCGTCCCAGCCCTGTAGCTCGTGCAAGACACTCCTCTTAAAGTTATTGGAAGTCCCACCAAGCGGAATAGGCGCACCAATGCTCTGGAGCCCGGGCAAGATAAGATCAAACCATAAGCTATACTCCGCAGTAAACATCCTCGTGAGCATGTTTTGCTGTGGATTGTAAAAATTCAGCTTACCTTGTACACAAACCACATTTTCCGGGAGTTTCCGGAAAGCAACTACCACTTTTTTAAGTTGGCTGGCCTCTGGTCTGTCTTCTGCATCATAAATAGTAATAATGTCACCAGTCGCATGTCTTAGGCCATAGTTCATAGCCTTAGGCTTAGTCTTTGGCTTTGCGTCTGGCACTACTACTATTTGGAAATATTTTGGCAAGTCCATTGCACGAGCACGTTCTACTGTTTCTGCGTCATCTTCTTCTAGTTGCAACATTACTTGGAGCTTATCTTTTGGATAATCTAGTTGTTGCATAGCCTCTACGAACTGTGATAATACTTGCCACTCTTTATATAGTGGACAAAAAACTGTGTAAGTAGGCAAATCTTCATCTCGCAATGCAATTAGCTCCGCCTCGCTTACTTGTATCTCTGGGTTACGAGAAAAGCTTCTGTGTGCTAAGAACAAACCAAACAGTAAATCCAAAAAATAAAAAGCAGTTAGCACGCACACAAGTGCAAACACGACCACCTTCCAGCTTAAGACGAGCAATAGGAGAGATAAGAGACAAGAGACAAGAATGAATAATTTTTGCTTTGCGGTAATACTCACTGCCGCGCTATTCTGCAACTCCAGTCCCGAGTGGTGTACGGTACGTTTGCCATCAATAATAAAGCCCCGGCCGCGAGTGGCCAGGTCAGAAAATTCATGGACTTGTGGATTACTAAACCAAGACATTTATTGAGAATAATTTTTATCTTCGCTCATCTGCACAATCTAGATGACTTAAGCTCTGTAGTGGCAAGTTAAGATAAGAGAACTATAAATTATGAATAAATTTAAATAATCAAAAGGCAATTAAACGATACTATTGAGTCAGTAGTATAGAATATGACGTATGACTATGCCAATGTGTATCAATTTGTATCGCAATAACAAAAAACACCGCTTTAAGAGCCTTATAAGTATGCGGGTTTTTGTTTCTACTTTTATTTTTAAGCAATTTACTATAGCATTTTTAGCACCTTACTGTCAAATATGTAGAAGTTATATTTTGGCCCAGATAAGGCAATAAAAACAGCCTATATCATTCCAAAATTTAGAATAATATAGGCTACACTTTATACAATATTTTGATACTTAAGCCTCTTTGCGGGCTAAGCGCCAGTGGAAATAGAAAACTGGAGCACCTACTATTATCATAGCCAGCGAGTTGGCAGCTTCTCTTTGCTTTTGTGCTTCGCGTGAGTCCTCTACTCGCTTTTGTTGTTCTCCTTCATCGCACTTATAAGCCAGGCTCTTACCCGCTGAATCTGGAGCTACTTCCGTTGAACACATTGGATAAGAATAGAAGTCCTTATCTGCCTTGGTAAACACCCAGGTCTTAAGCCCCATATTTAGGAGTGAAATAGCTCCGAAAACAATTATGAATAAGGAAACAAGAGAAACTAAATAGAGGTAGATTTTTTTAATGTTTTGCATACCTAATGGTCTCTACGAAAGTACTAACTCTTACGAAAATACGAAAACAGATAAAAATATCTGATTGGATTTCGTAGTTTCGTATATTTCGTAAGTTCGTAGAAAAATTAATTATTGATGCTCGCTCTCAATGAATTTTTTAACTTCTTGCAAGGTACTCATGAACTGGGCGGGGAAGATAATGGTGGAATTTTTTTCTACCGATATTTCTGCCATTGTCTGAAGATTGCGAAGCTGTAGGGCTATAGGGTGGGCTTGCATAATGTCTGCGGTTTCGGCCAACTTCTGCGCTGCAAGTGCTTCCCCTTCTGCTGCTATTATTTTAGCACGTTTTTCTCGCTCAGCCTCGGCTTGTTTAGCCATGGCACGTTGCATACCTTCTGGTAGCTCTATGTCTTTTATCTCTACTACTGGGATAACCACGCCCCAAGCTTCTGTGTGGGAGTCCAGCACTTTGGTAATTTCGGCGTTTATAGTTTCGCGCTCGCTTAGTATTTCATCAAGCTGAAACTTACCAACAATGTTCCGGACACTAGTCTGAGAAATTTGGTTAATAGCATTTATTACACTCTGTATCTCTACTATACTCTTAACGGCGTCAGTAATTTTGTAGTAGGCTACAGCAGACACATCTACCGAGACATTGTCCCGGGTTATTATCTTCTGTGGCGGTATAGGCAAAGTAATAGTACGCATATCCACCTTCCGGACAATGTCAATAAACGGAATAACCCAAGTAAGGCCCGGCTCTTTAATGCCAGTCACTTTACCAAACCGAAATACTACGCCTTTTTGGTACTGCTGAACTATGCGAAGTCCAGCAAGTATTATAACCACTATAATTCCGATAATTGTTGGCATAAATAAATCTTAATTAAGTTATTAACAAGTTAACGGGTTAACGAGTTCCAAGAACACGTTAACCCGTTAATAAAAAATTATTGAATAACCTCAACTCCCATGCTCCTGGCGGTACCCATTACCGTGTTCATGGCAGACTCCAGACTTGTAGTGTTTAGGTCTACCATTTTCTTTTCGGCAATCTCGCGCACCTGAGCTTGGGTGATTTTACCCACTTTGTTCAAGAGCGGATTAGCAGCACCTTTCGGGATGCCTATAGCCTTCATGATGAGATTGGCTACGGGTGGAGTCTTTAGGATAAAACTAAAAGTTCTGTCCTCAAAGATGGTCATTTCTACCGGAATAACCATATCCCCCATTTGGGAGGTCTGGTCATTGAACTCTTTTACGAACTGAGCAATGTTTATACCGTGGGGTCCAAGGGCTGTACCGACTGGTGGCGCTGGAGTGGCCTTACCTGCGTTAAGCTGAAGCTTAACAACTATTTTAACTTTCTTTGCCATACAATGATGAATTATGAATTATGAATTATGAATTATGAACAAGAAGAATGAATTAAGAGAAGCAGTCCTTTCGGACTCATAATTCATAGCTCCTGACTCATAACTCAAGCTTTATGACTTTTTGACTTGCAAAAAGTCTAGCTCTACTGGTGTTTCGCGACCAAAGATGGTTACCAACACCTTTACTTTACCTTTAGCCTCATCTAGTTCACTTATCTTACCTTCGTAGTCTTTAAACGGTCCATCCGCAATTTTTACCAAGTCACCTTTCTGAAAATCTACCTTAAACTTAGGCTCATCTTGACCCATACGTTTCTGCAAACTTTCCATTTCGGCCTTGTCTACTGGAGTTGGGATGGTGCCACTACCCACGAAACCAGTTACGTTGGGTGTGTTGCGCACTACATACCAAGAGTCGTCTGTAACAATCATTTCTACTAACACGTAACCAGGGAAGACTTTTTCTTCCTGGGTTATACGCTTGCCATCCTTTATCTTAATCTTCTTTTCTTTTGGTACCAGTACGTTGAAGATCTTATCTTCCATACCTAAGTTTTCTACACGCTGGAGCAAGTTAACTGCCACAGAGTCTTCGTAGCCACTATAGGTGTGGAGCACGTACCAATGTCGCTCGCCGGTTACTTGTTGTCTACTCATAAAATATAAGATACCAATATACTAATGTGTACGAATGATACTAATTAATACTAATGTTTTTAAATAGTGGATGTACAAACAGCAACATTTGTAGCCATTCGTTTCATTAGTATAAATTCGTAGATTAGTATCTATTATTATTTGTTAACTATCTTCTCAAAAATTTTAAGTAAGCCATAGTCTGCAGCACCCAAAATAACCGCCACTGAAAGCGACAGAACTATCACCGCGACAGTGTAGCGAATGGTTTGTGCCCGTGTTGGCCAGACCACTTTTTGCATTTCGCCGTATACATCTTTAAAAAATCCTAGTACTTTTCCCATATGACGATGCGAATCTACGAATGTATGCGAATCTACGAATAACTACGAATCGAAAATTGCAAATACCCTTCGTTTTAAGGCTTTTTTAAAAGGCCTACGAGGCCTTTCTTATTGACCTCATTGTACTACCCTTTACAAATTTAGTCAAAGTAGCTACAATGGCTTACTTTTGCTACTCACACTGTTGGATATCTATAAGGAGGCACAAGATGAAACATGACTTGACTTGGTTCACTATATTTTTTGCTCCGGCTAATTGCCGGATAGCAGTCCAGTTCATAGCAAACTCTCAGGATAGACTTAACTTTCATGCTGGAATATTTGACGGACCTCAACAGTCCGTGGATTACAGGATTTTACAGAGAGATCCTGAGCACATGAGATCCGTACTAAAGTCAGCCTTGGGCGTATCCAGAGAACACCTCCTGGACCCGCTCGCTGACTTCATAACCACTATCCAAGAATAATTTACAACCTGTAGACTGACCTCACCTAGAAACCTGCCGGACGTATGCGCCGGCCTTTTTTATATATCCAAGTTCTTAACGCTCTTGCTATGGGTCATGAGGAAACGCTTGCGGGGTGCCACATCGTCACCCATAAGCGTCTCAAATATCTCGCTCACCTTTTCCGCGTCCTCTACATGCACCTGGAGCATTACTCTAGATTCTGGGTCCATAGTAGTTTCCCATAGCTGGTCTGGGTCCATTTCTCCAAGACCTTTATAACGCTGAATGGTATATTTAACTCCATCCACCGCCGCTATCGTTGCCCCACCCTCCACTTCAACAGTTTCTGATTCCTCGATGTTTGCACTATCTTCTAACTCTACAGATTCTTTCTTAGACTTTCGACCTTCAACTTTTAACTTTTTGCTGTCCTTAGCTTGAGCGATAAGTTCCCTTAACACACTATCCCGCTCTTCGTCAGAGAAAGCATACTTAAAACTTTTGCCAACCTGCACACGGTACAAAGGTGGCTGGGCTATATACAAGTGTCCATTTTTTATAATCTCTGGAAAATACCTGTAATATAGTGTAAGCAAAAGCGTGCGGATGTGAGCGCCATCTACATCTGCATCGGTCATAATGATTATCCGGTGATACCGAAGTTTAGCCATATCTAACAAGTCGCCCACGCCCATACCCATGGCAATAACCAAGTTCTTTATCTGTTCGCTGCCTAGCATGCGGTCCAGTCTTGCCCGTTCTACATTTAAAATCTTACCGCGAAGTGGCAATATAGCTTGGAAGCGCCTATCCCTCCCCTGCTTAGCCGAACCTCCAGCGGAGTCTCCCTCCACAATATATAATTCCGATTTCGCCGGATCGCTCTCACTGCAATCTGCGAGTTTACCTGGAAGTGCCAATCCATCTAGTACGCCCTTGCGTATGACGCTATCACGAGCAGCACGAGCCGCAAGTCTTGCCTTAGCCGCTAATATAACCTTCTCTATAATCTTACTTGCGTCCTGGGGATGCTCT
>JAHFJI010000004.1 GCA_023245955.1 Candidatus Doudnabacteria bacterium | reverse complement strand
TTATATATCATTGCAGGTTTGCTGCTCATCACCCCCGCCTATATACCAACGGCCCAGGCAGCGAAGTCCGGACAGGTTAATGACGTGAGCCCTAAGAGCATTAAGCCTGGTGATACTGTGACTATAACCGGTTCCGGTTTCGGCAATACTCAAAGTACTAGCTATGTCTGTTTCGGCAGTTCATGCGCATATAGCTCAACCAACACGCAATCGTGGACCGACGGGCAGATAGTGCTTATATTGCCGTCGTATATTACTAGTGCTGGGGCTACAGAAGTCCATGTGAGCAATTTTACCGAAGGCTTGTTTTATACCGCTACCGGTCCGACCACATATATTGCACCTAAACTCAGTTCGGTGACTCCAAAGATTACATATCCGAATCAAGAGGTTACGTTAAGTTGCGGTAGTGTATATAGTCTTGCATCTTGTTTCGGCGATGCTAGGGGTAGTGTATTAATCGGTGGCCAGTCAGCGTCGATTAAATCCTGGAGCAGCTATTCTATAGTAGTGTATGTACCGAACATGAGTGCGGGAACATATGATGTACTAGTTGCCAATCCTGCTAATGGCCAGAGTGACCCCCAAGGTATTACAATACTAGCGGCTCCGACGATGTACAGCATTACTCCTACACAAGTTGTGCCGGGTGTAACTAATTTGTGCATCTCTGGGCAAAACTTTGGTACAACGGAGGAGAATTGGTCCGGTCAGGGTGCGAACTCCGAGTTGACTATTGGAGGCGTGGCAGTCACTAGAGCGGGATGGACAGATACTAAAATATGTTTTGACGTACCGGCAACTGTAAAACAAAGCGGAACTGTGAATTTAAAAATACGCGGCTACCAAGTTCCAGGCTCACAATCGTACTCTATCGGAACTCCCACAGTACCTAATACTGGCCAGTCCACAGGCGGAACCAAACCGAATGATACAGACTTGAGTAAACAGTACTACCTCAGTCAAATTAATGCTTTCAATGGTTGGACTCAAAAGTCCTCTAGCGAGGACGTAATAGTTGCTGTGATAGATGAAGGTATATACATTAACCATCCCGAGTTTCAAGGAAGCATTTGGACGAACCCCAAAGAACAGATTGGTAATAACAGAGATGACGATGGCAACGGCTATGTTGATGATATATATGGCTGGGACTTTTTATCTAATGGTGGTGAAATGACAGTGCGCGGCAGCCATGGTACACATGTCGCAGGTATTATTGGTGCTTTGGGGAACAACAACCAAGGCATTGCTGGTATTAGTTGGAAAACAAAACTCATGTCCCTTATCGCATGTGACCCAAAAGCTGGCTGCCCCACTACTGCTGTAGTCAAAGCCATCCGGTATGCAGTTGATAATGGCGCACAGGTGATAAATATGAGCTTGGGAAGCTTTGGGACTACTGGTTTTAGCATAGACTTTGACGATGCGATTAAGTATGCATACAACAAAGGAGTTGTGATTGTTGCTGCGGCAGGAAACGGAGATACAGAGGGCGCAAGTTTGGGGAACAGCGGTCTGGGTCAGGATACTGGAGCTATACCCCAATCTCCCGTTTGTAATGACAATAGTCAGAACATGGTCATTGGAGTCGGCTCAGTAGACGACCAAAATATAAGAACAAGGTGGTCAAACTTTGGTTCTTGCGTTGATGTGTATGCTCCAGGAAAGGGTATTTACTCTACAGGAGTACCTCAGTTTGATAATACGTTTTTTTCGGCAAAAGATGGCACCTCATTTTCAGCGCCTATGGTGAGTGGTCTTGCCGCACTGGTAATAGCAAAAAACCCAGGCATACCGAATAGTGAAGTGAGGAATAGGATTATGCGCAATGTAAACACCGGTGTAATTGATGTCTCTAAAACACTACAAGACTCTACTGCATATACGCCCCAGGTCATAACGACTGGTGGGGGCAGCGCTCATACAATTGGAGTAAATGTAAAATCCTCTGACGGTACCATATACCTCATATCTGCGGATGGTACTCGGAGGCCGTATACTTCGGGTGGTGCTTTCCTCTCGTATGGTTTCAATAGCTTTGCTTCAACGGTTAACGCCTCTACAGCGGACATGGGCTTGCCCGCAGGTTCATTCATTCCTCCACGCGACGGTAAGATTATTTGTTCAGACAGAGGGAGTGATAAAGGTACCTGTTACTTGATTACTAATAGCAAGAAAGCCGGCTTTACTTCTGCTGCGGTATTCCAGCAACTAGGATTTAGCTTTAAGACTTCTACTGCGGGCGATGTATCATGGATGGAATCTACAGGCAATATTGATGATGGCAGCGCAGCTCATAGGTCTGGTGTACTTATTAATAATGCCGGTACGTACCAAATAACTACTGATGGCGGTTTGCTAGGCATACCAAATGGTGCAATACTCGCATCCTGGGGTTACAGCTTTGGTGATGCCATTGCGGCAAATTCTGCTGACAAAGTACTAAAACAAATTGGTGTATTACGTTCACGAAGCCAGGGTGAACTACTTCCTTCCATGTAGTCTTACTGTAATTATCAATATATATGAGCCAAGAAAAGAGCCATAGAAGCTGGTACAAGAAAAAGCGATATATAATACCGCTCAGTGTTGTTGGTCTATTCGTCGCAGCCGGAATTGCCAGTAGTCCCACCCCATCGACAAGCGTTAAATCGGAAACCCAAGGGCTGCAACAACCATCTGGGCAGAGTAATACAGTTGTATTACCCGAACCGATTGCGCCCCTACAGCTCGAACAGAAACAAGCTGAGCAAACATCGCCTCCACTAGCAGCACCGAAAACAGAAAGCAAAATCGTTCCAGCACCTACCCCTGCTGCTCCGAAACCACAGCCAATCGAACCTCCCGGCTCTTATATCAACAAAGAGGGTAATGAAGTACAATCTCCCACGCACTACGATTCAAGGCCGGCTAATGCAAGCGCACAGTGCCGGGATGGTAGTTATAGCTTTAGCCAGAACAGACGTGGTACTTGTTCGCATCATGGTGGGGTGTCGGTGTGGTATTAACAAAGAATATGTCAGCAAATAATATCTTAAAACTCAGTATAAGCATCTGCTGTATTGTAATAGCAGGTGTAGTGGCCTATTATTACTTTCACTTCTTACCTCAGAAGTCTCTGGCTGAAACACAGGCAAAAATCAAGAGCGAGCTATTTCAACGCCAAGCAGATTGTCAGAAGGTAGGAGAAGCGTATGTGAAATCCGATGCAAATGGCGAAGGGTTAGTAAGAATTATGTGGACTAACCAGAAGTATCATTACAACAGCTTGCTTAATAAATGCCTGCTTACTGGTGATAAAACGATAGCCTTACGGTCCATACTCCACGAGGAATTTCCCATCGTCGATGTATATGGGAACAACATGCTCTATGAATGGGCGTATGCTATAAATGAGGACGGTTCAACTAGAACTTATAAAGGTAATGAATCGGAATATTACCAGAAACTGAAAGAACTGTTTCCTGAGTAACGCAAAAAACAACGGGCATTGCATAGCGCTTTGCCCGTTTTGTATTACAACCAGTACACCCCTAAACACCCCGTCCTGTAGTTAGAACACCCAAGGAACGACTTACCATAGTGCCTGCTATCAAGTTTCTTCACTGTTCTCTGTACTAACCCTGCTCCACATCGGTCACACTGAGTAGGGAGTATAGATTTGGTCTTTTCGGTGTTTGGAGTTGGCGGCTTTTGTCCTTCTGTAGTAACAGGGCTAGAAAGCCCAAGGTTCAGGTTAAACCTCCGGCTAAAGTCACTCAGTAGTAGTACTGCATTCTCTACACTATCCTCTCTGAAGTTAAGCAGTAGGTCTCTGCCTACCAGCTCGCCACTGGGGTTAAATCTGAGGCTGGCATTAATCTGCACTTTTGTTGCTTCCATATAGGTTAGCTCCTTTCAAGTAATGTATTTAATTGGTTACTGACTGTAGAAATGGTGATATACCCGGGTTGATAGTCGACCAGGAAGTGGGTACCGAGCTTGAAGCCAAACTCTGCCAAGAATTTACCTTGGAGTATGACAGCCGGTACGCCTCCATATCTGCTCTCCCACTTCCGGTAACTGACTTTTCGTCTTTGTAATATACGCATGCTCTGGTGGTTACATAGTTAAGTTACTGGCTTGTATACGATGCCAGTGAACGCTTAAGCTCGCATAGCGAACATATAAAAAGAAATACGGGCAGAGTTTACTGCTTGTTCTGGAGTTCCACTTGTTTTAGGTAAAAGAGGGATACTTGCTTGTAGTGACGCTGGATAGTATTGCCAGCAGTATCTTTCTCCTCTATGGCGGTTACTGAGCGGATAGCTTTCTCACCGGCCTTTACCGTAAAACCTAACTTCCTCCATTGATTGAAAGTACGAGCGGAGAACCGTGGGTCGTACTCTTTTGCATCTTGCTCTCCCCAGCGCCTGCGAATTTCCTTGCGTACTGCTTCTTCGGTATGCCTTGACCCTGTCCAATTGGTCATAGTCTGCATACTAGCGCTTATGTGTTCCATGGGTTACTCCTTTCTTTTATGGGAAAAGTATTCATGGTCTGTTTTCTAATGGTGGCTTTATGGACTATGTTCATTGTGTCCACAAACCTGTGCCATTTGTTCCTACTGCGTTCCAGGTAGAGCCTAGTACAGACGGTGCAGGCTGACTCTGCTCCTGACTTACAGTCATGGTCCATATCGAGAACCGTTACTGTGTTTGTGTGCATATGGTTGTGTAGTTACTAATATAACTACCGCACTTTGTTGGTACGGTAGGTGGTGAAGTACTTCATAGAAAGGGTATTACACAGTTCGAAACAGTTTCAAACCCTTTCAAACGGTTTGAGACAGTGCTGGGGGTGGGGTCTGGGCGTTGTTGCGGGGGTATGGTTGTTTGATATGAGATACTATCTGGTAAGGGTATGACCCCAGAAAATAGTTCCAGTATTTTTTCAAAGGCACTTGCCATGTGTTGTGTGGGAGAGTCTGCTTCATGTACCCTGTAGGTTTGGGTGTAGGAGTATAAGATTTCGCTAAATTGGTGATAGAAAGCAATTGTGCCCCCACTTGTTGCTTATATTTCTCAAATTATTAACCCCTACGCTCGTAACGTGATAAGCTTTGCCTATTATGTTATCTTGAGAATATCTGTACCCTTTTTAGTTGGAAGTGTATGAATAAGTGTATAAATAATAGTGCAAAACGGAAATAAATGAGCTAAAATACAGTAATAGCAACCCTAGACTATGAATACTAACTGGAATACACGTCGACTACTTATTTGTAAATACTTACTACTGCAACAAAACAATACCACTGTCGTGCTTACGCCTGAGCACCTGTTTTTTGCTATAAGTTATCCTCGCCCTACGTACTTATGGACGGAGCACTTGGAAGTAATAAAATGCCTTTTAAGTTTGCAGCAGGAAGGCTACTTGGAGTTAGCTGATATAAAGATTGACCGCGGTTACTTAAAGCTGTTTCAGGACGTGCGAGGCATCAGACAACAAGCGCCCGATACTGTAGCTGCAATGGAAGCTGCACATTTTGGTTTATCTCCCCAAGTGTTGGCCAAGGTACAAAACGGTACTAACATATCTGCTGCAGAGTATATTCATCTTTTCGCGGCTCAACTAAAAGGGTTCAGCCCCAGAGAAGACACGGCATACCCTTTATACTTTTCAGAGAAACCGCTAGACTTAGAAGGCTTCGGAACAAGATTTGTAAACCATTCTTTCATATTTGCTTTAAACATTGCCAGGTATAGCTCTTTTGTAATAAAGATAAATAAAGAGATATTGTCAGCAGGTCTCCGGAATTATATTACTGATTTTCAGCTGGGATTACTAAACAGCGAGTCGAAACGCTACTTTAGCTATGAAGTACAAAAAAGGACTCTACTACATGCTGTGAAAAGTCTTGCGAATAAACAGGGGAATAAGAACGTGCAGTGGTGGTTCGGCTATTTAAATACCAGAGAGTTTGTAATACAGCACCTTCTGATGGATGAGTTTTTATCTGTGCTCCAAATAGATTTCCCAGAATACTGCCAGACTTTGAACGAGGAAAGTGAAGAGCTTGTGCATCAGTATGACTTTGCATTTTACGAAACACTATTTTCTCTAGAGCAAGAAGGAATCATATCGCTCAATTACCTTGGTATGGTGTACGGGGGCACAGTATTGTCTCATGCAGGTGTTTCATTGCATGATAGTCAGAATACCCTTGCGAAATTGTCTTTTGATATAACCAATTCGGAACTATTAAAACAGTCGATAGCACCTCCTGGCTCGTATACAGTCGCCTTGATTCCTGTTGGTGTGCATTGGGAAAATATTATTTTTGAATTCATGAATGAACATACCATTAAAGTTAAATCGGACTCGGGTTTGTTCAGCCCTTTCAATAAAAGTATTGAAGAAATGAACATGGCGAGTTTGAAGAACGGAGAGGCAAACGCGCAATGGAAATTTTTACTAAAATTGAGGACGCAGGGAGGTGAGGTTAAGACTGATAGTCGCAGTAAAAAAGGTAGGGCAGAAAGCCAGCAGAAACGTCTACTTACCCTAGCTTTGTAAAAAGGGCTGGGTATAACGGAAGACCCTTTTTACGACACTGGAAACCAACGAGTATATAAAATTAAGATTTCCTTAGTTGTTTCCGGCTCATTTGCGGATGGTAGTAGCCAATTGGAGAGCCAGGATGAGCTTATCAGTAGTGAAATTGATGAGACTTTTCGCAGTTTACCTCGCGCTAGTGAGGAAGACTTTGCTCTCAATGGCGATGCGTAGGCGGTCAATTTAAGGATATGTGAATTCACAAAGTAGTGGTTAAGAATTTCTCCTCTCTTAAATGAGAGGATTTTTATTGTATTTTATTTTTTCACATCAATTTTTGCACATATGAGTAGGAATAGGAAAAAGTTCCCTGCAAGCTAAGGCCGTGGCAGTTGGCAATGGGCTTAGTGGGTTGCTTCCGATATTCCAAACATTAACCTAACATGTTGTGCTAACCGACGAACAAATAACCAAATTCCAAGAACTCTACAGGGTATTTTCTGGAGAAGAAATATCGCGTATTGATGTTGTGGAAAAAGGAGTACAGCTCGTTCGGTTGTTGCAGCTTGCTTATAAGCCCATGACTCAAATTGATTTAGAGCGCGTACTAAGTCGTCAAGAGGTAATAGGCGTAGAAAGTATAAGGAAATAAATTATGAGCGCAATCAGTGCTGACAATCGAGTTAGCGCATTAAACTATATGGGTCTGGGTTTTTCTATTATCCCTGTAAATGCAGACAAAACCCCACTCATTAAGTGGCAGGAATACCAATCACGAAAACCAGCCGTAGCAGAAATTGAACAGTGGTGGACAGAGTGGCCAGAGGCAAACATAGGTATTGTGACCGGTGCTGTGTCCGGTATTGTGGTCGTTGACGTTGAAGCGGGTGGTCCGACTGGTAACTTGCCTCCCACGGTAATGTCCAAGACCGGCGGTGGAGGTCTCCATTTTTACTACCGTCACCCCGGCAGAGAGGTAAAGAACGGAGTACGAGTTCGCGAGCTGACTGATATTCGCGGTGACGGCGGTTATGTTGTAGCTCCACCATCACTGCACCAGTCTGGTAATCGCTACGAGTGGATTGTAAAACCAGGAGATGCTGACTTTGCAGATTTGCCGGAGTGGGTATTGGAGTATCAAACGTCCGTAGTCAAACCAGCAGTAGACTTAGCGCAAGTATTTGTCGAAAAAGTTACCGAAGGGTCCAGGAATAACGCAGCCACGCAGCTTGCCGGAAAACTCTTGCATGAGTTGCCGGAGTCGCTGTGGGAGCTCGCAGGCTTTACTGCCATGGAGAAATGGAACAGTGAAAATTGCCAACCGCCGTTAGAGACAACCGAGCTATTATCCGTATGGGCGAGTATAAAAGAAAAAGAAACGCAGGTACGGGCGCAAAAACAGGTACCAGCTATGCTTGAACAACCTAAACCAAGTGAGTGGAAGCTGTGGACTGCGGGTAGTATTTTAGACCAAGATTTTGGCGAGGATGAATGGCTCATTGAGTCTCTCCTGCTTAAACCAGGACTCATGGCACTCTCCGGTAACCCTGGCGACTTTAAGACTGCATTGGCACTACATTTTGCCCTTTGTGTTTCTCGGGGTTTGCCAGTATTCAACAGGTTCCCAACCAAGCAAGGTACGGTGCTCATGGTAGATGAAGAAAACCACTTGCGGCATATTAAGAAGCGCTTAGAAGCACTAGGCATGACTCAGGCAGACCCGATTTTGTATTTGTCCCAGAACGGCTTTAAGGTGGATGCACCAGTAATGCTTACTAAGCTTATGGAGTTAGTAAAAGAACATAACGTACAGTTTGTAACCCTTGATTCGTTTGTAGACGTGCACGGCCAAGAGGAAAATGACTCCGGTGGTATGCAGAAGGTCATGAGTGCCATGCGCCAGATAGTAAAAGAAGGTGTGAGTGTGTTGTTTCTCCATCATCCGAGTAAACAAGTGGGCTTCACGCCCCGTAAGGGTGGGCAGAATTTGCGGGGCTCGTCAAATATTCTGGCGCAGGTTGATACACACATGCATGTACAGAAAAAAGAGGGTGAAGAAGCGTTGGTGTTGCGACATGAAAAAATGCGAGACGCGGCAAAGCAAAAGCCGTTTGAAGTACAAATTTTACTGGACGGTCCTGCTCCCACGGGATTTCAATACAGTGACTTGCATGATGAGAAGCAGAATAAGGCGGAGCAGGCAGCAGAAGCCATTGCGGAGATTCTCAATGATGGCGTACAGAGCCGCCCGCAGTTGCATGAAATGTTAGCGAGTGAGTATGGCAAGGGGGCGATAGATGATGGTATTAAGCAGGCAGAAGAAATGGGGCATATAGAGCGGGTGCCGAAAGATGAATTGCCTAATGAGCTTAACCCAAACGATAAACGAAAAATATATTACCGTAAAACACTAGAAGATGAATTGCAGGTACAGCTCCCTATAAAAGAGTTTTAGAGCTTCCCACTTTCCTACTAGTATATATAGGGCGGGAAAGTGGGGCGATGTACCCTGGCACATACGCGTGTTACAATGTAAGCATAATTGGTTACGTTGAAGCGCAAAACCCCTGCCAGGGTTAAACAGTAACTAGGCTGCCACCTAGGTTACTGCCCTGACAGGGGTCTTATTATCCAATAATTAAATTTATATCTATGAAAGAATCAAATTCGCAAATCCAATATTTTCTTTATGCTCGTAAGTCTAGCGAGAACGAAGATAGGCAAGTCCAGTCCATAGATGACCAGGTAAGCCGTTTGAGGCAGTTAGCGCAGGAACGAGGCCTAGTCATAAAAGAGGTATTGACCGAAGCTAAGTCAGCAAAGAAGCCTCATGTGCGTCCGATATTTGACGATATGATGCAGCGAGTTGAAAACGGCGAAGCAAAGGGCATTCTGTGCTGGCAGATTAATCGTCTTTCGCGTAACCCGATAGATAGTGGACGCATACAATGGCTCTTGCAACAAAACATCTTGCAGAGCATCCAGACCATTGAAAAGGAGTATAAGCCGGAAGATAATACTTTGTTATTTAGTGTTGAAAGTGGTATGGCCAACCAGTTTATTATTGACCTGCGAAGAAACACCTTACGCGGCATGGAGAGTAAATTAGAGAAAGGCTGGGCGCCGATACTTGCCCCGCTTGGGTATCTAAACGATAAAGAGGCTCATACCATCTTAAAAGACCCAGAAAAGTTTCTTTTGGTACGGAAGATGTGGGATTTTATGCTCACAGGTAGCTATAGCGCAGGGCAGGTATTGGAGATTGCCACCAAAGAATGGGGGTTTCTAACCAAGAAGTATAAACACCGCGGAGGAGGGGAGTTAACCCAGAGTGGATTATATAGGATGTTTACCAACATTTTTTATACAGGTCTTTTTGAATGGGTTGGCAAGCGGTATCAGGGCAAGCATGAACCAATGATAACCATGGAAGAGTATGACCGAGTCCAGCGACTACTGGGGAGAACTTCAAATGCGAGACCGCAGAAGCATTCTTTTTCCTTTACCGGATTTATCCGTTGTGGCCACTGTGGTTGCATGGTGACTGCTGAAACGCATACCAAACTTGTGAAAACCAAGGGGGTAATGCGGACGTATGAGCATTACCATTGCACCCGCAAGAAAAAGGATATAGCGTGCAGGCAACCATACGTCAGTGCTGATGATTTGGATATTCAAATTGAGCGCGAAATTGCGAACATCGCCATTGTGCCGGAATTTCGGGACTGGGCGCTGGAGGTGATACGTAGTTCAAATGATAAAGAGCTAGAAGCGCGTACAAGTATTTATGAGGCGCAGCATAAGACACTAGAGGAAACGCAAAAGCAGCTCGATAACTTAACCCGTATGCGCTACCAGGACAGGATAGATGATATTACATTTACACGGGAGCGTGACATGTTACAAAACAAAATATTGGAACTCCGCCAGCGCGTTAAGGAAACAGAATCGCGTGCGGACCACTGGCTTGAACTGACAGAGCGGACCTTTAATTTTGCTACCTATGCACACAAAGCCTTTATGGATGGTAGCCCAGAAGCAAAAAAGGAGATACTTATAGCGTTAGGTTCGAACCCGCTACTAAAAGACAAAAAGCTGAGCATTTTAACGAATAAATGGTTTAAACGCATACATACAGACTACCCGTCTTTGCATGCTGAATATGAAAGGTTAGAACCAACGAAAAGCACTGCTACTAAAGCACAAAACCGCGCTTTAGACGCGGTTCGTGTGTCATGGGGTGCCTAACGGGGATCGAACCCGTGATTACTCTGCCACAGAGAGTCGTGTTACCACTACACCATAAGCACCATGTATTATCTAAACAAAAAACTCGCTTGCACAGCGAGAATAGCTAACTAACATACCTGCTGTGTCAGGTAGACTTATTAATCCTTAGCTATTATAGCCTTTTTTAAGGCTCTAGTCAATCTATAGCTCGGAGGTGGTAGACATACGCCATAGGACAGTCTTTCCAATAATAACGCAGATGAGTTTCCCTGAATTCTGTTGTGATAGGGGGGCATGGTGTAATACTTTCAATATGAAAAAGCTTAGTGAATAAGTTTTCATATTGCTTGCTGGTCTTAAAGTAGTGATAAAATGTACCATTTTCTCCTTTAGAACCGTGGGCAAAAGAGTATCTCTCATTATTTTTTAAAACCTTCCCTGTTAGCTCAGTATATTTTCGTAGCTCATATTCTGGGTTCAGAAAGGCGGTAATATATGAGCTATTTGGTTTTAATACACGGGCAACCTCTTGCATGTGGAATTCTAAATCTTTTATATTTAGATGCATTAGAAAGTTCCTCGATGTCGCTAGCTCAAGCGTGCTATTACCAAATGGTAGTTTATTATTTGCTACTAGATTTTGTTGTTTTATAAGAATAGAGTTTGGATACCCTAAGTCACGGTGGTATTTCTTTGCTTCATTAACCAGGCTGGGGGATTGTTCTATGCCTATAAAGTGTTTGATTTTTTCTCGGGCATGGGTAAGGTCTTTGCACCGTTTCAGCCCAGGTATGTTATCCTGGTATCCGAACAGAAATTGAATAGCTAAAATGTTTGTACCTGCCCCAAAATCTACGACCGTTGCCGCTGTCGTAGTATTAATTTCCCTACATATTTCTGGGTACAAAACAGGGTTAATACAGTAGTCAATGCCGATATTCCCTTGTTGTTCCAGCTTAGCCCAAAGTTTAGTCCAGCCTGTACCCCCGTATAGGTCTTTGTCCATATATAGTTATTTTTCAGTTTTAGGTAGGGTTGCCCAAAGAAGGTCAAAAGTATCATGGAAAACATCCAGCATTGGCTTCATATCTATAACTAGTCCAAGTGTTTTAAGTCTGGGATTCATAATAAGAAGTTTGTCGTCAAGAATATCTACGCTGCTTCTAAATTTATATGATGCTGGTATTACCTTCACTTCTCTATACTTGAGTCCTTTAGGCTCGTACTTAATACCAGATTTTTTAAATATCACTTTAGTTTTTATTTTGCGTTCATCCAGTTTCTTTCTGAAATCTTGAAAGAAATTATCATCGACGGGCAGCCAGTCTTCAATGCTTGCGATAGCCTTCCATTGCTTGTATTTTTTTAGTCCGTCTAAATAGAAATCTTTGAGTTCTTGGGTGGTGTTAAGAAAATACACGCCCCGCTGCCCAGTTCCTCCCAACTTAATAGCTTCTTTAATGAGTTTATTCATATGTGAGATTATTATTTATCTCATAATAACAGAAAAGCCGCTGTTAAGCGACTTGTAAGAGTTTCTGGTAATGCTCACATTCCATAAGCTTTATGGACTGCCAGAGCTTGATATTTACCTGTGGGAAGTGTTTGCTCAATAGGGATCGAACCCGTGATTACGCTGCCACAGAGAGTCGTGTTACCACTACACCATAAGCACCATGTACCACTCGCAGACTCGGGTACATGGCTAGGCCATATTACCGTGTCGTGAGATTGGTTTATAAAATAAAAACCCTTACACAGTAAAGTAAGAGCGAATTACAAATGAGTGCTGTGTCACACGTTTGCGGAGTATTTATTTGCTCTTGCTGCCTGTCTCAACGCTTCGTCGGGATGTCGTGCAAAAGCTAAAATAATTTTAGTCTTTTTTATCCTTTTTGTCAATTAATCCTAATAAATCTGCTTCTGTTTCATAATATTTTATATGTCCGGATACGTACCCAACTCTATAATTAATTCCGTCCGTCATCAGTCCCCAGTTCGTATCGCTGAGAATTTTATCAATTAGCCTTCTTTTATAGACGGCAGAATATCTTTAAATTGTTCTACAAACTTTAATGCTCTGGTAGTTAATAACTGTTGTGCATGTATAGGCTCGAAAGGGTAACCGTTCATGTAATCACGAACAAAAACTGTATCGGAACCTTCTTTAAGATTCTTGATAACGGGTTTTATTTCTTGCAGGTAGTCAGTCAATAATATTTCAATTTCATCTGTTTCGTATTCACCGTTGCTATTTATAGCTTCTCCAGCTGCTCTAATAAAGTTTGAGTCAAGCATGGAATAGAGTCGTATCCATTCCTTTTTATGGGGTATGCCATCTTCGTTTTCAAGGTTGGCAAAATCCACTAGTTCTTCGAGTAGCTTGCTTTCTACCTTATTATCTTCGTCAAAACGGTAATACACACTTCCAAAGTGTAGGTCAATGTTAGCTAGGCTATGGATGAGTTTTTGTTTCGTTATTTTTTTCTTTACTAAGTATTCAATCTCGTTTTGGCAGTTGAGCAAGAGTTCGTTTTGGTTCTCGTTCAGATTCCCCCACTTATTTGCCAACGCTATACTTAGAGCTTCGCTTTCTGCTGCCCACCCCAAATTTGAGTAGTTCTTAGACAATGGGCAATCCTTTAATAGTAAAAAAGGAGAATTCTGATCTTGTTTACCAAAACCTTGCGGATATACTGGTCCACTGAGTTCATTGAGGTAATCCATTTTTGCCTTTATTGGGTCATCTGCAACAAAAGTGTTGCCAAACTCATCGGAACCTAAATTGTCGTCCCATGTGGTGCCGGGTATAAAGTAGCCCTTGGCCTTAAAATATTCAAATATTTGCTGAGCCTTGTGTTTACGCTTATTTTCAAATTCGACTGCTATTTTACTTCGTATTTCTCGTACCCGTTCCTGCTCCGCTATTTCTTTTTCTTCCGGCGTTATAAATTTTGGTTCGTTATAATTTTTAAGAGCCAAAAAGTCATCTTTAAAATTAGCCCACTTATCGTTGGCCCTTGATGGACTAAATGAAAGATATTGTACATCTACGCTCATAGAAGACCTAAGCTATTTTTTAGACATAAAGCCCCTTCTCTTCAATATAGACCGCAATTTTCTCTGGGACTAATTTTTTATACCCTTCATCCCGATTCTGAACCATTTCACGTATTTTCGTGCTTGAAATTCCTCCGACCCCTTTCTCTAACATTACAAGATTGCTATTTGAAAGTAACTTCTCAGAAAATTCATAACCCGACCTTTTGATGATTATAAACTTTTCGTTTGGTCCTAACACCCTCTCTTTAATACTCAGAAACCCGTCAATTCCAACCAATTGGAATATTTCATCTTCGGATTGAGCCTTTAGTTCAACCATATGCTCATGTGTGTATTTTCCGTCAATATTATCTACCGCACTTGTTACCAGCTTCACAGGGGGGTGGACCTCTGTCCGTAGATATTCAACAAATAAGTTTCCCATGTTCTTCCTGTCTTCGCTGCTTGTAGGTATGACCCTATCAACCCTCTTGCCCGAGGGCATGATCCATACCTCACCAAAATCAATCGTATTAGCAGCAACCTTAACTGCTGAAACATGACCGAAGTGAGGCGGGTTGAATGTTCCAGGATAGAGTAATATTTTTTTCATAGTATCTAAATAATACCAAAAAAATCGCCTCATGGCGATTGGGTTGAATAGCGTTCACAACCAAAAAGTTTGATTCTCTTGAGCAGTTTTCCCACCCGAAAGTCAGCGGTCGAAAGGGAACGATCCCGTGACCGCACTGCCACAGAGTGCTGTGTTACCACTACATCATAAGCACCATGTACCACTCGTGGACTCGGGTACATGGCTGGCCATATACCGAAATTGCAGAGTTAGTTTGGAAAAATAAAAACCCTTACACAGTAAAGTAAGAGCGGGTTGCTTCAGTGCACGCTGTGCCTTGCGAAAGCATTGGTATATTATCTTTTTATATACGTTTTGTCAATTTACCTACTACCTTTATCGCACGCTTTGCATAAACCATAAAACTCAAGCGAGTGGTGTTTAATTGATGAAAAATTGCCAATCTTTAATACTTGTTTTTCTATGTCCGTAGTATTACATTTTGATATATCAACCACTTTGCCGCATTTTTCGCAAACTAGATGGTGATGGTGCTCATTAGTAGCCAACTCATAATGAGCATGACCATGACGAAAATCAATTTGAGTTACTAAACCCAAATCTCGCAAGGTATCGAATGTTCGGTAGAGCGTAGCAAGGTCTGTCTGCCCTTTAATTTTTACGCTGATGTCGTTGATGCTCAGCGGTTTTTTTGTATGGCTAAGAATATCTAGTATTTCAAGACGTGCAGGAGTGGCCTTCAATTTCCGTTCCCTTAGGGACTCTTTGAGAGTAGGGGAATGAGTTTTGCAAACGGTATTCATATGCGTGTTTGATGATAGGTATAGTATTGCATAAATGCGAACTATTTGCAACTACTTGACATTATTATTTTGATAAGTATACTTAGTTAGTAGATGCAAATAATTCGCATCTAGATTATATATGAAAATAGCCTTTGTCGGTAAGGGCGGTAGTGGTAAGACTACATTGTCTTCCTTATTTTGCCGTTTTCTCGCCTCCCAGCAATTACCAGTATTAGCAATAGATGCGGACATCAATCAGCATATGGCTTTGGCGTTGGGAATGCCCGAAGCGGAAGCTGTAAATGTGTCGCCTATGGGGTTAGAAATTAATCGCATTAAAGAATACTTGCGAGGGGATAATATCCGAATACATTCAGACGGAGTAATGATTAAAACCACTCCTCCAGGCACTGGTTCACGTTTGGTTCGCTTGCTGGAAGATAATCCAATATATTCATATTTTCAAAGACAGATAAACGGAGTGCGGTTCATGGCCACTGGCCCATTCAGCGAGGACGATTTAGGTACAAAATGTTACCACTCTAAAGTTGGTGCCATTGAGCTATTTTTAAATCATTTGGTTGATGGCGATCATGAATACGTCGTTGTTGATATGACAGCAGGGGCAGATAGTTTCGCTTCGGGAATGTTTACGAAATTTGATATTACGTTTGTAGTTGTCGAACCAACTTTGAAATCTCTATCGGTATACGACCAGTATAAATTTTACGCCAAAGACTACGGCGTAAAGCTCAAGGTTATTGGTAATAAAATTGAAGGTCTAGAAGATATTGAGTTCATTCAAAGTAAAGTTGGAGACGATTACTTAACTTCTTTCCACAAATCAAACTATGTTCGGAAAATGGAGCGAGGGGAGTATTTGTCTTTGGAGCAATTAGAGCATGAGAATAGTGCTGTGTTGCAAGTGATGCGTGATGAGGTAAATGCAACCGAAAAAGATTGGGATAGATTTTATAAGTATACTGTTGAGTTTCATATTAAAAATGCCCAAAGCTGGGCAAACGCAACCGCAGGCGAAGACCTAACGTTGCAAGTAGACCCTAATTACAACTTCCGTATGGAATCGAATTCGTGGTTAGTTAAGAGCTCGCAGTAGTAGCGAGCTTGCAACTGACTGTGCAGTTCCGCCTGTCAGAATCTAGACAACTATAAGGAGAATCTATGTCATATCCGTCTGTTAAGAAGGTGCTGGAAGCGTCTGGCATCAACACCGAAACCGCAACCGCTGCAGAGCTTCGCACCGTGTTGTGGGAAACGTTCAAGCGTGACCTTGCAGAAGGGGTCAATCACCTCACGGGTCTCGCTCAGCGAGTCAAAGAAGGTGGCGAGCGACTGCTCGACATCCAAGACCCGAACTCGCAACTCGGCAAGCAGCTCATTCGCCTCGTTGGCACTGATATCGCCCGTGGTATCTGTCAGCAGCAGCTGGGGGTCGCCTTCGGCATCTATAACTGCTGCAGCATTGTGGCAGCAAGCGAACAGTCAGGGCTGAACATGACCATGCAGGAGCAAATCAAGCTCCAGAATGGCGTGCTGGCCTCTGCTGACTGCTAGTGCATCTCGTCACAGACCGACCTTGCTTCCGAACTCGTCATGGGTTCGGGAGCTTTTGTTTATTAACCCTTGTGTTAAGATAATTGTATGAAAAACAAAGCTATATATTTTATTATCCTACTTGTAACCTTGGTTTTGTTTGCTGGTTTTTATTTCGTAAATCGAGGTGCTGTGCTGCATAAGGACGACTTACCTCTTGATGCCATAGCTCCAAATATTTCTAGTTTTCAAAGTTATTCTCGAGCGAAAGTCACCGCCATCAACACAGAAGATGATGAGCAAGTTGCGAGTCTACGCCGTATAGTCCAAAATGTCACTATTCGCTTTTTGACTGGTGATAACAAAGATAAAGAAGTGTTGTTGGATTACGAAAGTGGATTTGCTGCTCAAAAATTGAAAGCCAACGACACAGTCGTAATTGGTACGATGTTGGCCCCTCAGGATGTTAACCAAAGTCAGTTTGTTATTTTAGAAGAATATAGATTGCCAAAAGTTGGCATCGTGGCGGCTTTGTTTTTATTGTTAGCAGTAATTTTCGGCAGATTAAAAGGCTTTACCGCGGTTGTAGGTTTAGGATTTAGTATTATCGTTTTAGTTTACTTTATCGCTCCAGGTATCTTAGCTGGACAAAATCCTGTAATCATTACTTTGCTTGGTTCAGGTATTATTGCTTTAGTCTCAATTTTCCTTGCACACGGATTTAACCAACGCACCGCTCTCGCTGTCATCAGCACTCTTATTAGCATTGGCCTCGCACAAGTAATTGCCTACTACGCCGTTCGTTTTGTTGGATTGCTTGGTAATGGTTCGGAAGAAACTTTTTTGTTGCAAGTAGGATCTTTGGGGGCATTCAACCTGCAAGGGCTGTTGTTGGGTAGTATTATTATTGGAACGCTTGGAATATTGGATGATGTTACTACAGGTCAAACAGCAGCAGTGCATGAATTGCACCAGGTAAACCCCGAGCTATCCTTCCGTCAGTTGTATGATAAGGCCATGTCTATCGGAAGGGAGCATATTGCTTCCCTTATCAATACGTTAGTTCTTGCTTATGCGGGTGCGTTCTTCCCATTGTTTCTTCTCATTGTGTTAAATAATACTCAACCTCTTTGGACAACGCTCAACAGTGAATTTATCTCCGAAGAGATTATCAGAACTTTGGTAGGTAGTATGGTATTGATACTCGCAGTTCCATTATCTACCTTGTTAGCATCTTTTTATTTAAAGAACAAAAAATCGCATTAAAGCGATTGCGTTAAATATTTCTCGCATCCAAATAGCTTGATTCTCTTGAGAGCTTTTCCCACGTGGTAGTCAACGGTCGAAAGGAATCGGACCCGCGTAGCCGCTGCCACAGAGCGGTGCTCTACCATTGAGCTACGGGCACCACGCTTAGCGTGGTGATTCTCGCGCTGAGCGCGAGCACTACACGCTATAAATTCCAAAGTTCAAATGACAAATATCAAAAGAGGAGGAAAAAAGAAAAACCTACGCACAGAGGGGTAGGGAACAAAGGCTTCTCAGCAAGCTGTGCCTTGCGAAAGCACTATTATAGTAGCTTTTTGTACTTCTTCTGTCAATTTGGGCTGTATATTTGACAGGTGTGCTATACTGGTTATATCCCCCAAGGGGGGACTTGAAAGGACTCATTATGTATAAACCTAAAGACACTAAAGAACGCATTTCTCACAGGCTTAAAATATCTGTTGGTCAGTTAAAGAAAGTTATTGAAATGGTGGAAAGCGATAAGTACTGCATAGACATTTTGCATCAGTCTCAAGCAGTACAAAAGGCACTACGAGAGACGGACAATCTTATACTTGAAAATCACTTGAATACCTGTGCTGCTGAGCAAATAAAGAAAGGCAAAGGCAAAGAGGCTATTGCCGAAGTTATGGCAGTGGTTAAAAAGTCGAAAGGATAAATGTATGAGTCACGAACATCATCACATGAGCACGGGGCAGCACGACTTGCACGATAAACATGCGGGACATGACCCTAACATGTTCCGTGACCGTTTTTGGTTAAGTTTAGTTTTGACTATTCCTGTTGTGCTCTACTCCCACATGATTCAGGAGTGGTTTGGGTTTAGCATGCCAACATTCCTTGGCTCAAACTGGGTTCCATGTATACTTGGTACCGTCATCTTCTTTTACGGTGGTACCGTGTTTCTCAAAAGTGCGTGGGGTGAATTAAAGTTTCGGCAGCCAGGCATGATGACTTTAATTTCTTTAGCTATTTTAGCTGCATATTTGTACAGTGTTGCGACAACTTTCTTTATTTCGGGTTCGGAATTTTTTTGGGAGTTGGCAACGTTAATTGTGGTTATGCTTTTGGGACATTGGATGGAAATGCGATCAGTAATGAATGCACAAGGAGCACTTAAAGAGCTAGCAAAGTTACTTCCTGATACTGCAGAGTTGGCTGACGGTACGCAGGTGCCAGTATCGGAGTTAAAAGTTGGTGATGTTGTACTTGTTAGGCCAGGGGCAAAAATACCAGCAGATGGAGAAGTTGCCTACGGAGAGTCCGACGTGAACGAATCTATGATTACGGGTGAATCAAAACCCATAGAAAAAATCGTTGGCAGTGAAGTAATTGCTGGAACGGTAAGCGGTTCAGGGAGTCTGCAAGTAAAAGTGACAAAAGTAGGAGAGTCTACCGCCTTAGCGGGTATTATGCGACTCGTTGCTGAAGCTCAAAGCTCAAAGTCTCGTGCCCAAATTTTGGCAGATAAAGCAGCATTTTATTTAACCATTGTTGCAATATTCGCTGGTATAGCGACATTTATTGCGTGGCTGGTTGCAGGACGTGGTTTAGGGTTTGCTCTGGAGCGTACCGTGACGGTGCTTATTATTGCTTGCCCCCATGCCCTAGGTTTAGCCATACCGCTCGTAACTTCAATTTCCACCACGCTCGGAGCACGGAATGGTTTATTGGTGAAAAAGCGTATTGCACTGGAAAGTGCACGTAATATACATGTGGTGTTGTTTGATAAAACAGGAACGCTCACGAAAGGGGAGCAATCAGTGGTAGATGTTTGGTCTATGGGCGGCTATAAAGCAGAAGATGTTTTGCATCTGGCAGCGTCTGTAGAACAAACGAGTGAACATTCGCTCGGCACTGCAATTGTACATGCGGCAATTGAAAAGCATATCCAACTTGATAGCCTTGTGCAGTTCAAGGCTCTTGCAGGCCATGGAGTAGAAGCTCTACTGCATGGTAAGAATGTAGTAGCTGTTGGTGGACCAAGATTACTTGAAGCAAAACACATTCAAGTACCACAAGAATTACTGAGTAAGATTGAGCAAGCAGGCAAGGACGGTAAGACTGCGTTATATGTACTTGAAGACGGGAAAGTTATTGGAGTTATTACCATTGCAGATGTAATTCGTGAAGAATCAAAACAGACAGTTCAGGAGCTTAAAGCCGAAGGGCTAAAAGTTGCCATGATAACTGGAGACTCTAAGGCTGTTGCGGGCTATGTGGCAAGAGAACTTGGTCTTGATGAATATTTTGCAGAAGTACTACCAGAGCACAAGGCTAATAAAGTAAAAGAATTGCAACAGCGTGGAAATAAAGTTGCGTTTGTGGGGGATGGGGTAAACGATGCTCCTGCTCTCACGCGAGCGGATGTGGGTATTGCCATTGGCGCAGGCACAGACGTCGCCATTGAGTCAGCAGGAATTGTGCTCGTAAAGAGCGACCCTCGTGATGTAGTAAAAGTTTTCAGACTATCAAAAGCTACTTACAGCAAGATGGTGCAAAATCTTATTTGGGCTACTGGATATAATGTTGTTGCCATTCCGCTAGCCGCAGGGTTATTTGGTGTTATTTTACCCGCCGCAATTGGTGCATTGCTTATGTCCGCCAGCACAGTCATTGTAGCAGCGAACGCCCAACTGCTGAGGAGACTAAAATTATAATTAAGGGTTAAAAGATATGAATAAAAAAATTTTATACGTTAGCCTAGGAATTATACTTGTGGCGGCTATTGTGCTTTTAAGAAATCAAAGTCAACGCAGGGTGGCGGTTACTGGTCAGAATTTCCAACAGTTCGCTTCCGATGTATCTGGACTACCAGCTGATACTTCATCTCAAGTGGTAGAACTGAAGAATGGTGACACCTACAACCTAACGGCAAGCATGGTCAAAAAGACCATTGCGAGGAGCACCGTAAAGATGCTGGCATACAATGGTTCAGTTCCTGGACCAACTATTAAAGTTGAGCAGGGTTCAGAAGTAACCATGCACTTTACAAATAATACTGACGTAGATACAACCATACACCCTCATGGTATTAGAGGTGGCAGTAAGTTTGATGGTGTGCCAGAAGTCAGCCAGAAGCCTGTAAAGCCTGGAGAAAGTTTTGCTTATACGTTACAGTTTCCAGACGCAGGGGTGTATTGGTATCACCCGCACATACGGGAAGATTACGCTCAGGAGCTGGGGCTGTATGGCAACTTTTTGGTTACGCCAAAAGATGCTGCGTACTGGTCGCCAGTTAACCAAGAAGTAGCATTGATGGTGGATGACATTTTACTCGAGGGTGGTAAAATTACCCCATTTAGTACAGGGCAAGCTGACCATGCTCTCATGGGTCGTTTTGGTAATGCTATGCTGGTTAATGGTAGTACCAATTATATGTTCAATGCGAAGCAGGGTGAAGTCGTTCGTTTTTATATAACCAACTCCGCAAACACGAGGGTTTTTAATTTGTCTATACCAAATGCGAAACTAAAACTAGTTGGTGCAGATAACGGCAAGTATGAGCGTGAAAGTTTTGTAGACAGCATTATCCTTGCTCCATCGGAGCGAGCTATTGTTGAAGTGTTGTTTGAAAAGACTGGAACTTTTACTCTTGAGCATCGTACGCCTGAAAAGACTTATACTCTGGGCAGTATTACTGTATCTGCTGAACCAATGGCGCAAGTATACGCCAAGGAATTTCAAACTTTGCGGATTAATAGTGATGTTATTACCGGCATTGACCCATTGCGCAACCAGTTTAGCCGGAACCCAGACAAGAACTTGACCCTAACAGTAGGCTTGCAAGGTATGGGTGGTATGGGCGGAGGGAACGGACAACATATGATGGGTAATGGAATGATGATGAGCAATACAGACAAGATTGAGTGGGAGGACAGTATGGCTATGATGAATGCTGTAGCTACGCCTGATACAACTAAGTGGAAGATTGTAGACACTGAAACAAAAAAAGAGGGTATGGATATTGATTGGAAGTTTAAGGTAGGAGATAAGGTAAAAGTTCGGATTGTTAACGACCCTAAGTCTCAACACCCAATGCAGCACCCGATACACTTTCATGGGCAGCGGTTTTTAGTACTTGCTACAAATGGAGTTCCAAATACTAATCTAGTGTGGAAAGATACAACGCTTGTGCAAAACGGTGACACCGTAGACATATTGGTCGACATGTCCAACCCTGGCACTTGGATGGCTCATTGTCACATAGCAGAACACTTGGAAAGTGGAATGATGTTTCCATTTACGGTTACGCCGTAGCGTGTATAGAAAATAGTATCTTGCAATAAAAAAGCCGCTGTTAAGCGACTTGTAAGAGTTTTTGGTAATGCTCGCATTCCATAAGCTTTATGGACTGCTAGAGCTTGGTATTTGCTTGGGGGAAGTGTTTACTCAATAGGAGTTAATCTCCATTTTCGCCTAGGAAATTGAAACCGTAAGTTTAGCGTCCAGAGCTTCTGCTACACGAGTCAAGAATTTAATGGAGGGGTTGTATGTTCCTTGTTCCAGGCGGGAAATAACTGGCTGTTTGCTGCCAATCTTCTTGGCAAGTTGCTGTTGAGTGAGTCCCTGTTTGAGACGTTTTTCTATAATCATTTCTACCAATGCAAATTCAGGGCCTAGGTTATTGTAAGCCGTCTTAACGGCTTTGTCCTTGAGTAGTCTAGTTTTTAAATCCTTGTAGTTTATCATAAAGATAATATAACTTATAAGTTATATGCTTGTCAAGTATTTATATTTACTCTGGGCAAGTGTTAATTCCTTGCCAGGGGTCTTCTCTGATTTTTTGATAAATCCGTGTAAGAGGTGGACCGTGTTTCTGTGGAAGCAATAAAAAATACGCACTTCTTGCTGGCCTCGTACACGTAATTCAAAAATACTTCCCATTACTTTTTTGCTGTGGGGCATGCCAAGCCTGTTGCCAAATTTTTCCAGCAAGTCAATGGTTCGTAAGGTTTTTCCTAGTGTTTGTGTCTGTAAGGAGGTTATAAACTTTTCAACACTTTCGTCTACTTGAATTTGCATATAGACATAATATCAAAAAAGCCGCTGTTAAGCGACTTGTAAGAGTTTCTGGTAATGCTCACATTCCATAAGCTTTATGGACTGCCATTATGCCATAAGATGTGTGTAGCTATTCACCATTTCCCAATGATCTCGTAGGGGCAGAGCTTGCTCGCCCGAAACAAGCGGGCGGCTAAAGCTCGCCCCTACACATAATCTTATACAGGGCTTTGTTTTTTGGGAAAAGGTGAATAGATACAGATGCGTGCCTAGGAGGTTCTAGTGTAGTATAATTAAGTTACTATATTAACGGAGTACAATGCTTAAGGCACCCATACCTAAGAACGAAGCAGGGAGACTATCAGCCTTACACAAGCTGGCCTTACTAGACACGCGACCGGAGCTTAGGTTTGATAGAATTACCCGTCTGGCTCTGAGTGTATTTCGTGTAACCATTTCTACTATTACTTTAGTAGACTCGGATAGGGAGTGGTTTAAATCTTGCCAGGGCTTACCAAGTAGAGAAGGTAGTAGGGACGTATCTTTTTGCGGACATGCACTACTTGCCGCTAACATTTTTGTAGTACCAGATACAAAGGAAGATAAGCGTTTCCGGGATAACCCCATGGTGGTGGGTAAACCCCATATACGCTTTTATGCTGGAGTGGCCATGCGAAGCGTGACAGGTGAGCGTATAGGTGTTTTTTGTATCAAAGATACTAAGCCTAGGAGTTTCTCACTGGCGGATGCACAGAAGCTAAAAGACTTGGCGGCTTGGGCGGAACTAGAGATAAACTCTCGCCACTTAAGTTTGGCTATAACAGAACTCAAAAAGTTACACACTGTAGTAACAAAAAGGGTGGAGGAGTCGGAACAACTAAGAGCCAAAGACGAATCCATCCTGGCCAGTATTGGAGATGGTTTAATTGTGGTGGACAAAAACAGAAAGATAATGTTTTTTAGTAAGTCTGCAGAAGAAATGACTGGGTGGAAGTCTGGGGACGCTCTAGGCAAGCATACAAGCCGAGTTATCCAAATGGAAGATGAGAATGGTAAGTCTATACCGGTGGACCTCAGACCAATTCATCTAGCGCTCTCTACCAAGAAAAAAGTAACTAGCACATCTCGGGGGTACTATTTTGTACTTAGTAGCGGGAAAAAGTTTCCAGCTTCTATTACTGCTACTCCGGTTATACTTAACAAGAATATTATTGGTGCTGTGCTGATATTTCGCGATATTACAAAGGAGCGAGAGATAGACCAGGCCAAGACTGAGTTTGTGTCACTTGCAAGTCATCAACTTCGTACGCCTACTACAGCTATAAATTGGTTTGCTAGGATGTTGCTTAACGAGAGGGTGGGTAAGCTGAATGCAGATCAACGGCGTTACGTGAGTAGCTTGCACGAGGTAAGCCAGCAAATGGGTGAGTTAATTAGTGTGCTACTAGATGTGTCCCGCATGGAGCTGGGTACTTTTTCGGTAAAGCCGGAAAAGGCTAGTCTAGAAAACATAGCCGAGAGTTGCATACAAAATTTAGCACCGGAGCTGGAGACCAAAAAAATCACTATTCGTACTAATTATGAGCCCAAGCTGCCAAAAGTGCTGGTAGATCCAAAATGGGTATATATTATTTTTCAGAATTTACTTACCAACGCTATCAATTACAGTTCTCCTAGTAGTGCCGTGCAGTTGTCTATTAAGCTGGAACAGGATGGAGGAGATAAGTCTTACCTTATTACCGTGGAGGATAGCGGTATAGGCATACCCTTACTTGAGCAAGATAAAATATTTACTAAACTATTTAGAGCGGGTAATGCTAAAAAAGCAGTACCTTCAGGCACTGGGCTTGGCTTGTATATAGTAAAATCTATATTAGAGCACACTGGGGGGGCTGTGTGGTTTAAGTCTGTTGTGGGGCGGGGAACTGCATTTTATGTTAGGTTGCCTTTGACTGGAATGAAACAGACGTAGTACTGTTATATTATTAATAGCGGTTTAATTTACTTAGGGAAAGCAATTGTATGTCTAAAACAATATTGATAGTGGAAGATGAGCCTATGTTGTCTGGAGTACTTCGCGATAGACTCAGTCAGGAATCGTTCAATCTTTTGCTTGCGGAGAATGGAGAAGCGGGCTTAAGTATGGCTCTGGAAAAGCACCCAGACCTTATTTTGTCCGACATTATGATGCCCAAGATGGATGGGCTCACTATGCTAAAAAAACTTCGGGAAGATGAGTGGGGACGCAAAGCTCAAGTGATTATGTTGAGTAATTTGTCCGACATGGCTAGCATCTCGGATGCTATAAGTAATAACGCTACGGAATACATGCTAAAGTCCGAGCTAGATTTGGATGACGTAGTAAAGAAGATCAAAATAAAACTGGAGCAGTAAATGTGTATATTAAGGGGAGCGTCGGATTGGTTTATCCATGAGTTGTCGTCATATACTCTCTCTGAGAAGTTTGTAGAATATTTGCTTAACTGAGTTAAACTTTTTCTGGTCTACATTGTCAAAAAAGTAGTAGTTCATTTGCCAGACTTGTCGTATGATTTGCAAGGTGTGTTCAAACGTTTTAATTTGACGAGAAGAAAAAGGAATCTTGCCATAGCCTTTGAAAAACGCTTTACGGGCATGAAGCATGCGTGTGGGGTTTTTGCTCCAGCCTTTTTCAAACATTTGTCTGCGGGAAAGCTCTATAAAGTCTGCCAACCAGAAACCAGCCCGGGCGTTGTCCCAATCTATGAGTACCACCTTTTTATCTTTAGAGACTATGGCATTTGTTTCGCTCATGTCACCATGTAGTAGGGTAGGAGTAATGTGCTTTTCCTGAGTTCGCAGTGTGCTCTCAATAATCTGTGCCACTTTCTCAGCTGGGTTGCTTTGTAGTGCGCCTTTTTTAGTAAGGGTATTTAGTATTTTTACTACTCCGCGGATTTGCATGTCTGCAAAATTTGCGTGCTCACCCTGACCTAGGTTTATGGGCCCGAACTTTTTTACTTTTATATGGTGAAACTTCCGGGCTAGTGTGCCGAATGCGGTATACAGCTGTGTTTCAGTTATAACTCCCTGCTTTACTGCCTCCGTTCCCGACAAGCCTTCTATAAACTCTAAAAGCATGAATCCATTTGGGAAAAATGTGTTGTCACGAGAATAGTACAGAAGTTTTGCATGAGGGACCTTTTGTTTGCTCAGCTGTTTTTCTATCCACTCAAGTTTTCCAGTTTCTGGCCATTGCTTATACCGGAAGACTCGGGCAATAAAAGTCTTTTTTGGCGTAACTATTTTGTATACATGATTAATCTCTCCAGATTTTATTTTGGTGGCGGATATGACTGTGGTGCGCAGTACCTCTGCAACTGCTCTTACAATCTTTTTATCTATCGATTTTTTGTATTTATAAATATCCGGCATAAAACTTTATTCTAAATCAGTTTAAATAGTGAGTTATGTACTAGCTACTACAGTACTACAGCTACTACACTATTGCGTGTTGAATTTTGATATTAATAATGGCTCTAGATTAGAAGATTAGTTGTTTAGATACCGTTTAACGATGATTAACAATTCTTGTTTGAGTATATCCGGTTCTCGTTCGTATTCCATAAGACCAGTTTAACAAAAAAACCGCCCTAAGGAGATTGTTGTAAATATCGTGCATGCTAAATAGCTTCAAGTCTTTTATTCTAATATGTCAGGTTTTAACGCATTTGATTCTGCTATGAAGAGTAGGGGATATAAAATCCTGCCAGCGCGGTGCCGCCAGTTAAATAAAAAAACTTGGCAATGGTGGGGTTATTACCAGCAGCGTGTACAAATTCTATCTGGTGCGGAGTCAGTATGGTATTATTCATAAAGTAACCGACCTAGATATTTTTTCTTATCCGGGTCTAACTTAAGCTCGCTCCAATATTTACGCAACTCTATACTAGGTAACTTTTCTCCATCTAAACCAAAATTTACCATTTGCTCAAGTTTCCAAATGGCGTACTTATCAGGGTCATCTTTGAGCTTTTCTACGTCTGTTGACCAGTTTTTCATATTTCAATTATAGCATCTTTACCGCGTTTTTGCAATCATTCTTTGGTACATTCTTTGTCGCGAAAAGACCATAGATTCTACTTTGATGTATGACGAGACGCTATCTCATGCATTGTCGCAATTTCATAAGGACTGTAGCCTTCTAGTTCTTTATGGGGGTACAAGTTCCATATGGTTGATATAAAATCCAAAAGTGCTTCTCGTTGTTCGGTAGAGTGCGTGCGAGGGTTAAAGTTTTGGTGTAATACTGTTTGCAGGTCAGTATGTGGATTCATAGTTCCTTCGTACACTTTGGTAATGAGTGTTTGTATATTTAGTTTGGGGAATACTGTTGCAAGCATTGACTGCATTTCCAGTTCAAATTCTTGACGCATTTGTTTTACCCTTGTTTGAGCCAGAGCAAACTCTGTCTGCGCCAGTACACCGCCATGTACTATTTGTTGAATAAGTTCGTGTCTATGCGTGAGTACTTCCGCACCCACCGCAGAACTATGCAAGCGGGCAATATATGCTTTTCCACACAGATCTTCCATATAACCGAGGACTAATTGTACAGATTTATATGTCCCGATTGGCAATGACTGCACGTACTTATATCTTTTATAGGTTGGCTTGTAGTAGTCCTCGGCTAAGTTCTGTAAGTTTTGAAACAGGTCAAACAGTACCGCGTCTGCGTGCTCGGGTGTGAACTCCATGTGCATAGTGGTGTAGTCGGGTACGCGTATGTGTACAGTCAACGGCCCTAAATCGTGACTAAGCATGCGCACTACTGACTGACGAATATTACCCCTGGGGTGTTGCAAAAGATGAAAATGCCAAGGGAAGAAACGCTCTATGGGCAATGCTTCGTCTTTTAAAAAATAAAGTATGGAGGTGGCGACTACAAAATACTCCTGGCGCCATTCTTCTTGTATGGACTCGTACACCTCCGGAGCTGTTTCTATTATGCGTGTAATTTCACTGCGGTCGTTCCTGGGACGATTAGCCGCGAACACAAGTTTGCGCACGCTTCTTGCCACAGTCTTGCTTTCTGGCTCAGCACCAGTAAGAATAGTTGTAAAGCATTGAGTGATGGTGTTCATGCTATTGCTATTTTGCTTAACATTCTTATCTCAGGTCTTCCAGGCTTGGGTTATATAAAATACCTTGTTTTTTTCGTACAAGTAGCCAATTTTGAATCTTCCCATATATATTTCCCGCGCGCGTATACGCTTCATCTTCAAACTTATTCTGGCGATAGCCTTTGGTAAGTAGTTCAATAGTACGCGCATACAAGTTACAGTTTATATGTTTACTTCGAGTTGGGTTAGCGTTTGCTTGAGTGGTGTGTTGTCGCCGGCAAGGTAGCCGGTGGTCCAGCAAATTTGCAGGGAGAAACCGCCGGAGGGTCGGTCAAAGTCTAGAATGTCACCCGCAAGATAGAGGTTTTTGTAGAGTTTACTTCGCATTGTTTTAAAGTCTATTTCTTTCAGACTTACGCCACCAGAAGTGGTAATGGCTTTGTCTGTACCTAGGAATCCAGTTACGGTAAGCCGAAGACTTTTGAGATGTTTAACTAGTTCTGCGCGCTCTGCTTTAGTAACTGTGTTACAAGTTTTTTCTGGGTCTATTTTTACCAGAGAAAGCAAAGTGGAAATCATTTTTGGTGGGACTAGGTCGCCTAAGTTGTTGCGGATTTTTTTATTAAAGGCTTGCGTAAGTACGCCCAAAACTTTTTTATCTAAAGTCACTGCATCTAGTTCTGGGAACAAATCTAGTTCTAATGTTACTGGCGCGTAGGTAAAAAGCTCCCGGATGTTTTTGCTCATGTTTAGCACGAGTGGACCGCTAAGTCCAAAGTGGGTAAACAGGAGTTTATCGGTTTTACTTTCTAACTTTTTACCATCTTGCAGTATGGTTAATTTTGCACTTGTAAAACTTAGGCCAGACAAGTCTTTTTGCCATTTTTCCTGTGTAGTAACTGGTACGAGTACTGCCTCCTGCTCTTCTACCTTGTGGCCAATATTACGCATCCACGCAAAGCCTTCACCTGTAGAGCCTGTTTCTGGGCGAGATTTTCCACCGGTGGCTATAATATAGTTTTTTGCGGTGAGGATTTTATTGCCTACCCGTATGCCAGTAACTTTGCCGTCATTAGTTTGAATGCCAGAAACAGGTGAGTTGTATTGAATGGCAACCTTGCCGTCTTTCAAATATTGCACAAGTGTTTTCCATACGTCTTCGGCTTTATTACTTTGTGGAAACGCACGTTTTTCTGCTTCCACTTTTGTGGGGAGTCCATGCGCGTGGAAAAATTCTAGCGTCTCAGTTACGCCAAAGCGACTAAAAGAGCCGAACAAGGCTTTGCCCTTTGGTCCGTATTTAGCAACCATTTTTCGTACATCTAGTTCGGCATTGGTAATATTGCACCTACCACCACCAGTGATGAGCAGCTTTTTACCCAGTTTGGCATTTTTCTCCAAGAGCAAAACGCGAGCGCCAAGCTCAGCTGCCCGGCCTGCTGCTATCATGCCCGCTGGTCCACCACCTATAACGATTGTGTCGTATGTCATTTAGTAATAAGTAAGGAGTAGTAAGTAAAGAGTAAAGATTTAGCAATAGGAATATCCGTATTGATATAGGCTCTTATTACTAATTACTCTTTACTTATTACTGTTTATTTCTTCAACATTTCATCTGTGAGCGCGCCTATACCCAGTTTCTTTTCGGCGGAGTAGGGGATAAGTTTGTGTGTGCCTATTTCAGCTTCAATATGCGCCAGTTGCTTTTTAAGTTCTTGGGGCTTAACTTTATCTATTTTATTTGCCAGTACCACTACTGGCCTTCGTTCTACTTCTAGCAGATCCAACATGCTCCGGTCATTATCTGTAAGGCCTACTTTGGCGTCTATTATGAGAACTACTTTCTGAAGATCTGTGTCTGGGTGCTGCAGATACCAGTGAATTAGCGCAATGATCTCATCTCGCTTGGCCCAGGAACCTTCGGCGTAGCCATAGCCTGGTAGGTCTACTAGGTAAAATGATTTGTTAATTAAAAAGAAGTTTACTTCGCGGGTTTTGCCGGGTCTTTGGCTTGAGTGCGCCAAATCACGCATACCTACTAGGGTATTTATTACGCTAGACTTACCTACGTTGGAACGACCAATGAAGGCCACTTGTGGTATGCCGTCTGTGAGTATACTATCTTCTCCTGTTAAACCTTTCTTAAACTCCGCCGATGTTATTTTCATACCCGTTAAGACTTTTTTGCAATTATTTTGGCTTAGCGACCAAAGTAACATTGCGATTAAATAAATCTAATAATAATATTTAACCCCCCAGAGTATTCAACAATTTATACAATCTTGCCCACAACCCGCCTGTGCAAAGAAGCCTTGCTGGGCATAATGACTTAGTTTATAGTTTTTGCTTCTCCCATAGTTCAAAGAAACGCCCCTTTTGTTTGTAGAGTTGGTCAAAGTTTCCTTGTTCTATAAGTTTACCATCTTCTATCACCAATATCTTATCCATTTCTTTTATAGTCGTGAGGCGATGGGCGATGACGATGGCTGTAACATTTTCAAAAAACTTGTGTAGAGAGTCACGTATCTTTTCTTCGGATTCTAGATCTAAGTGAGAGGTTGCCTCGTCCATCAGTAGAATCTGGGGCTGTTTAAATATAGCACGGGCAATCCCTACGCGCTGTTTTTCTCCGCCAGAAAGTTTTACACCTTTTTCGCCGATTACTGTGTCCATGCCATCTGGCAGCTTGTGCAGGAAGTCTTTAACATGGGCAATTGCTAAAGACTGGTCCAGTAGTTCTTGGTTATCCTTTTCGGCAGCATTGGCAATGGTTACATTGTCTCTTAGCGAAAAGTTAAAAACTTCGGTTTCTTGTAGCACTACCGCAACGTGCTCAAAGTAATCAGACTTTTGGATATCTTGAATATTTTGCTTATCAAACTTTATGCTACCAGAAAAACTCTCGTATTCTTTTAACAGAAGTTTAAACAGTGTAGATTTACCTGCGCCCGAAAGCCCGACTATACCAACTTTTTCTCCTCTTTGGATAGAAAACGAAATATTGTTTAGAACCGTATTGTCGTTGTAGCCAAAGTTGAGTTTGTCTAGAGTTATCTCTTTCCAATCTGTAGAAAAAAGTTCTTTACCCGTATTGTCCTCTATGGTGATTGGTACTTCTAGGATATGATTCATACGTACTATTGTGTAACGTGCAATTACAATGTCCTGAGATACATCCGAAAGCTCGCTAATTGATTGCCAAATGGTGCTAAAATAGCTACTAAACAGGAACAGAAAACCAACTTCAAACTGACCGTTTAGTACGCCGTGAATGACGTATATTATTGCACATGTGCGTACTATGTGTGCCCATACAGGTAATATATTGGCGCGAGACTGGAAGCGAAAAATGCGCTGTTTAATTTTTAGGTATAGTGCTTCTGCTTGTCCATGTAGAGTTTTCATGAGGGAGTCGCCCATGGCAAGCACTTTTACCGTGCGTATGTTGCTTACCGCCTGGAACTCTAAGCCAGTCATGATTTCCTCTTGAGCATTTACCGCGTAGGCGCTTCTCGCTGCCCAGGGGGTAAGTAGTCGTGAAATAGCAAAGTAGGTTATGGCAAAAGATATCATGACTGCTCCAGTAAGCAAATTAAATTTGGCTATAATAAACGTCATACCTATAAAGTTTACACAAATTTCTATAACATTCATGAACCAGATTTGTATGACTCTATCAAAATTACCGGCACCACTCTGGATGCGTTTTATTTTGTTGCCAGAGTTTTCACGTTCATGCCAATCTATATCTATTTTAAACAGATGCCGTAGCGCCGCTACTTCTGTGTCTATGTTCACCCTGGATGCGACTCCAAGACCAATTTTCCTGGATAAGAACATGCAGCTAAACCTAATAACTACAGCTATGCTCCATAGCCAAACTACTTTCCAGGCTTGGTGCGCGGCTAGGGCTTGGTTTGCTTGTGCATGCGTAAGAATATTTATGAGGCTGGCCAGTCCGTAACTTGGGTAGAGCCATACTGTATCTGCGATTAAACGGAAAAGACTTGCAATAAAAAATTGACCACGGTATGGCCTTGTGCGCTGCCATGTGTCTTTGAATAGTTGCCAGGTGGAGTAACCTATTGGCTTTTCGTCTGGGTTTGCAAATTTAGGCATAGGTAGTATTTTAGTTGGTTGCGTTATAACAGCTTATGCGCTTTGAGGATTTCTTCTATTTGTGTACTGCTAGTCGCTGCATACAACTCTTCGCGGAGTTCTGAAGCACCATCAAAACCATTTATGTAAATTTTATAAAAGCGCTTGAGTGGCTCGAAGGGTTTTATGCCAGCAAAATACTTTTCGTATGTCCTAGCGTGTAATAGTAGCAGCTCTGCTTTTTTTTCTAGTGAGTGAGATAGAGGGACATCCTCTACAAAAGTCCAAGGGTTTTGGAAAATACCTCGACCAATCATAACGCCGTCGCACCCAGTATCTCTAACTTTTTGTTTGGCATCTTGCAGAGTGAGCACATCGCCATTGCCAATTATGAGTGGTTGGTCATCCACTATAATACTACGTCGTATCATAGTGACGATGTCGCTCATGAGTTCCCAGTGGGCGGGGACTTTGGACATTTCTTTACGGGTGCGCAGGTGGACGCTTATAACTGCGGGTTTGGCTTTGAGTAAAGTTGCTATCCAGTTTTCCCAGTCTATGCGTGTATCGCCAATGCGGATTTTGACTGATACTGGCAAATTACCTCCTCCTGCTTTAGTGGCTTCAATAATTTCTCTGGCAAGTTCTGGAGTTTTGAAAAGGGCGGCACACGAGCCACCTTTGATAATATTTTTGTCCGGGCAACCCATGTTTATGTCTATGCCTTGGAACCCCAGACTTGCTACGAGCTTTGCGGTCTCGGTGAATTTTTCTGGGTGCGCTCCAAAGATTTGTGCAACTAGGGGGGTGTTTGTTTCCTCTTTTAATAGATGATGCATGAGGTGTTCCCTGCCCACGGGACTACTTAGTCCATCGCTAGAAACAAATTCCGTAACGTACACGTCTGGTGCGCCACAGGCAGAGACCACATGCCTAAAAGCGACGTCTGTAACGTCGTACATGGGAGCAAGTACAAAAAATGGTTTTGGTAAAGTATCCCAAAATCCTCGGTTCATAGGTCTAAGTATATATAAAAAAGTCTTAATTTACTAACGTATAATGTATGGAGTTGACACTGAAGGATAGTTATTTATTCCATCCGGCTCAGACACGCGGACGTGATTCGCGTCTGTAAGAAGTAGCGAGCGTCTATCGGCAACTTTTTACTCTTTACAATATGCTTGTATTATGATATAATTAACTTAAATTAATACACATGCTAGTCGGAGCAAAGCATTTCGTGGAATAGATTAGAGATACTTTGCACACGCTTAGGATGAGTGGTAGTGCAACATGCACACAGTAAGATTAACAAATGCTTACTGGGTTTTTGTGTGCTGACTAGGGAAAGGTGACATATGGTTAAACAAGTAAGGCCAGAATCAAAATTTGAGAGATTAGCTATAGGCTTTACCAACTGGGTTGGGTCTATATCATCTTTGGTAGCGCACACACTGTTATTTGCACTGTGTTTTATAGCGGTGTTTTTTGGTGTGCCATTTGAGCAGATGTTGTTGGTACTTACTACAGTTGTCTCGCTAGAAGCCATTTACCTAGCAATTTTTATTCAAATGACTGTGAATCGCAACACTCAGAGCTTGGAAGAAGTGGAAGAAGACATAGACGAGATTCAAAAAGATATAGATGAAGTACAAGAGGACGTGGGGGAGATTGCCGAAGATGTGGAAGAAGTACAAAAAGATGTAGATGAAATTCAGGCAGACATAGACGAAGTACAAAAAGACGTAGATGAAATTCAAGAAGATGTGGGAACCTTTGCCGAGGGTGAAACTTCAGAGCAACACAGTAACCGCGTACACCTAGAGTCACTTAACAAAATAGAAGTTACACTAGCCAAGCTCATAGAAGAAATAGAAAAGATTAAAGAGCAAAAGTAGGGAATAGGCTATAGAAAAAGGGAATTCCAGCGCGAGTCTGAAATTCCCTTTTGGTTGTCTTGTGGATTAGCCTCGTCCAGTGATTACATGCAACAGCTCTAGGTCGTCGTTCGTCAGCCATCCCCCTTGGGCATCTTTGCCTGATATCTGGGCGGCTATCGCCACCTTTCCAAATTCCGCTACAATTTTGTTGTTGTGCGGATCCCAGCGGTCGGGATTTAATCCGAGCTTTCGGAAGAGCTGCTTTTGCTCTTCCGGTGACCAGGTTTTTTCTGCCATTGTTTTTTCTCCTTGTGAAATGGTTTTTGTCATGCAAAACTATCAACCAGAGGTTGAGAAGCATGACATTACATGGTAGCCAATTCTCTCTCTCTCGTCAATGGCAGGCAAGAAAAAAGACCACTGGGTAGTGGTCTTTGTTTTTATGAAAAGCTTTTGGCTATATGACTCGTTCCAGTTTTAAAGCTTTCATATCTATTTCTATTTTTGTAATGCGTTCGTCGTGATTCACGGCTGTTTTTGCAAAAGCGTTGCTGTCTTCTAGATCACGCTTGTTAACTTCATGTACAGTTTCTTGCACATCTTTTAGTCGGGTGTCTATACCGTCTATTTTTAAGTTTAGATTCTGGAATCCTTCCTGTAGGCTAAACACATTAGTTTTTAGTGTCCCCATATCAGACTTTAGTACCCCAACGTCAGTTTTTAGTGTCCCCATATCAGACTTTAGTACCCCAAAATTAGACTTTAGTACTCCAACGTCAGTTTTTAGTACCACAACATCAGTTTTCAAACTTCCGACATCTGATTTTAACTCTCCAACGTCTGACTTTAGTACTCCAACATCTGATTTTAATTCACTAAAGTCAGACTTTAGTACTCCCACATCAGTTTTCAAACTTCCGACATCTGATTTTAACTCTCCAACGTCTGACTTTAGTACTCCAACATCTGATTTTAATAAATCAAAGTCAGTTTTGGTGGGAATGTTGGCAAATTTTGTATCTAAATATTGTTGTAGCTCTTTATCCATATCTTTTCAATTAGTATTGATATCGTAGCACATGCTTTGTAGCTGTCAAACGGCTTTATTCCCGTGCGGCAATCTGCT
>JAHFJI010000045.1 GCA_023245955.1 Candidatus Doudnabacteria bacterium | reverse complement strand
CAAAGCTGAAGATTCTTCACCTTGTGAACCAGTAGTAAGTACTACCAGAGAGCTATCTGGGTACTTAGCGGCTTGCTCGGATTTTACAAAGATTTTTGGTTCTATACGCAAGTAACCCAGAGATAAAGCTATCTCTATGGCGTTGACCATACTGCGCCCGGTAACAATAATCTTTCGATTGTGTTTGGCCGCGGAATCGCACACAGACTGGATACGGGAGATAAGCTGGGAGAAAGTAGCAAAAATAATACGCCCACGAGAGTCCTGGAAAATACGATCTATAGTATTAGCTAATTCTCGCTCGGAGATACAATAACCAGGCTTCAGAGCGTTGGTAGAATCACTCATAAGAAGCAGTACGCCCTCACTACCAAACTTGGCAATCTTGCCGTACTCGGTTGGCTTTTCATCTGTTGGGGTGTGGTCAAATTTCCAGTCGGTGGCGTAAATAACGTTGCCCACAGGTGTGCCTATGCGCATACCTACTGTATCTGGAATGTTGTGGTTGACGCGGAAGAACTCTACACGGAAGTTACCCAGAGCAATAGTCTCGTCTTTATCTACGGCGTGGAGTCTGGCTCGTTCCGATAGGTTAAACTCTTCTAGGCGTTTCTTAATTAAACCTGCCGTTAGAGGCATGGTATAAAGTGGCGGATCTCCAAGCTTAGCTAGCACGTAAGGTAGTGCTCCAATGTGATCTAGGTGAGCGTGGGTTATAAATATACCGCGGATTTTTTTCTTGTTCTCTTCTAGATATTTAATATCTGGAATTATATAATCTACTCCGGGCATGGTTTCATCTGGGAAAGCGAGCCCGCAGTCTACTATAATAATGTCGTCGTCATATTCAAAGACTGTGCAGTTTACCCCAATCTCTTCTACACCCCCAATAGGAATAACCCGTAGATTGGTTCTACTTTGGGTGTGTGGGCTTGTAGCTTGTGGAGTTTCCGAGTCTAGAGAACTAGGTTCTTTGACTGGGTTTCTGTGCGTACTTGCGTAAGCACGGTTAGGGCCGGTTTGTGGCATTTTTCTTGGTCCAAAGTTTCGTGTCTGTGGACGAGACTGCGCTGGTCTTTTAATCATTTCTTGTGTGGTTTGGTAGAGGTCGGTTTCCAGTATCTTATACTGACTGCTTCGTCAAAAATATGTGTTCACGAGTTTCAGTGGATTTTAGAAACCGACTTGCCTATTACTAATTAACTTTACGAAATACTAAAAAAGTACGAATATACGAATCCAAAATAATTATTTAACTAGTGATGTATATACTGTAGCTATTATAAATTTCGCTGTTATTTTATTGTTAAGTCGTGCAGAACAAGCAATTAGCTTGTTTTAAAAATTTAGCCTATCACATGTGTGGCTTGTACAGCCGACACGAAAGGGTATTGGTTCCAGCTCTTTAGCAAGCTAAAGGGCGGGAGCACAATTAACAAATCAAAAATAAAAAGACTTTTCTAATTTTGAACTGCTAACTGCAGGTTTAATAGTTTTTGATTTCACACGAAACTAACGTTAGGGGTATTATAGCTCATCCATTATATATTGTCAATCTGGTTTGCCAGTTAAGCGCATAATTAAGCCAGCTATAAAGATGGGATGAAGTAGTAAATGTAGATAAGAATTACGTAAATACGAATTAGGACTTAAACACTTACTTACTTAATTCTTATTTACGTATTTACTCTTGATACTCTGGTACCCAAGAGAGGACTCGAACCTCCACGACCTTACGGTCATATGCACCCTCGCCTCGTACTAAACTTTTCGTATCTATTACTAGCTCTTGGTGGGCGTAGAGAGACTCGAACTCTCACGGGATTACTCCCATACGCACCTGAAGCGTACGTGTATACCAATTCCACCATACGCCCATCAACAACTAGTAAGCCCTTCCTAAAAGTTAGTACGGGGTGAACTCCCGTGTATAACAATTCCACCACTTGAGCCAGTGGGTCAATTATATCCCAGTGGATAGGTCATGACAAATTTTAGTGGACCCCCCGGGCTCTCTAGCATAACACCATGGCCCCGAGGATGACAGTGTGCAATAGTATTAAGTGTTTTTACTTAATTTGTACTTACTTAATTTGTACTACCGCATTTATCTCCACACTCTGCTAGTGTTAGTGTAAAAGTTAATAGCTTGTGCGAGTCTCCATGTGGGGTCCACTAGGCTGGTAATGTTTGCTCCTTTTAGCCCCGGGTCTAGCACGTAGGTAAACAAGGATTGGTTTAGGTAGATGGCCGGAACTTGTTTGCTTAGGGCGCTGGCTAGCTTTTCATATAAACTAGTTCTTTCTGCACTACTGGTAGAAGTTCTGGCATCGGTAATGAGTTTGTCTACTGAGGGTGAGGAGAAGTTTGACACATTTAGCCCAGGATCTTTAACTTGGCTTCCGTGCCAAAATGCAAAAGTGTCTGGGTCAGCACCCAGGCGTTCGGAGAAGAGTAGAGCATCGTAGTTTCTGGGTCGTACATAGTTTGTAATAAGGTCACTAGCAGGTAAAACTTCTACTTTTACTTCTACACCTAGGCTTTCCCATACAAGTGCAATTTGCTGGCTAGCCAAGGTAAATCCAGTAGAGTTACTGGTAGCAAGAGTAATATGCAGAGGCGAGCCATTTTTGATGCGTTTACCTGTTGAATTTAGTTTCCACCCAGCTTTGTCTAGCAGCTTGCTGGCTTCTACTGTGTTTGCAGCTTTGGTTTCTGGGGCATTTTTAACTAGACCCAATGGAACTATGTCTAAAGGTTTTACTCTGTTGCCCCAGGCTGCGCTACTAAGTAGGGAGCTGTCTAGGCTGGTTCTGAGTGCGCTTCTTACTGTGACATCTTTAAGGTTGGCTCTATCTACGTTTAAGAATACAGCCTGGTACTGAGGGAGAGGGATGCGAAGTTTCTGCGTGCTATTTTGTGGTTCTTCCACTGTATCTGTAGCCGATAGGCCAAAGCTAGTAATTTCTGAGGACTTATACCCACTAATTAAGTCTTCCCCATTCTCGTAGAACACCAGAGTAATCCCGTCTAGTTTGGCTGGATGTGAGTAATTGGCAAAGCTAGAAAGCGATATTCGGTTTATGGTTTTATCCGAATCTTGTTCTATTTGGTGAATGGCAAAAGGTCCACATCCTAGTGGTCTTGTATTGTACTTGCTGAGCTTAAAGTTCTCGGGGGCGATATTTCTCCAGACATGTTCTGGTAGAAGTGGTTGTGTGAGGTTTTGCAAAAAAGGTCCACTTACGTCTTTGGTTGTAAATACCACGGTGTGGTCATCTTGCTTAGTAACGCTGGTAGCAAGCCAGAGATTTCTGAGCGGGCTGCCTATTTGCTCGTTTTGGATAGAGTTAATAGTAAACAGTACATCATCGGCAGTAACGGCTGTGTTGTCGTGCCACACGGCGTTGTCTCTTATATGTACGGTATAGCTTTTGCCATCGCTAGAGATCTCTGGCAGGGCTGTAGCCAGGTCCGGTGTTAAGTTACTACCCTCGTCGTAGGTGTAAAGCCCACTAAAGATAGCATGTACCAAAGTAAGGTCGGTGGGTGTAGTGGCAAGGATGGGATTAATTACTTCTGGCCTACCTACTAGACCTTCTATGAGCAGGCCTCCTCTGGCTGGGATTGTGCTAGAGTGGTTTACGTAGTAGATATGCCAGTTCCAGTAAACGGCTAGTGCTACCAGCAGAATAAGCACGCCAACTATGGTTTTCTCTACTGTACGCAATAATGAAAAAACTTTCCCCACAAGAGAAAAGTTAAAGAAATTTTCAGTTTTATGTGTGGTTGTGTTCACAAAACTATCTAGTGGCGATAACTAAGTTGGTTACACTTAAACCCACAAAAATAATAGCGACAACAATAGTTGCATAGAAGAGCCATTTTTCAAAACCTCTGCGTGTGGCGGTTATACCTCCGCTGCCACCAAACACGGTAGAGAGTCCTTGTGAGCGATTTTGCAAGGTAACAAAAATAATTATCAGCACCATGGCTATAATGTTGGAAAGTTGGAGGATTTGTGGGAGATATTTCATAAATAACAGATACGAATATACTAATGGGTACTAATGATACGAATGGGTGCTAATAATGCGAACTTGGTGTTGCTCATTTATTCGCGTTATTCGTGTGCTTATTCGTTGATTTGTGTCGCACTAAAGTCTATTCAGCATACGAGAAACTAGCTCTTTGGTCAATCTTTACAAAATAGTTATTTTATAGTACAATAGTGCATTGTTTTGGCAGTGTAGCATGTAATTTTGAAACAAGATTACAAACTTTACTGCCAAATTTACGCAGTCGGTGCTACTGGGTTTCTGTAGTACTAACTGTTCTAAAAAAATCGTCCACGCTTTTGTGGCCTTTGCCAAAGGAGAATTGCAATGAAACCAGTTCCGGGCTTACTTGCCCAACCGATTCGTGTCGTGCTAGTTGACGATCAGGTCATTGTTCGTGAGGGGCTACGCTTTATACTGGAAGCGCAACTTGACTTGCAAGTTATTGGCGATGCCGCAACGTGCCAAGAAGCGGTTACCTTGGTACAAGTTGCACAACCCGATGTCGTATTGCTTAACTTAGATCTTGGTGAGGACAATGATCTTCGTTGTGTTGCCGAGTTGCGGGCAGTCATGCCAGCAGCAAAAATTATCATTCTGACCAATGCATACGACCTTGATGTTCATCACGCCGTTGTTACGGCTGGGGCCATGGGTATTGTCCGGAAGTTTGAATCCGGCGATGTCTGCGCGCGAGCCATCCGCAGGGTTGCGTGTGGCGAACCATGGCTGGATGGCGTCCTGATGGCTCGCGTTCTGAACGACCTCTGGAATACTCGTGCGTCGTCACCGGAGCCCACTTTACAGCAGCGGCTAGTGGCTGAGGCGTGGCACCCGAAGAATCAGCCGCAGGATGATTGCGAAGCCGCCAAGATTGCCCGGCTGACCGAACGTGAGCTGGAAGTTGTGGCCTTCATCGGTGAAGGCTTGCGCAACCAGCAAATTGCTGACCGCCTTTCGATTAGTGTAATTACGGTGCGTCACCATCTCTCGTCGCTGTTTTCCAAGTTGGAAGTTGATGACCGGTTTGCATTGGCGATTTATGCCTACCGGCATAGCTTGGCTAAGTCGCCCTTTTAGGCGGAGTAGCTAACTAGACTAAATTTGGACTCGGAGTTTAATATATAGTTCTTACCAAGAACTGTTGCGAACTCCTAGTCCTTTGCTTTTTTTATAAGTGCTTTTTTATAATCTTTGCTTTGGCTTTACCAACTACTTTTGCTAGTTCTTCCAGTGTTGTGTTTTTTATACTTGTCACAGTACCAAACTTCTGTTTGAGGAGTTTTTTTGTTTTGGGGCCTATGCCGGGGAGAGTGTCCAGCGCGGACTTAGTGGCTTGCTTACTGCGTAAGTTGCGGTGGAAGGTTATGCCGAAGCGGTGGGCTTCGTCACGCAGGCGCTGGAGTAGTTGCAGTGCTGGCTCGTCGTGACTGAGAATTATGGGCTCAGGGTTGTTTGGCACAAATATTTCTTCTATGCGTTTGGCGAGTCCGATCATCGGGACAGCTTTTAGCTTGTCCTTCGACCCTGAGCTCGGAGCCGAAGGGTAGTTGCTAGCTTCTAGGAAAGACTCTTGCGCTTCAAGCGCAGCGCTGAGTTGACCTCTACCGCCGTCTATGACTATTAAATCCGGGGTTGGCCAAGAGATGAGACCTGAGGAATGAGGCGCGAGACTTGAGTCTGGATCTTCGTTATTCGTAGATTCGTCCATTCGTATTTTCGGATTGGGCAGACGAGCAAGTCTTCGAGCCAACGTCTCGCGCATCATGGCAAAATCGTCCGGCGTGTCTTTACTCCGTATTTTAAACTTACGGTATTCACTCTTGGCTGGTTTGCCGTCTATAAACACGACCATACTACCAACGGGGTTGGTCCCTTGGGTGTTAGACATGTCGTAGCACTCTATGCGACGGGGGAGCTTTGGTAGCTTTAAAAGCTGTTGAAGCTTTTGCAAAGCTGTTTGGAGTTTGTCTATGTCGGTGGCGTCACTGGCCAAAGTTTTGCGGAGGTATTCTTCGGCATTTAGAGTGCCAAGCTTTATTAGCTGCTTTGCTTTGCCACGGACTGGTACAGTAACAGGTACCTTTTTGCCTTTACGGGTGGCAAGTAGTTGGCTAATTAGGGCTGTTTCTGTTAGTGGGTACTGAACAAAGACTTTGTCTGGAATGTCTGTGGTATCTGTATAATACGTTTCACAAAAAGTCTGGGTAATACGGTCCATACTTGTCATTCCGGCCAAGTCTTCGCGAGCCGGAATCCATAACTTAGTTAAGCTGGATCCCGGCTCGGGGGCCGAGATGACATCGGGGTGTTGCAGGTTTGGATTGGTGTACACAAAGTTTTCTTTGTCGGTGAGTTTGCCGTCACGAATCTTAAACAAGTTCACGCAGTAAAGACTCTCTTGCTTTGCAAGCGAAATAAAATCGTAGTCTACTTTGCTTGCAAATTGGGCCAGCTGTCGCTCGTCTAGTACTTCCAGGGCCTTGAGTTGGTCCCGCATATGACCTGCTAACTCAAACTTCTTTGCTTGGCTAGCTTTTTGCATGCTGGTCTTTAACTCTTTTTTTATCTCCGTGGTTTTACCATTTAAAAACAGCTTAATGCGAGCAAGGCTCTTTGCATATTCCTCCGTGCTGATGGCTCCTATACATACTCCCGGGCAGCGGTGGAGGTGATAGTAGAAACAAGGCCTATTGCTAACTTCCGTATTGGCACAGTAGGGAAATATTTTACGCACAAAATCTAGTGTCTCTCGGATTTTTTTTGTGGAACTGTAAGGACCAAAGTAATCTGCCCTTTGGGCACGCGATTCTAATCTACGAATGTCATGCGAATCTACCAATGAACTACGAATGTTGTCATTGCGAGGAGTCTTCGACGTGGCAATCTCGATTTTGGATTGAGATTGCTTCGTCCCAAAACCTTCTCGCAATGACAGAGATGGTGACGTTGCGACTTTCGACCTGAAGACTTTTGACTCCCTCTTGCCGCTGCCCCAAGAGGCCGACGGGTTTACGAACGGGGTAAAGTCGGAGCTGTCTGTAATTTTTCGGACATATCCAATTTGTGGAATCTCGGTAGAGTAATTTATAGCTATAAAGGCGTAGTTCTTGTCGTCTTTAAGTTTAATATTGTACTTTGGGTTATGTTTCTTTATGAGTGTATTTTCCAAAAACAGCGCCTCTAGTTCCGAACGCGCGACTATGTAGTCTATGTCTGTGGCGTCCTCTATTAAAAACGGTAACTGTGGGCGCTTGTCCTGCCCAAAGTACTGGCTTACGCGTTTCCTTAAGTCCTTAGCTTTGCCCACATACAAAACCACTCCAGCTGTGTCTTTAAACAAGTAGCACCCAGGTTGGTGGGGGAAATGTATGATTTGTTGCTTTAATTCCTGCATTTGTGCCATAATTATAGCAAACAAAAGCTACCAATGCGGTGGTTTTTGTTTGGGCAATGACATATTCAGAAAAAAAGGGGGGGGTTATGAATCCAGAAGACGGACCAGTCTGGCCGCCACCGTGGCGGAGGTGGTTAGGCTATGCAGCCGCGTTTGCGGCTGTGGTAATAACCGCCTGGTATTTTTGGCAGTAATAAAACTGCCTGGCATGGAAATCCCATGATCAGTGCGATGTTTGAATCCAGTTTACTGGTGGCGGGTGCATGTGTGCTCGTCTTTTTTTATTGCCGAATTTATTGAGTAATTGGCACGGCTCTTGAATAATCACAGTTTTTGTGCTATGGTGTACATTAGTTCAATCTCTACGAACTTACGAACTCGTACGAAAGTACGAAATCTAGTTAGGCTGTTCGTACCTGTTTCGTAATTTCGTAAATATTAGTAAGTTCGTAGAAACCTATGGTTAAAGAAATAAAAGATTCAAGTAAATTCATTAGCGTGCGGGGGGCGCGCCAACACAACTTAAAAAATATAGATATAGACTTGCCTCGCAACAAGCTAGTGGTGCTCACGGGGCTTTCGGGCTCGGGTAAATCTAGTTTGGCATTTGATACTATTTACGCCGAAGGGCAACGCCGGTATGTGGAGAGCTTGTCTGCATATGCGAGACAATTCATCGGCTTGATGGATAAGCCAGATGTAGATAAGATAGAAGGTCTTAGTCCGGCTATCTCTATAGACCAAAAGTCTGCTTCGCATAATCCGCGCTCTACAGTGGGTACGGTTACAGAAATTTATGACTACATGCGTCTGCTGTGGGCGCGTGCTGGTACACCACATTGTCCTGTGTGTGGCAAGAAGATTACTGGCCAGACTATAGCGGTTATGACAGATCAGTTGCTTGGACTCTCGGTTGGTACCAAACTCATGTTGCTGGCGCCTTTTATTCGCGACCAAAAAGGCGAGCACCGACTCGTGTTTGAAAATGTCCGAAAAGCTGGTTTCGCACGTGTGAGGGTAGATGGAGCTGTAATGGAGCTAGATGAAGCCTTAACCCTAAATCTAGATAAGCAAAAGAAACACACTATAGAAGTAATTGTAGACAGGGTGGTTGTAAGCGCGGATGCTAGAGGACGTATAGCTGAAAGTTTGGAGAAGGTCGCAGACCTAGGAGACGGCTTGGTTGTGGTACTGACTTTAGACGAGGAGAATAAAGTGGTAGGAGAGAGCGTGCTATCACAAAAGTTTGCTTGTCCAGATGGACACGTGCAAATGAATGAACTGGACCCAAGAGACTTTAGCTTCAATAGTCCGCACGGGGCTTGTCCTGAGTGTAAGGGTATAGGTAATAAACTCATTGTAGAACCAGAGTTAATAATTCCAAATACCAAACTGACTTTAGCCGAAGGTGCCATAAGACCTTGGAGCAAAACAGTCGGCAGACAAGGTTGGTATTTGCGGGTGTTAACCGCACTTTCTCGTGCTTATGACTTTTCTATAGACGTGCCAGTCAAAGATTTGCCAAAAAAAGTTATAGATATAATTCTTAATGGTTCGGGCGAGAAAAAAATAAAGATGCCTATGGACTATGGGTTAAATTCTTACGACGCGCCTTTTGAAGGAGTTATCCCAAACTTGGAACGCAGATTTCACGAGACAGAATCGGACTTTATGCGTGGGGAGATAGAACAGTATATGCGAGTAAGGCAGTGTCCGGGCTGTGGAGGTAAGCGTCTCAAACCAGAGGTGCTGGCAGTCCAAGTTGGCAAAAAAGGCATCGTGGAAGTTTCTGGGCTCTCCATAGAAAAATGTGCGGAGTTTTTTCGCGGGCTTCCGGGCCTTCTTACAGCCAAGGAGAT
>JAHFJI010000044.1 GCA_023245955.1 Candidatus Doudnabacteria bacterium | reverse complement strand
ATTACCCGGCAAATAGGCATCGTACTCATTAGATTTTATTTTGATATTTGTGTTTACTACAGGGTTTACAGATCTATCTTGCACAGGTACGTCACGAATCTTTAAACTTAAGTTCAAGCTCCCAGATTCATTAGGATTCAGTACTTCAAGTTCGGGCTTAGAAGCCGCACTCCAAGTAACAGTATTACCACTTATAGACGCACCTTCTGCTTGGATACTGGATAGGTCCACTGTAGTAGAATCTATGGTCATAATAATACGCACTCCTCTGGCCTCTACTGTCGCATTATTTTGGTAATCAATTCTGTACTGTATATTGTCCCCCGGTTTGGCAATGACCTCCCCTTGTCCACCAGAAATAGACTCGGAAACTACCAATGGTAAATTTGCAATACTAGTCGTAAACTCCCCAATACTTTGTGCATAATAAGCTCCAACCGAATCTGGCACTAACAGCCTTGCCTGCCAGGGCAAATTAAAACCTTGGCTAGCAGACACATAGGCACCACTCACAACAATTTCTCCAGAGCTACCTGGTTCGAGCTTACCTATATCCCAGGTATTTTGGCCCTGGCTCGGAGAAGGCTTACTATCCGCAAATTGAAAAGGAACAGGCATGTTTAGTTCCAGCCTTACTCTGTCAAAACTCTCTGTGCTGGCATTTGAATAGTGAATGGTATAACTCACTAGTTGACCATTAGTTGCAGTGTTTGGGCCAGTAATATCTACGGTCATCCCAGCCGTAGCCAGTGCAGTTACAGCCTCGGCCCTAGTATCAAACTGAGCAGAAAGACCTGAAAGAGCAAAACTAAACTTGGCAGAAAGTTTTAAGTTGTCCCCTACACCTCCTAAAAACTTTAGTTTAATAAACACCGTCGTGTTAGCTCCAGGTGATAAGTCAGGAATAGCAAACAAATTCCCGGACAAGTTTTCCGCACTTGGGTTACTACTAGAGAACTGAACCCCGTTTGGATAAACCAACTCTAGTTCTCCTTTAGTAATGGTTCGGCTATCCCCGTTAGACACTACAGCCTTAATTATCCCCTCCGTCCCACTTGCCACCTTGTCTGGAACAACAATATCTACAGTGACCTTTGGCTCAGTCACCTTAGATGGTTTAGAAAAAGCAAAGTAGGCCATTACCCCCAGGACAAGCAAAGCAAGAGCAAGCACTAACATAAACCATTTGTTCTTTGCAAAAAACCCTAACCCCATAACTGAGGGCTCGCCTGCCAGAGCCTCCTGCACAGCAGCGACTTCAGAGGAAGCTAGTTTAGCCCGGGTTGCACTATCTAAAGATGAGCTCTGCACTGGTTTTGTAGAAAATTCTTCCATAAATATTAATCAACTTAACAATTTAGCATATAAACATTTAAACAAAAAAGATAGACATTAGATGCCCACCTCGGACAAGGGCTTCCTCCTTGTGATGACGCAGGTGGTACCAGGCTTGTATTTATGTTTAATTTAGGACTTACGCGTTTGGTTAAGTACGACTGCGTCCGCCATAATTTGAATGACGGCTGAGGCATTTTCTGAGGCTTTGCCGAAGGCGTAGTTATACTACGGCGAGGCAAACCGCAAGAAAATAACGAAGTAATTGGCCAAACCCTTGGGGCATAAGTTTTAAAGACGGGCAATTCCTGTTAGTTCATTCAAGCGCGTAAGTCCTACAAATGTTAAATTGCTTACATGCTTACTGATTAAGTATATCATTTACAAACTCAAATGACCGAATCTTCCTATCTATATGGTACTCTAAGAACCGGTTTAGCCACAAAAGAAGTAACCGATCAATCTCCTGCTCTGCCTTGAGCCTTAGGCCATCCACAATACTTCTGTCTTTTAAGCTCACATACCGCCAATAAAGCTTTGGTTCTACCACCTGCCTGTCTCCCTGCATGCCTGCTTCAAAAAAACCGCCTCCGCTTACCGAAAAGTATTGAGGCATAGCACCGGTAATAGGCACATGCACAGCTACACCCAGAGCTGTTAGAAAATTGTTCAGCACTAAAATTAAAAACTGCGGCCATAGACTATCGTCGGCAAGAGTATCTAATTGTCCAAAAAACTCTCTGGCCAGTACGAACACAACTTCATTTTTTTGCGCATCCGGCAAAGAACGAAATATGATCTCTAAAAACCACTGGAGCAATACATTTCTACTGGTATCGTCAAACTTAATCTCTAAACTTACAGATCTAGTACCAGCAAGCTTATATAGCCCATGTCCATTACGGGATACCAACCGAAGTTCGGTAATTGCGCCACTCCTGGTTCCAGCCAACAGCTTACTTGTAAGTTTTCTTCCGCCAGTCACCACTCCGCGCACCTTACCCAATTCTTCCGTAAACCAGGTCACAAGTACATCTGCTTCACCTATATCTTGCGTCTTCAGTACAAACCCCCTTAGCCACTCGTCAGTCCTAGAACTCATATTAACAACTTAACAACTTAACATAAAAAATACACACAAGTGCTTAGAGACTAATTGAGACTCATAGAGACTAGGAGATTGTTCGTATTTAAGACAATAGGTCTCAATTAGTCTCTAGTGATATCTTAGCCTCAGATCCTCTTTGTTTAAATGTTAAGTTGATTCTAATAATCTATAACCCATAGCACACCGAGCACAAACCCTATGACTAAGAAAGCAATAGATATGAGAAACCAAACACTCGCCCGCACCTTGCTTACGAGAGCAAAATGTTTATCTATTTCTTTAAAAGTCTTCTCAGCAGTCACGTCTACTATACGCAGTGGCGCTTCGCGCTTTTCGGCAATATTTTTCTTAGAAAACAGAGTGATAAGATCGCTTCTAGACAACACACCGACTAGTTTAAATGCCTCATCCACCACAGGAATTGGGTTAACGCGCTTGGTAGCAAACAGCTCTGCTGCGTGCTCTATGGTATCTTTAGGATTAAGAGTTACCAAGTTGCTATTCATCACATCTTTAGCCGTTGCGTGGATAAGCCCTTCCGCTTCCTTTGATAAATGCTTTTTATCGTTCTGTACAAAATCCAAGTCTTTGAGCATCTTTACGTACGTTGGTAGGTAAAGTTTAGAATCTGATGTGATGAAGTCCCGCTCCATTATCACCCCCAGTAACCGGTCTTTTTCATCCACCACGGGCACTCCAGTAAAGTGATACTGGTGCAAGACATCCGCCACCTGCTCAATAGTGGCGGTTGGCCTGACTGTAATAATTTTCGTACTCATCAACCCTTTTACAAGCATATAGTTTTTATTTTAAAGTTTCGTTATTATATAGTCTTATTATACACTGGTTCTGCACTAACTATAAGCCCTATTCGTCCTATATCTTTTATAACTACGCTAAAAATCAGCCCAATATGGGCTGATTTTTATAAAAATTCACTAACAACCACCAGGTAGACAATTTCCACCTTCATCCAATACTCGAACACCATTGTCCGACCCACCTCCGCTAAAGCCATTATAGTAATCGTTATTATAACTGGATTCTCCATCTATGTTTCTTATCATCGCATTAGATCTAAGTGCAGCTGGTCTCCTGGAAGACAGTAAACCTATTAGCTGGATTACAAATATTCCAGCAAGTAGTAACACACAAACTGCTTGAAGCTGTTTTGACATATTTTCTTCTTTAATTTTATTTCGTAAAGTTTTTACGTTACCCTAATTATACCACACTTTTTATTTACACGACACATAAGTCTTATAGGACCCATAAGTCCTAAAAAATAAAAACTACTTCCTCACAATCCCAATCCAGACAGGCACGTTATCCACAGTAGCCTGCATCTCTTCCTCTGCCTCTACTTCTAGACTCTGTGTAATGTTACCCACAAAAGTTTTCCTGCGATCTACTAACTCTAGTAAAACTTTTTCCAGGTCTTTATTTTGAGTGTTGTAATATAGCTCAATTTCTTCCCCTACTTTAAGCCCCGCTTTTTTACGCAGATCTTGCACTACTCGCTCCAGCTCCCGAGCGTAGCCTTCTAGTTTTAGCTCTTCTGTAAGAGTGGTATCCATGGCCACGTCTGTTACGCTACCTGCACCAGTAGTATATTTGACCCCACCCTTCAGATTACCCATTTCCACAAGAGAATCAAAGTCTTCTAGTTGTTTAATATTGAGTTCTTCTAAGATAAGCTCTATATGTTCTTCGGATAGTGTAACCGTACTTCTAGATCTATAGCCAAAGGCTCTAAGTGGTTGCCTTACGGATACGCCGGAAGACTTTCGCACCGAAAGAGCGAGACTCACCACGTCTCTGACTAACTGCATCTGCTCTAGTACTCTTATATCTACCTTACTATGTAATTCTTCTGAGGCCTGCCCTTCGTAGTCTTGACGAAGAAGCGGCCATTCCGACAAATGGACAGACTCCTCGCCTGTAACATCTCTGTAAATATAGTCCGAAAGAAATGGAGCAATAGGTGCAAGCACCTGGCAAGTACGTGCAAGTACGTAACCTAGCGTCTCTAGGGCCTCACCACTATAGGTCTTATCTGTCCTATTGGTCGTATCAGACTTATTTGCTTTTATGCGATCCCTACTTCTCCGCACATACCAAGTAGAAAGCTCGTTTATAAATTCAACTATTTCTCGGCAAGCTTTGGGAGTATTATAGCTATCCAGTGCATCTGTTACAGTTCCTATCATCTGTTTGAGTCGTTCCAGTATCCATCTATCCAAAACATGCACTGAATTTGAAATTTGAACTTTGAGATTTGAAATTCCGACTTTGTCGGCCGTATACATCCGGTAAAATGTCCACACGTTATAAAGTAGCATATTCACCTTCTGAGAAATCTCTTTTACTCCAGATTCAGCAAAGTTAAAATCGTCCCCGTTCATTACTGGACTATGCATCAAGTAAAACCGTACTGCATCCATCCCATACTTATCTATAAGAATCCAAGGATCGGGATAGTTATTCAGTGACTTAGACATCTTAGTACCATCTTCGGCAAGTACCGTCCCAGTCGTTACCACATGCTTAAAAGGAGCCTTGCTAAATATAGACACGCCCATTACGTGCATTACATAGAACCAAGCACGAGTCTGTGCAATGTACTCGGCCACAAAGTCTGCCTCGGCCCTATGCCGAAAAAGTTCCTTTTCCTCAAACGGATAATGTAGTTCTGCAAAAGGCATAGAAGCAGACTCTACCCAACAGTCTACTACCTCCGGAACCCGATTCATTTGCCCAGCACACTTTTCACACTCAAGAATTACTCTGTCTATGTAAGGTTTGTGGAGATCCAAATCTGCCGCATTAAAACTATTTGAAACTTGCCCATCCATTAAGGGACTTATTCTTGATTCTGGACTAGAATAAACTTCTCTAAGATTGGTGGACTTTTCGGCCAGTTCTTCTACAGAACCCACACAAATTACATTACCGCACTCCACATTTACACATTTCCAAAACGGCAAGGCAGTAGCCCAGAATCTGTTTCTAGAGATGTTCCAGTCTGGTGCAGTCTCCACACTCTTATGGAACCTACCATCTTTTAAGTACTCTGGATGCCAGGTTACATCTTCATTTGCTTTAAGTAAGTTGTGTTTTATTTTTTGAATAGCAATAAACCAAGCTGGAAGCGCATTGTAGTAAAGTGGAGTAGCACACCTATAACAATGAGGATAACTGTGCATAAACGGCTTTACACGAAATACCAGGCCACGATGAGATAGCTCATCAAGTACCAGTTTCTCTGCTTTCTTAAAAAATACTCCACGCAAAAACTCCGGCGCCAAAGGTAAATAATGACCCTTGTTGTCCAGCATATCCACCCTGGGTAAATCGTGAATCTTGGCAGCCAGGAAATCTTCCTCCCCATACATAACCGCACTGTGCACTACTCCAGTCCCCTCTGTAGTTGCCACAAATTCATCTACATATATTTTATGCGCGCGAGCAGGACTACCTTCTCTGACCGTCTCGAGCCCTCCAGTGACCACACCAGGATACAACGGCTCGTAAGCCAGTCCCAGCAAGCTTCTTGGAGTTAAATCCATAATCACTTCGTAAGGTCCCTCTAGCAAGTCTAGACGCTCCTTGGCCAAAATGTATTTCTCCCCCGCTTGCTCTACCAACACATAAGCTATATTTGGTCCAATGTGTAAAGCAGTGTTCCCAGGCAAAGTCCAAGGCGTGGTGGTCCAAGCTAGTACATAGGTAGAAGCGTCTGAGATAAAGTCCACTATTCTTTGACCTGGCACAAGTCTAAACTTCACATACACCGAATTCTCAGTAACATCCTTATAGCTATTATCCATAGCTACTTCAAAATTGGAAATGGGCGTTTCGCACCGAGAACAATATAGTAAGACTTTCCTGTCTGAATAGATAAGTTGTTTATCCCATAACTGCTTGATCCCCCACCACACAGATTCCTGGTAGGTAGAGTCCATGGTTTTATAAGAATTTTCAAATTCCACCCAGCGCCCCATACGATGTACCATGCGTCCCCACTCATGCGCAAAGGTAAGCACGTTTTCTCGGCAGGCTTCGTTGAACTTGTCCACGCCCAGTTCTTCTATTTGTCGCTTGCCGGAAATACCCAACTTCTTTTCTACAATATTCTCAATAGGCAAACCATGGCAATCCCAGCCCCAGCGCCGGCGGACATATCTGCCCTTCATGGTCTGGTATCTAGGGATGACATCTTTAATAGTAGAGGCTAAGATGTGGCCATAGTGAGGCAAGCCGGTCGCAAACGGTGGTCCGTCGTAAAAGACGAAGGCTTCTTTGCCTCTATTCTTTTCTAGCGACTTCTCAAAAGTTCTATCTTCGTCCCAAAATTCCAGGACTTCCTGCTCCATCTTATTAAAGTCCGGAGCATTTGATTGTGGTTTTTCTGTATTCATATAGTTATATGTCTTATGCGTCTATCTGTCTATTAGACCTATGCGCCTTATTCGCCCCATATGTCCAATGTGACCTATAGGTCTTATCTCTTCAGTCCTTACATCTCCTCAGGCGCTTCAATCCCCAAAAGGGCAAGCCCATTCTTAATTACCTGGGCAGATACATCTACCATCCGTAGCCGAGCGGACATAAGTTCCGTTGTCTCAGCCTGAAGCACCGGATGACTAGTATAAAAGCTATTAAAAGCCTGGGCGGTTTCAAACACGTGCGTGGCAATTAATGCCGGGTTATACTCTTCTGCAGCCCTACTTACCACTTCTGGAAAACTCTCCAACTTCTGCAACAAAATTCTCTCTTCCGTATCTCCCAGCAGTTCGTATTTAATTCTTGATTCCCTTCGAGGGTCTCCGGACCCCTCAGGGTCTCGAACGACTTGATTCTTAATTCTTGATTCCGCACTTCGCTCAATACTCTTTGCTCTGGCATACGCGTACTGGCAATATGGTCCCGTATGGCCCTCAAAAGAAATAGACTCTTTAGGGTCAAAGTGAATATCTACAGTTGGCTTTTGTTTTAATAAGTAAAATTTAATTGCCCCAAGGGCAATAATCTTGGCCCGCCGTTCAATCTCCACTTCTTCTATCCTGTTATTGGCCACGTCCTTCCCATTAGTCCTATTCGCCCTATCAATAATCTCCTGTCTAGCTAAATCTATCATTTGAGTCACCAAATCATCCGCGTCTACCACAGTACCCTCACGCGACTTCATCTTACCATCCGGTAAATACACCATGCCATACCACAGGTGGTAAAGTTTATTCGCCCAAGCGTATCCGAGTGCTTTAAGTATTGCGAACAAAGACTGGAAGTGGAAGCGTTGTTCACTACCAACTATATATATAAGCCTATCAAGATGGTACTCCTCCGCACGTGTAACCGCGAGCCCTAAATCTTGCGTAGTATACAAACTGGTGCCATCTGAGCGTAAGACTGTAATAAGTCGAGCATTGCCTTCTTCATCCTTACCAAATTCCAACTCTGGTAAATCAAAAACCACATTTCCTTTGCCATTCTTTCTAAACACGCCTTTGGACAAACCTTGATTCACAAGATCTTTTCCACCTAGGTAAACATCTGACTCGTAGTAGGGCTTGTCGTAGCTAAAACCAAGAGTGGCTTCGGTTTCTATCCAGCCATCCAAAACCCACTGCCGCAGTGTTTGCCACAATTCGCGTGTCTGGTCATCTCCCGCTTCCCACTTCTGCAACATTTCTTGTGCTTCTGTTTCAAGTGTTGGATCTTTTACTGCCTCTTGAGCAAACCGCACATACCAGTCGCCCACAAAATGGTCAGGCTTTTTTCCTGTAGACTCTGGTGTAGATCCATCACCCCATCGGCTATATGCAAGCATTGCCTTACATATATGTACGCCGCGGTCATTGATAATACCAACCTTAGTTACTGCGTGTCCTTGAGCAGCAAGTGCGTTAATAGTAGCAACCCCCGTAACACCATTCCGCAAATGCCCTAGATGCAAGGGCTTGTTGGTGTTTGGAGATAAATACTCCACCATTATTTTTTCTGGACTGCTAGACTGCGAAGTCCCAAAAGCGGATTGCTCACTACTAACTGCCTCGAGCACCTCTTTAAACCAAATCTCTGACTTTAAAGTAAAATTCACAAACCCACCCAATGCTTCCACTCTCTCCAGACTTTCACTTTCGACTTGATGGACTTTTAGACTTTCGACTAGTCGCCCGGCAACGTCTTTAGGGTTCAGCTTGAGCTTTTGGGCGACCACCATTGCCACATTCGTCGAATAGTCCCCCATGTCCGGTTTGGGCGGGTAAGACACAGTAAAAGAAACGTCTTTTATAACGTCCTCGCCAAACTCTTCGGCGACTACTCTATATATAAGCTCTGTAAGGGCTTGCTTCATAATGCTTATTATACAGAAAACCTCGCAAAAAGGCTAGACAAAACCCGATTTAAATACTATAATCTCCTCAACTTTGGGGCGAATAGTTCGCCTCAAAATTCGCAGGAGGAACAATGAAACTAGCAGACCGACACCCCGAGGCAGGCTGGGTGTTCTGGATTCAGAACACCAAGCTAAAAAGACGGTGCGATGGACGGAACGAGGTATCGGCCGAGGCCTTTACCTATAACGTCCGAGACAGACGCATTCGTTATCTCGTGGAGGCCGATAGGGTCTCTAGGGATGAACTACGGGTTGGCCGCACGCTCTACGCCATTGTGTAACCGCGTGCGAAAATCGGTTGCTGGTTTCGTCTATCTATGGAAAGCTTACCCGGAGCGCTTGCGGCTCCGGCACTCATATTTTTTTAGGCCCGCGGCAAGCCATGATTGCCGCTTTTTTTATTTCCCCAAAACCGCTAAACTGTATCTATAATTCGTCATATAGCTCGCATGAGTCCTATCGGTCTTATTCTCGCATGCAATTAGCCACCAACAATCGAGCCAAGTTTGACTACGACATCAAAGACACCTTTGACGCCGGTTTGGTATTGG
>JAHFJI010000043.1 GCA_023245955.1 Candidatus Doudnabacteria bacterium | reverse complement strand
ATAGGCTTACACCAACACGATAACGGCAAGCTTCTCCTGACCCTTAAAAAACTGCGAGACCTAGGCAACACTGTAATAGTTGTGGAGCATGATGAAGAGACCATGCTAGAAGCAGACTGGTTAGTGGATATTGGCCCTGGAGCTGGCAAACACGGTGGCACGTTGGTAGCGGAGGGTACTCCAAAAGAAGTAAGTAAAAATGCTAAATCTTTAACTGGACTTTACTTGTCCGGCAAAGAAAAAATAGAAGTGCCAAAGCGAAGACGCGCGGGTAATGGCCGGAAATTGTCCATCGTAGGTGCTAGTGAGTTTAATCTTCGAGACGTAAATGTAGACATACCGCTCGGTAAACTTATCTGTATAACCGGGCTATCGGGCTCCGGTAAGTCTACTTTACTCAATGACATTTTGGCTAAATTTTTGGGTAACTATTTTTACGATAGCAAGACTGAGCCGGGTAAGTACAAAAAGATCTTAGGGGTAGATAATATAGACAAGTTTATAAACATAGACCAATCGCCAATCGGTCGTACCCCACGGAGCAACCCTGCTACCTACACTGGTTTGTTTACACCTATTCGCGACTTGTTTGCAGATACCCGGGAAGCAAAGGTAAAGGGCTACTCTGCCGGACGCTTTAGCTTCAACGTGAAAGGTGGTAGGTGCGAAAAGTGTAGTGGAGATGGAGTCATAAAAGTAGAGATGAACTTTTTGCCAGATGTCTACATTACCTGCGAGGACTGTAAGGGTAAGCGTTATAATCGTGAGGCGCTAGAGATCCACTATAAGGAAAAAACTATTGCCGATGTCTTAGAAATGACTGTAGATGAAGGTGCGGCGTTCTTTACCCAGATACCGAGCATTAAAAAAAAGCTAGATACTCTTTCTGAAGTGGGTTTGGGTTACATGCATTTAGGGCAGAACGCTACTACACTGAGTGGAGGTGAGGCTCAGCGCATCAAGCTTGCAACTGAGCTTGCTCGGGCAAGTACCGGACAAACTTTATACATTTTGGATGAGCCTACTACGGGTTTGCACTTTGCCGATGTGAAAAGACTGGTGCATGTGCTAAACAAGCTAGTAGATAAGGGCAATACTGTGGTGGTCATAGAGCACAACTTGGATATGATTAAAACCGCAGACTGGATAATAGATCTAGGGCCTGAAGGGGGAGACAAAGGTGGGCAGATTGTAGCTGTGGGTACGCCAGAAGATGTAGTAAAAGTGAAAGCCAGCTACACCGGCCAGTACTTGAGAAAAGTTCTATAGTGTGCTATAATACAATAAATAGCAAGAATTAATGAAACAAAAATAATATGGCAGAAAAATTATCACAAGATGGAGTATATGCTGAGGCGGAGATGGCAAATAAGGCAAAAGAATTAGTCGAGGCAGTCAAGAATCGGGAAGGGCGAGATAAATCTGTTCCTATAAAGCTTAGTACGGAAAATCCTGCCTATAAAAAAATGGCAGAAAGCCAACTGGCGGCGCAAGCGGCAGAGCGAACTAAACAGACACAGGAAGAGTTACAATCCATTAGAGAAAAACTTGAAGGTACCAGTAAAGCCTCGACCCCAGCGCAAGTATACCAGTCGGGTGGAAGCAAGAATGAAGCAGAAGTTTTGGGCTAGTAAGCGAGTCATTTTGGTGCTTTAGTTATACAGATAAAATCTGTATGAGGTATCAGCGGACATGAGCTAGGCTTTGATTATAGTTTTTATCTTTCTGCAATTTTTGTGTAAAAAGTTTTAGAATTAAGACATTATTTATGCTTGAAACTAGAAGCGGACTTGATTTTTTAGACTCTGACGCCCCAGATGGGTTCGGGTTAAACAGTTTAGACACTGCATTATTAGAGTCGTCTGGTAGTATGGTGATGGCTCAAGAAAAGTTAGATGCATATAATAGGCAATACTCGGATCCTCACGCAGGGCAGGCAGGCAAAGCAGAAACTGTAGTAGTAAGTGATTTAGAGGGTAGGGAATACATGATAGAAGGACGTAAGTATGGCATTAAGATAATTTCCGGTGGCAATTCTGGAGATTCTGCAAGAAAATTAGATTTTTTTGAAATTCCTAGCGCATAATTTAATTTTTTTCAAAAAGCGATCTAGTAGATCGCTTTTTTTTATTCTGTTGTTTAGGATTTTTAGTAATTATTTTTTATAATTTAGCCAAATGAGGCTAACGATTTTGGTGAGGTTGATGGTTATAAGGCCAGTGAGAAGCCAATAGTCTATGTGGTGGGTTATAAATAGCTGGAAAATTATAGCCAGAGCCAGTACGGTAGTGCCGGCAATTAATCCTGCTCGGTTGGCTATATACCGGTGTTGTTGTTCCCGCTCGTCGTTTAAGTTACCTTCACCAACGAGTGACATGGCTACGGTGTATAACGCAAGCAGGCCAGAAAGACTTAAGGCCATAGACTTAGACATGCTCATAGTGTCTCCGGAGTTTTGAGAAGTGATAAACCCAGTGATAAGGGCGATACCAACCAGAAGAAAAAGATAGTGTAGGAGAGTTTTCATATTAAGAGTTGTATGTTGTAAAGTTGTAAGTAGTATGGTGGTATGATAGCTTACAACATACAACTCTACAACTTACTACTTAATTCTAAATAGTTCTTCAACGTTAGTTTTAAAAAATTTTGCAAGTTGCATGGCGAGAAGTAGGCTTGGAGTATAGTTACCTTTTTCTATGGCAATAATAGTTTGTCTGGAAACACTAACTGCCTCCGCAAGTTCCTCTTGGGTCATGTTCTTGGCAGTACGGTATTCTTTTATGGAATTGCTGATGGTCATATAAACATCTAAACATTAAAACATATAAACATACTCGATCAGCTTTTGTATTAGTGCTTACATGCTTATATGTTTATATGATCCAGTTATCCGAATGTAAAGGTAAATGCCTCGAACCCGGCATCTGGAATAGTTATTTCTAATATGTGATTACGGTAGTCAGCGGAGTTAAACAGGGTGTAGAGTGAGGAGTCTTGAACAGTAACACGGCTTACTTCTTTACCGTCCACGGTTGCAATAACAGTTATAGGGTGGTTGGCGGCGGCGACCATGTGCACTTTGCCGGCGTTGAACCGGAGTTTAATTTTGCCGGCACCTTTTGTAAGTGTTGTTTTTTCAGCATCAAATTTCCAAGTGCCTTCCAAGGCAAAGGTGTTGGCGGACAGGTTTAGTGGAAGTGTGTAGTTTTGCTCTTTAGTACTCGGTGTTGCTCCTTCATTGCCAAAGTTAGCAAGCCGGTTTATACCAAAGTACATTTCTGGAGACTTAATGCCATCTAAGTTCGCACCGCCATCTACTGTCGCACCGCCAGCCAGACCCAGAAGTTGCTTTATGGCCATTTCGGTTTCGTCGTATTCGCCTTCGCCAAAGTGGGTGCGTACTATGTTACCATTTTGATCTATTAAATATTCCGCTGGCCAGTACTGATTGTTGTAGGCGTTCCAAGTGCCGTAGTCGCTGTCTACTGCTACTGGATAATGAATTTTGTGCCGGCCAATGGCAGTTTGAATATTGCTTACAACTTTTTCAAACGCAAATTCCGGAGTATGCACGCCTATGACCACGAACCCTTTGTCTTTGTAAGTGTCATACCATTTAGTAACATAGGGGAGTGTGCGTACGCAGTTTATACATGAGTATGTCCAAAAGTCTACTAGTACTACTTTGCCGCGAAGCTCTTTTAAAGTTAGTGCTTGATCGGTGTTTAGCCATGTGTTTATGCCAGTAAATTCAGGCGCGATACCTTGGGAGGTTAGAGGTTGGAGGTTAGAGGTTTGAGATTGGGGTGTGCTGTCATTGACCTTGGGTAAGTTTTGCGGCGAGCGAACATCAGCTGGTTGCTGTGGCTCGTCATTGAACTTGTCAACTATTTTTGTTTCCAGCCCGCTACCAATGACTGGTAGTTTTTCGACCAAATAAGCTTGAAAAACTGTGTCGTATTGAAAATAAATTGCAAAAGCCAGAAGCAATAAAATAACTCCAAATACTTGTTGAAGCCTAGTGGCGTACTTAGCGATGAATTTGACTTTGGTAGTTATTGCTTGTCCACCGTAGGCTATGGCGAGCATGGGAATCCCTGCACCGATAGCATAGGCAACTAGTAAGCTTAAAGCTTTAAGTGTGTTCGACTCTTGAGCTATAAGGGTGAGAATGGAGCCTAGTATTGGTCCAGCACATGGCGCCCACACAACGCCTATAACCACGCCCATCACAAACCCGCCAAAGTTGCCGTTTCCGGCTGACTGGCCGGTTTTTGCAGCAGAGTTAATGAGTCCGCTCATGTGTTGGGTAAGACGTTCAAACGGTGTTGGCCATATCATGAATACCGCAAAAAAGCCAAGGGCAATAACCGCGGTTGTTCGAAGCGCGTTGGGGTTTAGGCCAGCGTGCTGAACAAGAAAGTTGAGAGTTATGCCAAGTATGGCAAAGGTCACTACAAACCCAAGAGTTATGAAGAGTGGTCTAGTTTTACTGCTTTGGCCGACAGACGACCCAAGAAGAATTGGTAGAGGTAGAAGAATGCATGGCGCGGCTATGGTGAGTATGCCGGCGATTAATGCGAGAAAAATTTCTATCATAAATAATTAGATTATTAAGTGGTTATACTGTTAACGGGTTGCATGGTAACTCGTTAACCCGTTAACTCATAATTATTTAATAAATTTTGTTAAGTTATCTGTATCTCCGCCGTTCCATTTGGTAACCTGGTTTCCAGCGTTGTCTATTTGCACGAAGGTGTGTTGGTAGGTGACGCCGTATTTTTGTTTTAAGGCGGTGTTGGAGTCGTAATCAGTTTTAAGCACAGTTACGCCAGCTGGGATTTTGTCTAAGTTGGCTTTAAATGCAGCATCAGCCGCTTTACAGTATGGGCACCAAACAGCGTGGAAAAATAGCACAACTTTATTTCCAGCTTTTTGTTCTGCGGCCACTGTTTCTGGAGAATAGTCTTTGTAAGCGCCGGTCTTAGCCATCATGACATCTTTTTTGTCCATGGCTTTTTCGTCTTTCATTATTCCAGCGGCTTCTGGTTTCGCCTCCATCATTTTAGAAAGGTCAACCATCATCATTTGGCCAGCAGTACTAAGTTCCTCTCCTTCTTTGAGCGTAATAGTCTTACCGTTAACATCGGTTATCACTCCAGCTGCAGAAATTTTGGTGCCGTTTTGTAGGACTAAGTCATGGTTAATGAGCATAATTTCGTTGTTCGGCCAGATTGTATACAGTTTGCCTGCCTTTAGTACTACGCCAAGAATACGGCTATTGTCTGCCATCATTTTATCTTTTTCAATGTCTGCTGGGCTACCCTCTTTACTCATGGCAGTGTCGTCTTTTAGTCCGTTTTGGTTCTGCGTCGATTCCGTGCTTAATTGTTTTGTGGGGTTTGCTCCACTGCGAGTAAGAGCAAATACTCCACCCACAATTACTACTGCGGCAATAACGCCGACTATCAGTTTTTGGTTCATATATTTTTTGGCTCGGTTTTAAGCGAGTGTTAATTTTTTAATCCTACTATAAATATACAAGCTTAAAAATATATGTCAAGTGTACTTTACATTGTAATATGTTAATAATTTGTTATAATAAACTTATATGTAACTTTAAAGGAAATAAATATGAAAAATATAGCTGATCTATCACACAAAGCTGTCTGGGGAATTGCTGCGGCATATGTAGCTGGTATGCTGGTGTTCGCAGTTTTTGCCTGGGTAGGTAATATCCCAGTAGGGACTACTAATAGCATAAAGCCTCTGTCTTCTAAGGCCTCGGGCAGACAACAATATTTTGGTCCTCCAATTTGTGTGTCCGATGTTGGAGATGCTAGATGTAACGTTAAATTAGTAGAGTACGGAATTGTGGATGGGGTATCGGCTTCGTTACTTACTGGCTGGTTCTACAAACAAGATACAGGTCCGGTAAACATAGTGGTTACATTTACTAACAAACTTAAGCCAAAATTGAAATATACTAAATCTGTTGCTCTTACCACAAATAGGCCAGATGCAGAGAGTTATTTGCAGGCTCAGTTTCCAGATTTTACCCCACGCCAACCTCTGGGTTTCTTGTTGAATCCAAGTGAAGTTGTTACTGTACCTGGATTGTACGAGGTTTCTGCAGTAGAAGCAGAGTCCGAGACTGTGTTGGACGTCCCTCCAGCAATGAATAGTCTTCAAATATCGGTAAAGTAAAAGTTGTTGTAATTGCGTATTTATAAATTAGCACTCTACTTGACAGAGTGCTAATTATTTTATATTCTAGTTACATATGTTGGACTATCCCGAAATAACTTCTAGACAGGCTAAAATCCTGGCTGCCATAGTTAAGGAAAACTGCGAAACTGGGCAGCCAGTGGCGAGCAAAGACTTGGTAGACAAAGACTACTTTGATCTCTCCGGCGCGAGTATTCGTAACGAAATGCAGGTGCTGGAGAAGCTCAAGTACATTATGCAACCCCATACGTCTGCCGGGCGCGTACCAACCGACATGGGCTATAGGTACTTTGTTAGCGAACTTATGGAACGGGTGAAACTGTCTATGAAAGAGCAAGAGCATTTGCGTAGAGAAGTTGCTAAGCTTCAAGCTGTGAATGCAGAAGTAGGGAGGCGTCTTGCCAAACTTTTGGCTGATACAAGTGAACAGGCAAGTTTTACTCTTTTGCCTGGAGAAACTTCTGCGGTGGGTCTGGCAAATATTTTAAATAATCCAGGTTTGCCTGCCGAAGATGCTAAAGAAATTGCCCAGTTTTTTGATAATATAGACGAGCACGCAGAACAAATGTTAAGAGATTACGGCAGTGGCTTGCCTAAAGCTGTAATTGGTAAAGAGGTAAAACTCTCAGCTAAGTCGGATTACTCTATGGTGGTCTCAGGGTTAGAGCTGCCAGACGGAAAGCGTGGTGTGATTGGACTGATTGGGCCAAAGAACATGAAATACGAGAAGAATATGACGCTTATGGAGTATGTAGCAAAATTATTGGGTGCGGGAGTAGGGGTAATGTTATTCATTTTAACAAAATAACAATTAAACAATTTAACAAACCCAAGTTTGTGTTAAATTGTTAATTTGAAACACTATGGATGAACAAGACGACAATCAACAAGCATGTATAAGTATTGAAGATCTACAAGAGCAGTTAGAAAGCGCTCGGGCAGAGGCCGAGAAAAACTTAAATGGTTGGAAGCGAAGCGAGGCAGATTTTCAGAACTACCAGAAGCGGAAAGAAGGCGAGAACAAAGAGCTAGTAGAGTTTGCTCGGGAAGTGGCAGTGGCAAAGCTGTTACCCAGTTTAGATACATTGGAGCAGGCGTTAAAGCATGCACCAGAGCATCTATCTAATGCAGGCGTAGGGGCGAGCTTTAGCCGCCCGCAACCAGACAGCGAAACGGGCGGCCAAGGCCAGCCTCTACAGCCAGAGGAGTTTATGCAACAGTACCACACTTGGCTTACCGGGATAGATGGATTAGTAAAGCAGTTAGACAAGGCTTTAGAAGAATTGGGGGTAAAGAAAATAGAGGCTATGGGTAAGAAGTTTGATCCCAGTTTTCATGAGGCCGTCCGCGAAGTCTCAGGTGAGGCAGACGGAATAGTAGTAGAGGAGTATCAAACAGGATTTACGCTTAATGGCAAGGTAATACGGTCAAGCCAAGTTGCGGTGAGTAAGAAGGCATAGCGCCAAGGGCGCGAGAAGGAGAGGCTCCAATCCAGCTTTGCTGGTTGGAGGGGCCGCCGCTAGCCCCAATAATAGCCGGAGTATCAAACAGGTTTTGAGTTAAATGGTAAAGTGATTAGACCTAGTCAGGTGGCTATATCAAATAGAGAATAAATAAATCGCCCGGCCGTCCAGACGAGAAAGCAACTAATTATATGCAAGTTAAGGACATGTTTGAGGTTGGAGAGATAATGGAGTGGGAAGACAAGGCTAAGACTATTAAGACCCTAAGCTTAGATGACTGTGAGATTACGGGAAAAGTACTTAACCGAAAAAAGATTATTTTGCACATGAAGCGCACGAGTGACCAGTCCGAGGGTAATGTGTTTGTAAGTCTTAAACCAGAATTTGTCGATCAGTATGCCGTGTCTCGTAAGTTACTGGGGAGTAAAAAAATTGTAGGTATGTCCATCAATCAGTTTAAGAACTTGGATGTAGAAGAGTTATAAACTATTCTGGTGTCATTGCGGCTGCAGTTTACCCCGTACTGCGATACGGGGAGCCGGAATCCAGGTTTGATTAATTAGCCTGGATGCTGGCTCAGACGGCATGACAAGATAACTATGAAAAGCTACTTTGTCTACATTTTAGCTTCTGATAGAAATGGAACCCTGTATATTGGTGTAACGAGTGATTTAGTAAAGCGCGTATGGGAGTATAAGAATAAGGTAGCCGATGGATTCACAAAGAAATACGGAACGCATATGTTGGCGTACTACGAAGAAACGTCAGATGTAAATAGTGCCATTGCAAGAGAGAAACAGTTAAAGAATTGGCAGAGAAAGTGGAAGCTAGAACTAATAGAAAAGTTTAACCCTCAATGGGAAGACCTTTATCACAAAATAATTTAGTAATATTGTCATCCGAAAGTAATTATAATGTGTCATTCCGGGCTTGACCCGGAATCCAGGCGGAAAAGATAATTTGCATCTGGATTCCGGCTCGGGGGCAGGAATGACAATGTGGAGAAAAAATATGTCTATAGTAAAAATTATGCCCGATTCTTTACAGTACAACGGTATGTGGGAATCATACGGATATGTGTGTTTTCAAGTTCAGGGTGTCACAACAGATAGGAAAGAGTCATCTGGGGTTATGCTTGGTACCAAAGAAGATGCTGATAACTATTTTAAAAGATATGTAGCGAATAAGTATAGTAAGTTTATAAAATAACTGGATGCCGGGTCGGAGCCCGGCATGACAAGGCGAGGAGAACAAATTTATGAGTAAAATTATAGGGATAGATTTAGGTACTTCCAACTCGGCAGCGAGTGTTATGGAGGGTGGTAAGGCAGTAATTATTCCAGCAGCAGAAGGCGCGAGTCTTGGTGGTAAGGCTTTTCCATCTTATGTTGCGTTTACCAAAGAGGGCGAGCTTCTGGTGGGCGAGCCTGCACGGCGCCAGGCAGTTACTAACCCAGATGGAACTGTGTTTGAAGCCAAGCGTAAAATGGGCACAAGTTTTAAGTATACAGTAAATGGCAAAGACTATGCTCCAGAACAAATATCTGCGTTTATCTTACAGAAGATTAAGCGGGATGCAGAAAGCTATACTGGCGATAAGGTAGAGAAGGCAGTTATAACCGTACCTGCTTACTTTGACGATGCCCAGCGCCAAGCCACGAAGAATGCAGGAGAAATAGCGGGGCTTGAAGTAGTGCGGGTAATTAACGAGCCTACTGCGGCGGCTTTTGCTTATGGTCTAGATAAAACTAGTGCTAAAGACCAAAAGATTTTGGTTTTTGACCTTGGTGGCGGAACCCTAGACGTCACCA
>JAHFJI010000042.1 GCA_023245955.1 Candidatus Doudnabacteria bacterium | reverse complement strand
ATAAAAAGCCGTGAGCAATGAACCTAGAGCGTCATGTAAAATTACGCTGGTTTGTCACGACCTTGTTAGCGCCCCCGAGCCGTGTTATACGGAATCAGGAGCATAAAAAAACACGCTATTTTGGGCGTTTTTATAAATTGGTACTATTTTTTATATTGAAAGAGTATAGTACTCTTTTCCGACCTTTTTGTCAATACACCCGCCTACTACTACCCATATATAAGCCATATTATATTTACAAAAGACTGTCCGGCTGTGGCAGGACAGTCTTTTTCTTGCTTACTTAATTCATGACTCATAACTCATGATTCTGCGCCTCGCTAGTAATCCATTCCGCCCATGCCCATGCCACCCATACCACCACCAGGTGCTGGAGGACCTTTTGGTTCTGGCTTATCTACTACAATAGCCTCAGTAGTTACAAGCGTAGAGGCTACAGACACCGCGTTCTCAAGGGCCAAGCGAGTTACTTTCACCGGGTCTACTATTCCCGCACTCATCATGTCCTGAACTTTACCAGCTTCCCAACTACCATCCTGGTACTTAGAAAAATCATAGCCACAGTAGGTATCACCGGAACTTTGGATATAGCTGATTATCCCAGTGGGCTCTATACCAGCATTAGCCGCAATCTGGCGCAAAGGAGCTTCTAGAGCACTACGTATAACTTTTACCCCAGCTCGTTCTATAAACGACATGTCAGTCCCAAAACTATCTAACATAGGCGCAATGCGTGCAAGAGCTGCACCACCCCCAGCTACAATGCCTTCTTCTACGGCGGCTTTAGTAGCGTTAAGTGCGTCCTCTATCTTAAACTTTTTGGCTTTCATTTCTGTCTCGGTAAATGCTCCTACTTTAATTACGCCCACCCCACCAGAAAGCCTTGCAATACGTTCCTGAAGTTTTTCTTTATCGTAATCAGATTTAGACTCATTGTACTCACCGCGAATGTGCGCAACCCGCGCTTCTATAGCACTCTTCTCACCATGTCCGTCTATAATGGTAGTAAACTCTTTGGTTGCAATTACTTTTCGAGCGCGACCAAGTTGGTTAAGTTCTGTCTTATCTAGTTTAAAGCCTAAGTCATCGGTAATAACTTGCCCGCCCGTTAATACTGCAATATCTGTAAGCATTTCTTTTCTCCGGTCACCAAAGCCCGGAGCTTTAACTGCTAGTACATTAAATGTGCCACGAAGTTTGTTTAAGATAAATGTAGTAAGAGCCTCGCCTTCTACGTCCTCTGCAATAATTACTAAATCTTTCTTGCCACTCTGGGCCACTTTTTCCAACAGTGGTAACACATCTTGTACACTAGCTACTTTTTTATCGGTAATTAAAATGTATGGATCTTCCCAGACAGCTTCCATACGAGTCGCATCACTCATCATGTAAGGCGACACAAAACCCTTATCAAACCTCATTCCCTTTACTACTTCTTTTTCTAACCCTATAGTTTGACCCTCTTCTACAGTAATAACTCCGTCCTTACCTACCTCATCCATAATCTCAGAGATAAGCTTACCAACTACTGGATCTAGCGAGGAAATAGTAGCTACCTGCTCTATCTCTTCTTTAGTACTAATCTTTTTACTTACTTCGGTAAGCTTCTCCACCACAAAACGCACAGCTAAGTCCATACCTCGCTTTATACTATTTGCGTGAGCTGGCGCAATAGCCGCGGCTTCGAAACCTTGCTCAATCATCTTTTGGGCCAAGACTGTAGCAGTAGTGGTGCCATCCCCTGCACCTTCGTTGGTCTTATTAGCTACTTCCTGGATTAAACTTGCGCCAATATTCTCAAACTTATCTTCCAGCTCCAGTTCCTTAGCTACAGTTACACCGTCATCGCTAATAAGTGGGCTGCCAAAACCTTTGTCTATAATCACAGCTTTACCAGTTGGTCCAAGCGTTACCTTAATTGCGTCTGCTGCGATATTTACCCCATTCATAATGGCCATCTTGGCCGCAAAACCCTTTTTTACAATCTTAGACATATACAAATCCTCAATGCAGATTTACAGATCCATGCAGATTTACAGATCCATGCAGATATTTCGCATCTGTGGTCATCTGTATATCAGAACGCATCTGTATATCAGCGTAATATTAGTTATTCAATAATAGCCAACACATCACTTTCATCCTTGTCTCTACCAACATATAGCACTTTGTATTCTACTTTCTTACCATCTTCATCTACTTCTACTTCGTCACCGCTATATTTCCCAAACACTACTTCGTCCCCTACTTTAAGCCCAAGCTTGGTTATCTCTTCACCAGAACCTACCGCAACAATTTTACCTCGGGCCTTCTTTTCCTTTTCTGTGCTAGAAGCTATAACTATCCCACTCTTGGTTACTTCCTCTTCTTTTACCGGAAGCACTAAAATTCTGTTTCCAATTGGTTTTACTTGCATACGAATGTGTCCGATACGAATCTACGAATGGCACGAATCTACGAATAACTACGAATTCTTTATTTCGCATTATTATTCGCAGATTCGCATGGTTTCGTAGTTTCGCATCGCATTAATGATCTTTACAAATAGCCTCAAGTGCGGTGTAATCTATCACTCTCCACATGAGACTGATAACAGTCTACCAAACCCACCAGCCCTGTCAAGAACCTACTATTTTATATCTATCTTACATGTCCAATTTGTCCTATATGTCTTATAATACGGTTATGAACTTCTACGAAGACAAGGAAACGGCGCAACAATTTATAGAATTTTTGGAATCTCCAAACGGAGTTATCCAAAAACAAATTCTACTTGAAACTTTGGAGCCGCACTTGCCAAGAGCTACAAACAGCAAAATATTGGATGCCGCCTGCGGTACAGGCTGGCTAGCTGGAAAGTTATCCAAGACGTATCCAAGCCTAGAAGCTTTTGATTCTTCCAGTGCGTTAATTGATCACGCAAGAAAAGAATTCCCAAATATCAATTTCCAGATACTAGACGCGGGTAACACACTCCCTTACGCAGACAATACTTTTGATACAGTTGTTCTAAGCATGGCCTCCCACGACCTAGAAAATCAGCCAAAAAGCTTTGCTAATTTATTTCGGATACTCAAACCAGAAGGTACCCTAATCGTCACCTTAGCCAACCCCTACTATTCCTTCCCGGTCGGCATGTGGAAGCGAGGAATTTTCCGTGCACTACTAGGTAAAAAACCGCGCTTAAAACTTCGTCCTTACAACTTTTTTAGAAATCTGCAAGACAGGGCATTTAGGTGGAACAGCCGTCTCACTTCCCGCTTCTATCCACTTTCGGAGCAGATAAACAATTTACTTGGTGCAGGCTTTGCACTTACACACATGGAGGACTTGGTAAGCCGGACCGATAGTCCTGCTTTTAATGCCACCTATCAGCTCCACCGCTTCCCTACTATTTTGTTACTTAAATTCAAAAAACCTTTGGAATAGCTCACGCTTACGGTTATCGGGGTGAAAAGACAACTCATCGTCCGTAGCTACAATAAACTCACCCACATTAAGCCTTCTGTACTGGAAGGCTTTTAATTGTGTTTCGATAAACCATCCAAATTTATTATCCAACATCTTTTCTAGCACAAGTTTAATCCGCGAAACTCCAACAAACCTGTTAAACTCGGCTACAAAGTTAGGAAAGAAATACTCCATCCAAGTACTATTGAGTGCCTTAAAGTTATTTACTTGGAGCGGGCTCACCAGTGGACGCATTTTTGCATATTCACTAGCTGTGTAAAGGTTCTTATCAAACTGCAAACACTTGCCCAGCGCTACATAGTGGTTAAGGCAAAACCTGTTAGCTACTCTAGTCCCGTGTCTACGCAACCCCAAGACTTGAAAGTAGAGAGTCACAAAAAACCTGGCCAGCCACATAAACCTCGGATTTACCAAAACTAGCATGTCTATATCCGAACCTGGCTTCTGCAAGCCCAAAGCCTGACTACCCACTAATCCCGCCCCCGCCACAAAGGGTAAATACCCCATAAATGGAACAAACCTACGAATCAGGCGTTCACGTCTAACCCCAAACCGGTAGCCGTGCAAGCGTTTATCTATCAACTCCTCTCGCCCGCACAGCGCATAGTACCCATACTTACTTGCCACCTTATTCCTGCGCTCTTCCTCTAAGCACTGGAGTACTTCAGCAACAGACGCGGTCTCTAACGGCAGTGAAGTAAGTCCAGGTTTAAGTTCAAAACTTTCGTCTATGAAACTGGCCAAGTCAAAGTGATCTGAAAGCAAGAACTTATGCACTTCCAAAAGTGTAAGCGAAGTGTCCTGCAAATCAAAAAAGCGAAATGTAGCAATAATACGGTCTTTAAGCATAGTCTAGGGTTTTGTCATTCCAGATTCTACAAACGAGTCTGCGAGTGCGGGAAATCTGGAATCCATGTCTTTAAATACTGGATCCCCGGGTCTCGCAGATTCGCCCGAGGATGACAGAAAAAAATCTTAAAAATATATATTAATTCAGGTAAAGTATAAGGTTCTAGAATATAACTTACTCCGAATATAATTATCCTGCACTACATACTTTCGGCCAAACTTGTCTAGTTCCAGGAGATTAAATTGTCTTGGAACTCGTAAGACAACTTTAGAAAACTGCTGAAAAGCCAGCTCCAGAAGCTTTGCCCCATCCACAGCAAAATTATTTAACCCAAAGTTCTTTATCTCGTTATAACGCGTGCCACCCCAAGGCGGATCTAAAAACACTGCTTCTGCTTTTACTTTTACTAAAGCTTCAAAAACATCCATGTGTAAAAATTCAATTTTGTTCTCTACTCCATAGACACTCGCGTTGTGCCGTGCCATTTCTAGTCGCTCTCCACTTGCATCTACAGCGAATACTTTTTTACCCGCCCTGGCAAAGCCAATAGCATTCCCTCCTATCCCACAAAAAGCATCTAGTACAGATTCGGCGTTTAAAGTTTTTGCAATTTGGCAGGCTACAGCTTCTGGTGTTACAGAGTATAACCCCTCTGCATCTGTTTGTATGCCATTATCAAATAAATAAAATAATTCACGCCTCCTGACCCAATACGCTTTCGTGTCTGGACCATATGGACTTACGTCATATTTACTTTTAAATAGATAGTAACTGTCTAGCAACTTATCCTGAATTTTCTTCCACATGAACATAGAAATGAACTGACTAAAAAACATTACTGACACTTTTATTGTTTTGTGCTGTCTTTATGTTTAAATGTTAAATTGTTTACATGTTTAAATGATCACCGGACATTTCCTCCCACTCCCCATCTACTTCCCGGTACACATGCACTTTATGTGTTAGTTCTGTATCGGAGTAGTTGTATTTATCTTTGGCCGTGTCTCCTTGCCGGTGCGAATAGTGGTGCTCCACACTCGCCACCGATGGCTTACTTACCCGCACCACGCGCATCTCCCCAACTGGCCCGAAGAACTCCAGCGCCTCCCGGCTGCCTCCGTGTTCACCCTCTAACTTTTCTCTGTAGCGATTTAAGTCTGGGTACTGTCCTTCCAGCCTCTCGCACAAAGCATCCCATTTTTCATCTGTCATATACACCTTTACGGCCTTATAGGTCCTATACGACTTATAAGCCCTATTCAGATTATTTATTTCTGGCATTTCGGGCAGTACGAAGCTGTCCGACCACCCAGTTTTACACTTTCTATTATAGTACCACAGAGTTTACACAGCTGTTTCCGTCTGCCGTACACGTAATGGAACTTACCCATACTACCCCAAGTACCGTCTGTCCGAATAAAGTCGCCCACGCTAGACCCCTTGGTCTTTATCCCCTGCAGTAATACGGGCTTAATGGACTCATATATCTTAATTAACTCTCGCTTGGTCATACTAGCCACTGGTCTCTCTGGCCGCACTCTCGCCAAAAACAAAATCTCATCACTATAAATGTTACCAATCCCCACCACCACCCTGTTATCCATTAACACCTGCTTAATACTCACCTTATTCCTTTTTGTGACGGCCGTCATAAAAGGGAATAAACCAAAATCTTTGGACAGAGGTTCTGGGCCATAGTCATTTAGTTCTTGTACTTGTAGAAGTTCATTTGCTTTAACTAGTTTTAAATAGGAAAATTTTCGCACATCATTGTAGTAGAGCGTGCTACCGTCGGTAAACTGAAATATTACATGCGTGTGTTTTCCAGGCAATTGTACTAGAGGTGCTGAGTGCTTGTTTAAAACTTTATATTTACTACCAGTTTTTTTCTTTAAGTCTTTGTCTTCAAAAATAAACTGCCCTGTCATCTTAAGATGTACCAGCATCTTTAAGTCTTCCTCTCCCCCTTTGGGGGAGATGTCTCGCCTCGAGACAGAGAGGGTTTTAGCAGTAGTCGCAAAGCTAAAGATTAATAACTTTGCCCTCCGCTTTACCCCTAGTACTTTCTTTCCTTTCAGTAACTTCTCAAATGCTTCCCCCTTAGCCCTCGTCTCCTCCCTTTTATTACCCAGACCCTCCGGGCCTATACCTATAAGTTTAGACACACGAACTTCCACGGACTTGATAGTCCGTCCAGTGAGTTTCCTATTTAGTTCTCGTACGACTGTTTCTACTTCTGGTAATTCTGGCATGGAAAAGATTGAGTTATGAATTATGAATCATGAGTTATGAATTCAGCTAGAAAGTTGTGTTACTGGGCATGTAGCGAAACGCAGAATTAAGAATTATGAATTAAGAGTCATGAATAATACAAAATACGTAAGTATAGTATAAAGAGACAATATAGAAGTGACAAGTAATAAAAATGGGTTCCACGTTGCCAACCTACGGTTGGTTCACATTTGGTGGAAAAGTGAAAAGTGGAAGACTATAAAGTGCAACTCAATTCTGTCATTCCGGCCAAGTCTTCGCGAGCCGGAATCCAGGCTCTTTATAATTAACTCTTAGATTGGAACTTTGTAGCAAAAATCCGGCACAAAACCATTGACTATTGGTCTTTGATCATGGGTAGCAGTGTTATTGGCAGATATTTCCGCCAAAAAGCTCGAGGACGAGCAAAAGTAAAGCTGGTAAACGTCAGCAAACAACCCCCGGTAACCTGTTTTGGATAGACTCCAAACCAGGCTACTTTTTTATATAAAAGCATCAATATAGCTAACTGACTTGTCTCTTGCGTATTGTCTCTTTATACTACACTTACTCGTTTGTATTATTCTTAATTCTTGATTCTGCGTTTCGCTCATGTCCCTCCCCCAGCTCCTAAAATCTATTCCGCATAAGTTTAAGCCAGAAGAAGAAGCACTGCTGGAGAAGGCTTTTTTGTTTACCCAAGCTGCTCATGCAGGTCAGAAACGCATGAGTGGTGAAGACTATATTGTGCACCCACTAGAAGCAGTTGTTATTCTTGGACAAATCTTTCCAGACGCCACCAGTTTAGCTGCGCTATTTTTGCATGACGTACCAGAAAACACAGGCATTAGTATAGAGGCCATTGCTAAAGAATTCGGTCCAGAAATTGCCGGACTAGTAGATGGCGTCACCAAGCTTGGCCAAGTTCGCCTGCGTAATAGCACCGAGCCACAGTACATAGAAACCTTGCGTAAGATGTTCATAGCTACAAGCAAAGACGTACGAGTTATGCTCATTAAGCTGGCCGACCGCTTGCACAACATCCGCACCCTGCAGTATCTCGGAGAAGACAAACAAAAGAAAATTGCTACGGAAACCCTGGAAGTATATGCCCCCATCGCCGGCCGTCTAGGCATTAACGCTTGGAAGGACGAACTAGAAGATTCTGCTTTTGCGGTGGTGGACACAGAAGCTTATTCCGGTACAAAGAAGCTTTTAGAAGCGGAGCTGGCCAAAAAAGAACTAGGTATAAAAGCCCTACAAAAAGAACTTAGCCACATTCTAAAAACCGAAGGTGTAAAGTTTTTAAATATTTCTGGTCGCACCAAAAGAGTCTACTCGTTATATAAAAAACTTAAGAAATACGACTCCGACATGGAAAAGATCAACGACATCTTAGCTGTGCGCATTACCACTAAATCCACCACCGACTGCTACGCCTCCTTAGGTGCCATTCATCAGCACTTTCAGCCCCTACAAGGAAGAATGAAAGACTATATAGCCACTCCCAAGCCAAACGGCTACCAAAGTCTACACACAACCGTATTTGATAGAGAAGGTGGAGTTTTTGAGATCCAAATCCGCACCGACCTCATGCACGAAGAAGCCGAGCGCGGAGTTGCCGCTCATTGGTTTTACACTCAGTCTGGCAAGATTTCTACACAGATGAACACCAGACTTAACTGGGTAAACGAACTAAAAAATTGGCAAGAAGAAGACCAAAGCGCTGAAGAGTTTATGGAAAATCTCAAAGTAGACTTTTTCCGCGACCGCATCTTTGTCCTCACTCCAAAAGGCGATGCCAAAGACCTGCCACTAGGCGCTACAGTTATAGACTTTGCTTTCTCCGTGCACACCGATCTTGGTTACTACATGATGGGCGCAAAAGTAAACGGCAAGATGAGTAAAATAACTCAAACCCTAGAGCACGGCGACGTGGTAGAAATTCTAAAAAGCAAACAGCCGGTAAAAGTCTCCCGCGACTGGCTAGCTTCTGCTCACACTGGTAATGCCCGGAGCAGAATTAAGCAGTACTTAAAAGAACAAGACAAAGGTCTTATCGCCCGCATAGGTAAACTCACCAACTTCTTCCAAAAAAAATAACCCTTCCCCGCCCTGTCATTCCGGAAGCCATGAGGCTCTGCGAAGGCTATCCGAAATCCATCTTAGAGTCTGGATTCTGGCTTCCCGACTCGGAGTCGGGAGAATGACAAGGCTAAAGTATATAGGTTACGTAAGAGGTCTAATATTTCTACATTCGAAGCTCCGCGTAATAACAAAATTTTTAACCTCATCCAAATTTAGTAAAAATCTCACATATGTGAGATTTTTACTAAATACTAAAATACTACAGGGATTAAACTGGGATAGTTTTTTTGGTGTATGTAGGAGTGTGGTCTACTAGCTCACCTTCTTTAAACCATACTGCTATCTCCTGCTCTGCTTCGGATGCGCTACTAGAAGCATGGATAAGGTTATAAATACCAATTTTCTTTTCATCAGAATGTTTAAAAGACATGTGTGAATAATCACCGCGTATAGTACCCGGTACCGCACTTTTTGGTTCTGTACCACCTACCATTTTGCGGACTATTTCTACCGAATCTATTCCCTCTAAACACAACGCTATTACCGGGCCTTCTGTGAGCATGGCTATCATCATGTCTCTAACATGCTGCCCACGACGCACAGCCAAGTCCTCAGTATAGTGTTGTTCTGCATGACTTTTTTCCGCTAATACTAATTTGAGTCCTGCCATCTTAAGTCCTACACGCTCAAACCGATGGAGTATCTCTCCAACAAGTCCACGATCCACCGCATCCGGCTTTAGCAATACCAATGTTCTTTCTAGCTTAATATGTTCCATATAATATATCTTTCTACTAAATTACTAATTTTATGAAAGTACGAAACTATAACAACAAAGAATACTTTAAGTTTTCGTAGTTTAGTATATTTCG
>JAHFJI010000041.1 GCA_023245955.1 Candidatus Doudnabacteria bacterium | reverse complement strand
TCTGCAGCAAGCTTCTCGCCCATAGGAACGCCTTTGCGCTTTCGACTAGCCATAATGAGCCACTTCATACCAAGGGTAGTTTTGCGAGGCTCTTGCACCTCAATAGGCACCTGGTAGTTAGAGCCACCAATACGACGCCCTTTTACTTCTACAAGTGGAGAAACATTCTTTAAGGCAATTTCAAAAACCTGACGACCATCTAAGGTTTTCTCGTCACTATTTGGATCTTTAGTCGCTGCCATCTTCTCGGTTACAGTGTCTATAGCAGTATAAAAGATTTTTTGAGCCACAGTTTTCTTACCCCGTTCCATGAGATAGTTAATAAACTTGGCGTACTTTACGCTATTAAATTTTGGATCAGCCGTTGGAATACGGCGTTCGTAACTTCTTGCTCTTCTTGGCATATGTTTTGTCCACTAATACACGAATTACACTAATTTCACGAACCGATAAGCACACCGTCTGCATTAGTATGATTCGTGCTATTCGTGCATTCGTGGATAATTAAGCTTTTTTGTTCTTCGCACCGTACTTAGAACGACTGCGCTTTCTCCCGTCGACTCCGAGAGTGTCCAGTTTTCCTCTAACTATGTGGTAACGTACACCGGCCAAATCTTTTACTCTTCCACCGCGTAGTAGTACAACACTGTGTTCTTGCAAGTTGTGACCCACACCTGGGATGTAAGCCAGCACTTCCATGCCGTTGGTTAGTTTTACCTTGGCAACTTTACGTAAAGCGGAGTTTGGCTTACGAGGAGTAGTCGTGTACACCTTAAGACACACACCACGGATAAAAGGAGTGCCCTTTACCACAATAGTCTTATTCTTAATTAAATTGATTCTACGGCGAAGCGCCGGCGAAGCAGGTTTAACCTTGAGTGGTTTTCTCCCCTTCCTTACTAACTGGTTAATAGTAGGCATTCTTTTCCCTATTGGTCCTATAAGTCCCATTGGTCTTATTGGTCCTATTAAAAATTATTCTTTCCAAACAAAAAACCCACAAGAGTGGAACCCAAAGGGTCCCCATAGGGGTTCTCTTGTTTTCGCTATTCTGGTAATCCCGCGAAGCTCTGCGGGTGCTCTTAAGCACCTTCTCCTGTTCCCCTCCTTTACTAAGGAGAGGTTAGATGAGGTGAATTTAAGAAAGACTTCCCAAAACATACGACCAAATGATGTAATTATAGTCAGTACCAGCCTCGGTACTTCCCATAGCTTCCTATTCACTTGTTGCTCAAATTATACTTAATTTCATCTATTTTAGTCAAGGTGCAAAACTGTGAACCCCGAAATTAAATTCCTTAGTATTTCTGTCATTCCGGCCAAGTCCTCGCGAGCCGGCCTTCGGCTCCCTTCTGTGTACTCAGGGCGTGAGCAAATCGAACGCTGAGGCTCCGGTTCGAGGGTCTGAGGACCACTCAGGGTCTCAAAGACAGGCTCGAAGAGAATCCAGGCTTTTTGCTTATTGACCTGGATACCGGGTCAAAGCCCGGTATGACAAGACGTTCATTTCGGGGTTCAAGTGTAAAACGCTCGGTTCAAATAAAGTAATTAACCCAATCGCAACTGGTTTAAAGCTAAACCCACGAAGACTATTTCGTGGGCATTTTTATTATCTTTATTGCATAGGCCATATACGTCTTATACGTCCTATTAGTCCTATTGTTATTTCTACCTTAAGACACCACTACCCAAGGCTCAAACCAAACACTCGGAAGAACCAGACTACAATGGGCAAGAGTAAACGGTCAAGAATACCCAAGTAGAGAAACAGGAATACCAAAATAAACCCAAAACGTTCATAGGAAAGAATTCGGTACATCCAAGAGTCGGGCGCAAAGCTAGCCAGCACTTTACTACCATCTAACGGCGGAATGGGTATTAGGTTAAACGTGCCCAAAACTAGATTTATTAACACCGCCTGCACCAAAATCTCTGCACCAAGCCCACTCACAAGCCCGAGCTTTATTGGCAACACAAAAGCAATAGCCAAGGCAAAGTTAGAAAGCGGTCCAGCCAAAGACACTAAAGCCATTCCCCTTTTTGGATTATCTAAGTTAGCAAAGTTCACCGGCACGGGCTTGGCCGATCCCAATATAACCGGGCTATGAACCATTAGCAAAAACAGTGGCAAGAAGATGGTGCCAAACGGGTCTATGTGCGAAATGGGGTTAAGCGTTATACGCCCCTCAAGGCGTGCTGTATCATCTCCCAGCTTCTCTGCTACCACCCCATGCATTACCTCATGCACTATGGCCGAAAATATTAGTATGACTAGTTGAATTATATAACTCATTAACTATATCTTCCTATTCTCCCCTGGTTCAATAATGACAGCTGGATGACCTTCTCTCGTAAGATCTTTCCCAACTATTGGCTGTGTTACACGATCCCCATCTACATTATCTCCCCCGAAGTGTTCATCTTGAGTATTTTGGATAAACTCAGTACGAAGGTCATTGTAGCTAGGTTGGCCCCCTGCTAGAACTTCTTTAAAGAATTTTTCGTATATAAGATTAGCAGACTCGTCTCCATTAAATACCCTTTTAATTACTGGGACATCTACATTCTTTTTATACTCTGACCACGCCCTCCTAAGTTCTTGCCTAATCCCCTCTGGTGGTTGCATTATAGCTGTTTCAATCTTGCTATCGTCGCCCGCTACTTCTAAACCCTCCATAGACGGAAGTTTATCAGTCTCGTACAGGTCTTTTTCTGACATATATGTAATATTTGTTAATAATCTATCTCTTGCCTAGTATATCAATTCGTGTTAGAATAATCCAGCGTTTAGGGATTTCAAATCTCAAGCACAAAATCCAAAATTCTATACAAATTTCAATTCCCAGAGTTTAAAACTAGAGACTGTTTTAGATTGTATGATTTGAAAATTATAATTTGTTTAGAATTTAGATATTATAATTTTCTACTTTATTTATATGGCAAGAATGTGTACCGTGTGCGGAAAAACCTATTCCCGCACCATAAAAAGAAGCCACTCTATGCGCCCATCCATCGTCAGGCTTTTAGCTAACTTACAGTGGACCAGAGATGCCAAAGGCAACCGAGTCAAAGCCTGTACCAAGTGCATAAAGACCAAGACCAAGTCCGCCCGTGCTTCTGCTTAAGTTTATGTAAACATAAAAACCACCTAAAAATCTTAGGTGGTTTTTTATATGGCCTAATGATCTCGTAGCTTTCTTCTAGCAGTCAGAATTTGCTGACGTTCTTGTTCTTCACGATCATAAAACGCCTCGTACTTCCTAGTTACCAGCTCTAAACCTTTATTCATATGCCTAAGATCCTCTCTTTGTTTATCAGAGAGTTCAACACCCAATGGCATAACTGGATATTGTTCTGGACGCTTTGGTTTCTCAAAACGAGGAGACGGTTCGGCCTCTACAATTTGTTCACTATATTTTGACATATAAAACTTACTCCACTAAATTAGATATTTCCTCTACCTTGCGTACAAACTCCGCAGAGTGTACGTTACGAGGCCTTGGAAATGGATTTTTAACTATGTTAGAAATAGTAGCAGGTCGCTCCGAGAACACAGCTATCCTATCTGCCATAAACAATGCCTCCTCTACTGAGTGCGTAACCATAACCATGGTAATCTTACGGGTTTCCCAAATCTTCAGCACCTCCAAACGAAGCTTAACTTCGGTAAAAGTATCAAGGGCTGAAAACGGTTCATCCAAAAACATAACTTCTGGGCTCATAGCCAGCGCCCGAGCAATGCCCACACGCTGTTTCATCCCTCCAGAGAGCTCTCTTGGGTACGCATGTAGGAACCCATCAAGACCCATCTCGCTCACTAAGTCCTTAACTACCGCTGTTATTTCACTTTCTGACCTACCTTTCATCTTTAAGCCAAAGCCTATGTTCTCCGCTACCGTAAGCCACGGGAAAAGTGCAAAATCCTGAAACACAAACGAGTGGGAAGTAACTCCCATATGCAAGGTACCACTATCTGGCTTTTCTAGTCCAGACAGCAACCTAAGCAAAGTAGACTTGCCACTACCAGAAGGACCGAGAAGCATAAGAAACTCTCCCCTCTGCACATCTAAGTCTATATCTTTTAAGACCGGCACTTTTCTGCCATCGTCCTCAAAGTGCTTGGTTACGTTATTCAAATGTATTAAAACATTGTCGGTCATAAATATATCACACAGAGAATTGCATTTGTGGTTTAGTAGCCGTTTATTAAATTCGTACTAGTTTATTCTGTGAGCATTTTGTGACTTCGCTCTAAGAATGGTAACCAAAGCAAGTGGTTCATAGCAAAAATAAATAACAGCAAAGCCATTACCCCATAAAACACCACGTGACCAGATTGGCTATAGCCGTTGAAAAAACCACCCAGACCGTGAGCCCGGATTCCTACAATTATCTCTGCGCCCACCACGGCCTCCCAACCCTCTCCAAGCCCTACAATAGACCCAGTCACAATACCCGGTCCAGCCACAGGTAGGGCAAAATAGACAATCCGTCGCCAGCCAGTCGCGCCGTATATAGTGGCCGCCTCATCCCAAGCAGTTTTGATTAGTTTTTGCGAGCTAATAATGGCAAATAGCATGGGCCAAACCACAGTAATAATTAAGAAAATTACCACAGTAGTCTCACTAGGCCCAAAAAAACTTACCGCTAGTGGCAACATGGCAAAAGTAGGAAAACTTTGAAGCACATCAAACACCGGCAACATAAATGCCCCAACCCTACCACGAGATAGAGTAATGCCAAGTATTACTGCTATAAATAACGAGATGGTATATGCAATAAACAAGCGTACGGTAGATGCGAGCAAGTCCCCTACAAAGCTCATTTTTTGGGCTGTAGAGATAGCGCCTACAAAAAATACAAATAGAAAAGGTAAAAGAACAATCAAAAATGTCCACAAAACATGTACTCTTCGTTTATATATGCGTACGTATTTCTTCACCATGTACATATATTACCACATAAACAAAAAGCACCATCCACAAGATGGTACGATGCCGAAAATTATAAGTTCACACCATGGGTAATGCTTATAAATGCTTTAGATTACTAGCCCTACCCACCATATATTTCTTTCTTTTGTAAATACTAGCAATTGCCCAATTAACTAACGCGGTTAAGCTCAGCAAAAGAATAAAATATACCGTACCCATAAAAGTAAAAGTTGGCAGAGAATCTCTGCCCAAATAACCAAATATAGAAGCTACTACGCCTATAGTAGTTACTACTTGTAACGAAGCTATACTATTTTTGGTGCTCTTGTTTTGTATTTCTGTAAAAGACCCCAGAGTAGAAGTTAAATATTCACGAGTCATATCCCACAAGTACTTTATGTATTCGTGCGTATCTTGTAGTGTCTCAAACTTAAATTGGAACAAAGGATTGAGATACGAATCTATGTTTTGGATATCGGTTATTTTTTGCCTAGTGCGTATATATACACCCATTTGGTTTATACGAGCACCAATTAAGTCTATAGTTTTCTCGATATCTTCCAGCTCGCCTCTGTATTTGTCTACTTCCGTACCAGCTATGTACTCTCGCTCTTTAATACTAGCAATCTTTTCCCAAACAGACCGATGGATACTTAGGTATCTATGTAACTGCGTTTTAAATTCTCTAAAAAAGATCTGCGACTCAATGATCTCGCGCACCAAAGCTCTATCCTTTAAGTTATTAATTACAATCAAGCCAGAAGCGCGATAGACTTCTACATTCTTAGTAGCTAAAGTAGAATATATCTCTTGATTAAAATCCTTAAAGAGTTTACCTATATCCCGATTGTTGGCATTCTCTACAGTTAGTATGTATGGCAAAATCGTCTGAATGTTTGCTAATTCCTTTGGCACTGGAGCACCCTTACTAAATATGTAAGAAAGAATAGTGGAAAGACAATTATCGTAATAATCTTTAACCTGCTCCACGTCTAGAGATAACTTTGATATTTCTTTCTCTAGGATAATTAATCCATCTTCGTATATCCTAAATTCTACCCCGGAACCAGTTACTACTCGAATATATTCCAGCTTACCATTCTCCCTAGTTATCTCCTTGATATCCAATAGCTTTCTTAGCTCTGCTAACCGCTTCCGAAAAAAACCCAACTCGGACTTTCCATATTTAAAAACATCCCACACTTCTGTTAAGTGCAGAGTAGTTCTCTGAAACCATCCACCTATATAAATATTTTTTATTTTCATTTCAAATCTCTAGTCTTGATAAGGAATTATAACACGATCAAAATAAACACGCTATCCAAATAAATCTAAATAGCGCTAATGTTTATTGCCCGCCTCGAACAAACTTTTTGTTTTAGGCTACGAGGAACGGATAAGCAAATTGTAAAATTTTATTTTATCAGTGTCAAAAAAATAAATAAATTCAGTTTTACTTATGCTTCGTGGAAAACTACCAAATCTAAAATTTATTTATCCACAACAATCTACTAAGCCAGTGCAGTTAACTTGGTACTCAGTTTTTCTTTTAGCTCTTCCACTGTACTAATGCTATTTATTTCATCGGTAGGCATGAGCACATTATACGCACCAGCAGAGCGAACAAAGATAACTGGAAAGGTCCCGGCCAAGTAGTCTGGAGAGAGACGCATAAATTGGTCTTTATGATAAAACTCCACCTTGTAAGGCAAGCTGTCTAGGTACTGCCTCCACTCAGACTTCATGGCTATATGGCCATAAGTAACCCGGCACAAGTTACACTGATACGTCTCTGGAGAAAATAGTTTATGAAAAAAGTCCGCGGTTACAGCAAACACCGTAGCATTAGCATTGTAAACTAGAATAAGTTCCGGCCCTGCATAGTTCTCTGGTACATTTAGCATATACACATAGTTTAGCACAAGATAGTATAGCCAAAAGTTAAATGTTCTAAGGCCTAGTGCCAAAATAAAATCCCTGAGATTTAACTCAGGGATTTGACCATTTTATTTGTTAGCTAAATATTAGTTTAAGCAGATTCTTTTTGCGGGAAAGCCAGGCTCCAAGAGTCAATACTCCAGCCAAGCCAAAGCCCATAGCAGTGTTTGAACCCTTACCTGTTTTTGGCGGAACGTATGTTGGAGGTGGGTTTATAACAATAGTTACCGAGTTACCAAAGTAGTTGGTCATCTGGTAGCTTACGTTGCCAGAAAGATAGTATTTCACGCGAACTCGGAAAGTCCGAGACAAACTACCCCCAGCAGTAATACTCGCAGCTGGATAAGTAATAGTCTTGCCAGTTAGAATTCCCCCACCTGCGTCTACCATGTCTGCCAAAGGTAACACTAAAGATAAGTCGTCGGTAATTACATAGCTAACAGCATCTGCGTTACCAGTGTTACGTACGGTCAGTCTATAAGTTATATAATCCTCACGGCTAGCAGCCACTATTGTAGCCTCTACATTTTTAGTATCGTTCCAAGCAGCTTTAGAAAGTATTAAGCTTGGAGTGCCAGTAGTACCAGTTATACAGGACACGTCGCTTGCAGTGTTGGCATTGCTGGAAGTCGCTGTTGCCGTGTTACATGCAGACAGGCCGTTAGTAATCTGCGAATTGGTAGTAAGCAAATAGCCAATCACTATTTCCTGACCACTAGCTAAACTATTTACAAAAGTTATAGTAGAACCGTTAGCAAGAACACCTGTGTACCCAGTAGAAGTAGTAAAGTTCCTAAAGTCTACAATACTCCCAGCTTGAGTCATAAAGTCGTTCAGTGTTACACTCTTTGCTTCTACAGAACCAGTGTTCTTGATACGTATCTGATACTCCAGTGAGTCACCGCTACGCACGTTTGATAAGTTTTCCACAAAACTTCCGTTTTGAGTAATATTACGTACCAACTTTACCACAGTTAAGCTAGTATTTGCTGGTGTAGGTGTTGGAGTGGGTATGGGTGTAGGTGTTGGAGTGGGAGTTGGGGTAGGAGTCGGTGAAGGTGTTGGGGTAGGTTGTGGACAGTCTGTAGTTACGTTGGTCTTCACAGTGTTACTAAAGACCAAAGTCTTAAAGTTATTTAGCTCTAGCGCTGTAATATTCGCAACGTTTACTATGTCCTTGTTGGTACAGTTACCTATACCCTTTACACGAGCTACAAATCCCACACTACCAGATTCGCCAGGAGTTAACACATCAGCGTTCCAATATATGGTTCTAGTGGCAGAGTCGTACACATCTTTATCTATGTAACCAGGAGTAACGTTTGCAGAATGAGTCTCGCGTACAAAGTCTAGAAACTCATCTAAATGGTCCACTAAGCGTACGCCACTTCCAGTACAGTTAGCTGTACCAATATTTTTAAAGTTCAATGTATAAGTTATATCTTCACCTGGTTTAGCTGTAGCCTTATCTGCAGATTTAGCTAGTTCCAACTTACATGTACCCACAGGAGTAGGAGTTGGAATAGGGGTTGGTGTAGTACAAACAACTTTCGTAGACGTCATAGTCCAAGTTTGTGCATATGGACTCTGGGAAGAGACTTCAGCCTTAATAGGCATATCTGCACCACAAGTAGGGCTTCCTACTACACGAAAAGTAAATTTTGTATTTACCGTTTTACCTGGATCAATACTGGCAATAGTACAAACCGAGGTCAGGTTTGACTGATCAAATGTACAGTTGCTTCCCACAGCACTCACAAACGTAAGAAACCCTGGGTTATACAAGTTACTTATAGCAACTCCCGTCAACAAAACCGTACCTGGATTAGTAACGGCAACTGTGTACACAACTTCCTGGTTTTCACTCATTGTGGCTGGGCCAGTCATTTGTGCAATTATAATCGAAGATGTATCCACGGCCTGGGCAACGCTTGCAGGTGCTACCGGTGAAAAACCAAATACAAGACCAATAGTAGCAATGGCCATGAGATTTTTCGGACTCAAAAGATTTTTCATAGTCTGTAGTATCATAATTGTTGCAAAAGCATTAGTAATTAATAACCCATAATTATACATTATTATTGTACTTATGTCAAGATTATGTTATATAATATGGCCATTTTAAGCCGAATATTATAACTCCGCTCATAAATAAGGGGTTTACCCACACTTTATACATTCGTAGACATTCGTTTATTAGACCTCTTTCAAAAGTGTGCTTACAACCTCTTTTCTGTCATTCCGAAAGCCATCCCCAATCAAGTTGAGGACAGGCTGAGGGCTATCCGGAATCCATAATAAGGCCTGGATCCCGGCTCGGAGGCCGGGATGACAGCTGCTTTTGGAAGAGGTCTATTAATATAAATTTGTAAATCCGTTTAACTACACATTTGTCTAAGCTGTAAAAAACAAGTTCACACAAATGAGGTACAATATTAGATGTATGCCTCATCTAGAAACTAAAACCAAAACACTCACAAAAAACCACCACACTCTAAAGACCAGAAAAAAGAAGAGGAGTTCATCACGTGCTGTTAGAAACTTATTCTTAGGGCTCACAAAAGGATTGCTGACTGGTATATTCACCCTAGCAACCATTGTCGCTTTAGTCTTGGCTGTGTATACACTCATTCATAACCTAGTAGCTCCAGACGTAGAAAAATTTCTATCTACCCCACCCAAGGAGTCCAGCAAGCTTTATGCTAGCGACGGTAGCCTGC
>JAHFJI010000040.1 GCA_023245955.1 Candidatus Doudnabacteria bacterium | reverse complement strand
CTGGCTCTGGGTCCTCAAGTCCCGTCTTAAGCATAGTCACCGTAGGTTCTTTTAGTTTGGCTAGGAACTCTGGCGTAGTGTTGGCAAGCACACTATTTTTGCTTTCCAAAAACTTCTGGATACCTGTTGCTCCGCCAAACGTCTTAGTATCGGAAAAAACTGCATCTTCCACTAATTTATTAGGATCAAAAGTCGTATCTACAGCCTGGCTGGACACGCTCATTGGCGCATAGCCAAAACCAATCCCTATAACCAGTAAAACAAATATAAGTTTTTTTATTTTAAAGTTTATCATTAGAGTAAGTATATCATCATAAAGATACTCTGGAACCTAATATTTACCTTAAGGACTTAATTAAGCTATAAATTATACTGATTACAAATATGGTGCGCCCTTTGGAAACTGTTTTATATCTTGGTCGCTGGTAATAGTTAGTTTAAAAATAGACAACCCACGAGACTCGTAAAAGTTAGCACTTATAGGATGCAGTGATCCACCCACGACCCAATATATGGTTGGGTTTTTCCGGGCGCGAACTAACGCACCATCCGCTGGAGGTAAGAATTGTCCAGTTAGCCAGGAGTTTAGCTCCGCATCACTCAAGGTAGACACCCTATCAAACCTTAAACCTCTATCCAAAAAAACTTGTCCAGAAATAGGCATCTTAAGCCCATTTACTATCCAGTACACGGTTGGATCAGAAGCCTTTTTTACCAGCGTACCGTCTGCAGGAGGCGCATATTGACCAACTGGAAAGTGTGAAACTTGAGATAGATATACAATCTTTGGGGCTATGCCACCAAAACGTTGTTCATGCACGAAACTACTCAAAAGTAAACGTTTACCACCACTAATAACAAATACCTCTCCAGACTCTGCTATTTGCACCACTTCACCATCTGTAACTTGTTCCGGCAGAATCTTTTTAGCTAGACTAGCAACTGCATTTATCCTACCAGACCCTAGCTTACCTTGGCACGAGCCAGAACACTGACTGGTATTACTCGGATCAATATAATCAGTAGTGGTAATAATCTGATCGCGTATTTGCCTATTTGTAGCCTCTGGATAAAGACTTTTTATAAGCGCAGCAAGCCCACTTACAAATGGCACAGCCAGAGAAGTACCCGAAGCATAGGCGTAAGAATTAGGCGAGAGAGCTCTGGTGATAGGATCTCGACCAATAGTAGATAGTATTCGCTTACCTGGCGCCGAAACATCTACGCAACTCTTACCATAATTAGCAAAACCCGGCTTTTGATCGTTACTGTCTAGCGCGGTCACTCCTAAAATCATATTTTCTCCATTATCATCACAAATTGGAAAGACCGGATCATTATCCAAGTCTTTTCCAACTAATGCAGTATCATTGCCAGCCGCAGCCACTATTACCACATTATGTCTGTATGCATAGGTAATGCTGTTTGCAAGACCCAAATCCTGACCAAACCCCACACCACCCAAACTTAAATTAATTATACTAGCCCCGTGATCCGTAGCCCATTTAATGGCTTCAGCTACATGTTCCGATGTACCATTACCACTAGCATCCAAGGCTTTTAATGGCATGAGACTGACTTTCCAGTTGTTACCTACAACTCCAACACCATTGTTGGCTGTCGCGCCTAAGACACCTGCAACCAGTGTGCCGTGTCCATTATCGTCAGAGTTTTGACCTATGACGATTGGCGTACCATCTATAAAATTATAGCCGGGCACAAACGAACTATGGACCAAATCCTCGTGGGTCTCATCCACACCAGTATCAATAACTGCCACCACCACGTTAAGACTTCCAGTAGTGGTATTCCAGGCATCTATAAACTTTGCCCGGACCAGTCCCCATTGCCTATCTATATTTTGATCGCTCTGTGTAAACCCGGGATCCCCGGACGCCAAACTAGCAGACACCCCAAAAGCCAGTGTCGGCTCTATAAATGAACCGAATAAAACAAGACAGGTCAATATTCCTGTAATGAACTTACGCACCATAGTAATTTTAGATTGCAGATTTTAAATTTCAGATTGTCAGAAATGCATTTGGAATTATAAATCTGCAATTTAAAATCTGCAATCAACAATATATTAAGATATATTAACCCACTTAAATACAACGCTAACTATCCAAGTTTGTTACAAACCCCACTAATCAGCAAAAGCTACCTATACTTGCCTGTCCACAAATTTACACGGACCTCTAAAATCTCTAGCAGCATGTGAACCATACCAGAAAACTTAACATTACTAGCACCATCATTTATCCACACCACAGGTGCTTCTTTAATCTTCAGTTTTAATTTGCGTGCTATAGCCAGTATCTCCACATCAAAAGCCCAACGCTCTATAGTTTGTTTTGGAAAAACTTTCTCTGTGGCTTCTCCTGTAAACGCCTTAAACCCACACTGTGAATCTGTAACGCCTAAAGGTACTAAAGTATGCACAATAAAGCGAAATACTCCACCCAAAAAATCTCGGATAAACCCCTGTCGCACTCTAATATTTGAACCCTCCGTTCTTCTAGAACCCACAACTACATCAAATCCCTCCTCAAAGAAAGGTAAAAAAGATGTTATGTGATCAATAGCAGTAGAACCATCAGCATCCATAAACATACGTACATCGCCTGTTACAGCCAACATGCCTTGACGCACCACGGCGCCCTTTCCTTTGTTTACCTGGTTATGTATAACCCGCAAATTCTGCATGCTCGGCACCAACTTCTGTACCACTTCTGCCGTCCCGTCACGAGAACCATCCACCACCACTAAGATCTCCGACTCGTAAGACTGCTGTTTTAGAAACACATCTATGTCCCGTAAAGTTTGGCCAATCCGCTCTGCTTCCTTGTAAGCCGGAATGACTACTGATAATTTTTTCATAAATAAATATAATTACATATGTATTATAACACAAAACTTGGATTAATATTGTAGCCAATAAATAGGCCTAGCAATATATATTGCTTACATTGCCCAAGAAGAACGAATAATTTCTTCCAACGTACTGTGCTCGGTTACAAAATTTAGGTCTTTTTTTATTTTATCCACTCCCGCTACCAATATAGAGTCATCTCCAGCTCTCCTTGGCCCTACCTGCATAGGTACCATACGCCCAGTTACTTCAGTTGCAACTTGTACTACATCGTGCACACTTGTACCTTTTCCGGTCCCGATATTGTAAATACTAAACTTTTCGGTGACCCCCGCCTTAAGAGCCATTGCATGTGCCCGAGCTATATCTAGCACGTGTACATAATCTCTCACACAAGTACCATCTGGAGTCCCCCAGTCGCCTCCATTTACCACCAGTTGTTCCTGGCTACCCCGAGCCACGTCTAGCACAATAGGTATCAAGTGAGACCTATGATGCGTATCAGCAACTCCAAGACCCGCACCCTTACCAGCCACATTAAAATACCTAAACACCGTAGCCTGTAGTTCCCCACACTGAGTAAAATATTCTACTGCCTTCTCTGCCAGTAGTTTGCTTTTGCCATATGGATTATTTGGCTCACACACTGCCAGCTCAGGTATTGGCACCAGACTCTGCGAGCCATACACTGCCGCAGTAGAAGAAAATAATAACCGTCTAACCCCGGCTTCTTGCATCGCGCTCAAGACTTTTATAGTTCCAAGCAAGTTTACATCTAAGTACTCAAATGGTTTTTCTACAGACTCCCCCACTTCAAGCAATGCCGCCAAATGGGCCACTGCGTCTATTTTATATCCAGCAAAAACATCTCGAAGTAAATTTATATCCCGAACATCACCCTCTATAAAAGTGACGCCATCTGGAATGTGCTCTCGCCTACCAGTATACAGATTATCCAGTGCCACAACTTTGTACCCACTATCAAGTAACAGTCTAACCACATGCCCACCTATATAACCAGCGCCACCAGTAACCAAAACCGTCTGAGTTTTCTGTTCTGGAACAGTACCCAGACTTGCCAATGACTCTGGCGCATGAGCAGTCCCCTTACCGGCCAATAGCGCCGAGTAGGCTTCCACACTCAAAACCACCACCTCAGGCGCCTCACCTACATTTAAAATCATACCTCCACCCCGAAGCTTTGCCTCTGCTAATAGCTCAAGTAATAATTTTTCATCCATGGCACTGCCTATCTCCCCCACATGTATGTGGCTTTAATAAATAAAATAAACAAACCTAAAAGCTAGCCGGTTTGTTTTTATATTGTAAATCTTTATTTGTATTTCGCTCTACTTTTACTATATCACACTCCTACCACTCTGCAAGTTTGCACAAAAAAATAGACTCCGTTAGGAGTCTATTTAGCTTGCCGAGTCAATCGTATAAGAGTAGGAGCATGGCCTGTTTCCCTAGATGCGAATCGCGTCTTCGCGCCTGAGTCAGATGGGGAAATTGGACATGCTCCAATATGTATGAACGACAAAACTACTGAAATATTAGTTGCTTTACTTTCTTATTACCAAGAATCAAAGCACCTGCCACAGCCAGCAAGCCAAAAGCCAAAGCACCGAAAGCACTATTATTACCACCAACCGTGGGTGCAGTATAAGCAGTCACACTGGAAGTTGACTGGACATTTACTTTGACTTCATTGCCATAAGCAGTTGTTAGCACAAAATTATATGGGGGCAAATTATACTTCACACGTACCCTTACCTGCTGTGTAATACTACTACCCGGGGCAATACTTGCAGCTTGAAAGTTTATGGTATTACCATTTAAACTTCCGCCGCCAAAATCCACTACATCTGCCAGCGGTAGCACACCAGATAAGTCTACTGTTACTGCATAATTATTTTCTACATTACTCCCAGAATTGGTAGCGGTAAACTTGTAAGTTAAAAAGTCTTCACGACCAGCCACAATACCAGTGCCGGCTACATTTTTAGTATCATTTACCACTGCCAGACTAGGACGAATAGAGCTAGTTGTGCCACTAGAAGTTGCTACCGGATTGCTATCGGTAATATAACCACAAGCTGTGCTAGTAAAACTCTGACTATTTACATTTACTATTCCAGTATTGCACTGTGTGTTACTTGTCACACTGCTCAGAACCTGCATGGTATAACGCACATCTACCAGCCCATTATTTTCCAAGTTTAATATCTGCAAGCCCGAAGCTTCTAGACTACCTGTGTACACCCTACTCACAGAAATATTACTGCGATTACCCAGCCCACTGGAAGCAGCATCGCTAATTAAGACTGAGCCCAAATTACCGCCACTAGTATTCACTACGTGTATAAGGTACTCCAAAGTATCACCTACCCTAGCATTTGTGCTACTAGCCAGCACACCATTCTGGGTAATATTACGGACTTGTTTAGTCAGACTCACCAATTGATCAGCCTGGGCCACTTGCGCAGATGCCGTAAAAACTACAGCAAAAACTAGAAATATTAACCTTTTAAACATAAAATAATACGATTTAATAATTCATATTATCTTATGCCAAACCCGCCACCCTGTCAAAATGCCAAAGATTACCATTTACAGCTGTTGTCAATGGTCATCTTTGACATGTATTTAGGTTATTGCCTAGGCCTCTTAACTGGTGGAAGGGGGACAGTCGGAATATTATTATCGGCAGATCTTGCACCATTGCCACTGGACTCTTTTTCTCTTGGACGACCAGAGTCACGACCGGCATCATCTATACTAGCACCAGTATCTACTTTTCCACTAGCAGTTCTAAAATCTTCCATTAGGCTTTTTATAACCGATGGGGATTTGTATTTTAACAAATAGTGAAAAGCCACCTGCTGTGCCCGAGCTTCATCTAGCTCATAGTAATTAGCCGTAAAGAGGTGCTTGTCGCTTGTCCCCTTACCATCTGTATTAGGCATAACCAAACTATATTCCCAAGCATTACGATTGTTCATTTCTGCCTTTAATGTAATTTCTTCATTTACACTACTAAGTTCCCCACCAAAAGATAAACCACCCTGGAACCTATAAGTACTATAGTGGATAGTGCCTGCAGCACTATTTACTCCAGCTTCCCCACGAGCCACATCTCCAATTACTCCACCAGCCCTACCACCAATAGCCGTTTGGGCAGCACCCGCACCAATAGACACCGCTCCTTTAAGTACAGTTTTGCCCCAAGATTTTGTGGTTTTGGACTTACCAGGTATTAACCTCGCTTTGCAGTCCCATACCAAAACGGGTGGCGCTTCTTTAAGCGTCTTTGCTCTTGAGTCCGATTCCAGTAACACTTGTGGATTGGACACACCATGCGTATACAAATCCGCACTAAGCTCAGAAGCCAAGCTGGCCTTAGCCGATTCGTCCATATTACCCACAACTTTTAAGACCACCGCATTACCTACTGTTTCTTTCTGCTCTCTGTTATTTGCAACCTCAGTAGCAATTGGTGGACCCATTTTTCTATCTCTCCCCTGAGCCAAGACCTCCTGGCTAGCTAAAGCATTTACCGCCATGGCCCCTAGAGTTGCTTCTGCACTTTGCACCAGAAACTTTCTCCGCGTGAGCGCTTCTAATGTAGCTGACTTAGACTCCTCACTAGAGTTTAGGCTCATCCCCATATCCCCACCGACACGAAATTCTGACATAAATATAAAAAAATAATTCTAATAAGCTAAGTATACAATAAAATTCTTTAGTAGCCCAAGACATTTGGTTTCACCCCAGTAATTGTTATGTTGGAGCGCAAGACACCTGCCTTTTTTCCTTAGATACGCATCCGGTACTCCGGCTAATGTAGATAAGGAAAAAAGGCAGGTGTCGGTCTACAATATAATTAGCACAAAATAAAAAAGCACCGGCGAGCACACAAATCACAACTGTGACCTGCGTGCCCCCGGGCTCTGAAATTTGTTTGATGAGCATATGACTGATAATGCCCATCAATTCTCCCCCTTTCATTATTTACTGGCCCAAACCTCATTGGCCTTGGCCAAGGTTTGGGCATCCCAAGCCCCGTTCTGAGGTAAGCTGTTCAGGGCTTGGAACAGCCGCACTGCAGTTTGGGTGGCTGGCCCAAATACGCCCTTAGTGTCCTGTGGTTTCAGGACAAGCAAGGGCCGGCGGTTCCTATCAAGCACAGTTGCCAGAAAGTCTTGGACTTTCTGGACTTGAGGATTAAGCTGGGAGGTATTGTTATCCTTCCGTCCATCCCCAAGTTTCAGCTCTGCTACAAACGGACCGGCCATAGGCTGTAAGGCCTCTTGCTGGCAGTTGATGCACCCAGGTGCCGGCTTTGGCAACGGCGTTGGTGTTGGCTGGGGCGGAAGATCCATCGTGATCTTCGGCTGAGCGGATTTGAGTCGCTCAACCTCCGCCTTCAGTTCAGCAACTTGTTCGGCAAGTTGCTGAGCTTGAGCAGTGTGCTCTGCCGGCCGTTGGCGTTTGATAGCCGGCGGTTCAACCTCAGAGGTTGCTTTAACTTGCGGGTGGAGCAGTCCCCGCAAAGTCTCAAGCTCGCCCCGGCCCACCATCCTCGGCCATCCAGCGTTAGCATCGTTCAGCAACAGCTCAAGTAGAGCTTGTTGCATGAAGTCCTGCTGACTGGACTGGTTGCCCTCACCCAAGTACAGGCTTGGCTGCAAAATTTGCAGTTTCTTTCGGTCGTTGCTGGCCGAGAGAACTGCAAAGCGCGCCCACTGCGTACTCTGGTCCATATCTATCTGGACCCGAAAGTAAGCAGTGGCTTTGCCCACGTCGCACCTTGGCCCTAAGCAAAGCTGGTATTGTAGTTGCACAATCCCAGTTTTACTGGTGCCGTAGCGAATTTCATTCTGGACTTGCTGGGCGGCAGTTTGGCTTGCCGTTTGAGCGGCTGTTCCACCCACAGAGCCAGCCACCTGGCCACCGTAGCGATAAGCAGCACTGGCCACAGCCTGGCCAACTGCTTGGATAGCTGTGTTAGCCGTGGCCGCGCCGGTCTCCCGGCCAATGCTGGTTTTAGTCGGCTTTATCTGGGTATCAAACCCAGTAAAGCTCAACCGCACCACGTAGCGAGCCTGGACTTCCGGGCTCACCACGACCGTAGACCGCAGCCACTCGGCTAAGCGGGCTGCTGGAAGATTTGGGTCGCCTTGGCGACTCTGTACTTCCAACCGCACCGTGTTACCCTGTACCCTCGGCCGCTCTTGGCCGTGGGCAGTACTGCATCCAATTGGCCGCATGACCATTAGCCCGACCAGGATACAGATGGCAAACCAAATGATATCTGTAAAAGTAACCTTCTTCATAATGCCCTCCCAGGCTTGCAACGTTTGCGCGTCGCGGAAATGTATGTCATCGCGAGTGACGCTCGCATATGTTGATGCTTGTGATAAATACACCCTCTCTGTCCAGACTAGGAGTCTGGACATCTCCCCCATGGGGGGGGGAGAAAGAGTGACTCACCACTAAGCCCACTCGGAATGACACAGGTTGTAAATGTGCAATTGCACTCAGCAGAAAGTAAACCACCAAACTCACGCGTGTGAGCCGGCAGTACTCCCTTGCAACTATTCTGCTGAGTGCATGACTAGCCTGCAAATATACAAGCCACTCACGCACTCAGCATAGTGTCAATGGTCATCTTTGACATCCGATGTCAAAGATGACCATTGACACTCACCTCCAAAACGATCATTTCAATATTTAAACCATTTAACATTTAGTAATTTCTGCGGAATTCCGCAAGAATTACTAAATGTGTCTTTTCTAATTACTTATTACTTATTACTATTTACTTATCGCTGGCTTCAATCTACTTCTCCACCCTATCCAGCTTTGCAAAAGCTACCAAACGTTTTTGGTTGGTGTTAATAGGCCAGCAGGTAGAAAGTGCAATTCTAGACTGCGCGGTGTTAATAAACTGGGCTTGGTCTGTAGCAGAAAAAATCTGCTTACTCTCTACTACATAGTAAAGTCGTATATCTTTACCATCTTGCCCTACCACAGTCACTTTAAAGGTGGCACCTACGGGTAAGTCACCAAGCTTGGCAAAAATCTGGTTATAGCTAGCTTTTATCCAAGCATAGTTGCTAGAGTGACCAGAAATATAAGAAGTACCTATGTCTCCAGGTAGTGGCGTACAAGGGTAGTGCACTATCCCACTCTTTAAGTCAGTATCAAAATTTTTGGCGTCACGTGTCCAGATAATTGGCACATTCACACCTAAGAGTGATACCTCTAAGCGACCTGCCACATTAGTATTTATGTGTAAGTTATTTTCTGCACAATCATTAGCACTAGGAGCAGCTTTTACTACTGCCTCACTAGCTACAGATAAACTTGGTTTAGGTGCAAGTGCCTGAGTAGGAGCAACTACTTCAGTTGGTACTGGAGCGATAGTGGGAACTAGAGGCGCCACAGAGGAAATTGGGTTCTCTAATGGTGTAGTATCTAGGCTATTATTTGTACTAGTAGCCACATGAAAGTTGTCTCTTGGAGCACCACGAGGGGTAACAGAAGTACTAGTACCCGCAACGGTACCTGGAACACGAGACATAATAGCACTCGCGTCAAAGTACTTAGCTACCAGGTCTTTCTGCCAATCAGCCAAGCTAGCGCCTGTAACTGGATCTATGCCCGCTAGCACCAACTCTGCATCAGACTTACCCACACGACGAACATCGTTCATCTTAGGATTTAGTTTGAGCAAGTAGTTTTCAAAATTAGTCAGTCCGTTTACAGCCACCAGATCTTCGTTAAGCACACTTGCGTCAGTAATGGCAAAATAGTACTGCTTCATCCAAGCATTAAAGTTGGCTTGTTCGCTTTTCTTTAGGGCGATAAGTTCGGTAGTTTTTTGCGAAACCACATTTACAGTTTTGCGTTGTAGCAAGTTCTG
>JAHFJI010000003.1 GCA_023245955.1 Candidatus Doudnabacteria bacterium | reverse complement strand
CGTGGACTTTTGGTAGGACTTTTAGTTAGCGTTTGGGGTATTCGTCTTGCTTGGCACATACAGAAAAGAAATAAAGGCAAGACAGAGGACTATCACTATGCAAATGGTCACCTTCGGCACGTTTGTTTTGTAAAAGAAGCCACTGGGCGGTTGCCCGTTGGCTTTTTTGTTTTGGTTTGGGTATAGTAGTGGCATATTGTACCCAAAAAGGGTTACCCTTTTAGCATGTAATAATACATAATTCACAAAATAAAATGTTCGTGTCAAAGATTTCCTTTGACACATTGGAAGTAGTAAAATATAAGTATGAAAGAAAAATCAAATGTTTTGTGGTGGCTGGTGGGGACGTATGCGGTTTTGTTTACGGTGTTGGCGGTGAACCCTGTGGAGCGGGGAACCTGGTTTGCGGAGAACTTAACAGTCTGGATTATTTTAGGCGCAATTTTGCTTTTATATTGGCGTAGAGTGCGGTTTTCTAATTTTGCTTACGCACTGATGTTCGTGCTTATATACCTCCACACTATCGGCGGACATTATACGTTCGCCCTGGTGCCGTTTGGTTGGGTAACCGACACGTTTCACTTTGCCCGAAACCACTTTGACCGGATGGCACACTTTAGTGTGGGCTTTTACGCGTTTGCCATAGCGGAATGGCTGTACCTGCGGAAGTTGGTGGCTAACTAGTTTTTGTTGTTTACCTACCCGGTATTTGTTATAGCCACTATTGCTATGGCTTACGAGTTGGTGGAGTGGGTATATGCGGCAGGTGCGGCACCGGAAGCGGGTGCAGCGTACTTGGGTAGTCAGGGGGACATCTGGGATGCGCAAAAAGACATGCTGGCAGATACCCTTGGCGCTCTCTGCGCAATAGCTGCGTTCTTTTTTGTTCACAAGCTGTGGGGTAGAGAGAAAAAACTATAGTAAAGAGCGCGCATTACCATGGCAACTAAAGAATCTACAATTGAGTACATATTGGACCAACTCAGTGGGGTGCGGGACGTGCGAGCAAGGAAGATGTTTGGAGAGTACGCAGTGTACTGCCAGGACAAGGTGGTGGCTTTGGTCTGCGACGATGAGTTATTTGTAAAAGTTACCGAGCCGGGCAAGCAGTTTATAGGCAAGCAGTACCAAGAGGGATTTCCGTACCCGGGAGCTAAACCGCCTATGCACATAAGCGGGGGACATGTTAGAAGACCAGAAGTTGGTGTACGAACTTGTTCGCGTAACTACCAAGGCTCTACCTGCACCCAAGCCTAAAAAAGAGATTATGAATAAATACCAGTAAAAACCGGATAGGATAATTGACCTGCACGGGTTTACCACCGCGGAGACTTTTTTGGCGGTAGCTTCAAGGGTGAATTTAATAACCTTGTGGCAAGTAAGTCCGCAGGGTACGTGTCCGCCGTTTGGTCAAGACATTCTCACATTCTGCAGAATGTGAGAATGTTATATAATGAGTATATGGAACAAAAAGTGAAAGGTGACAAAACACCCAAGCAGTTAGAACGGTATTTTAAGGGGGTCGCTAATCATAGGCGCTTAGAAATATTGTTTTTGGTTGGTAGGAATAGTGGTATTACCTTAGACGAAATAGCTAAGACTTTGGGTTGCAATTTAAAGACTATTTCTGAGCATGTTAAAAAGCTAGTTGGCTCTGGTCTAGTGAATAAAAAGTACGTGGGTAGATCTGTGGCGCATTCGCTTTCGCCATATGGTAAAAGATTCTTTACCTTTGCTAAATCATTCTGACATTCTGCAGAATGTCAGAATGATTGGTAGCTTAAAAAACTTATGCATAATATTATTTACATTGTTTTGGGGGTGGCTGGTGCGTTTATAGTTTACTGGTATGTGCTTGGTAGAGGTGAGAGGGTTGGGGTGAGTCAGTTAGATGAACTAGTTAAAGCAGGCTGGCAAGTGCTGGATGTGCGTACTAAGGCTGAGTATGAGGCTGGGCACGTGTCTGGTGCCGTGCTGGTAGATTTTTACAATCCAGACTTTGCACGTAATATAGCCAAACTAGATAAGTCGGGGAAGTATGTTTTGTATTGCAAAACAGGCGTGCGTAGCAGAAGAGCAGGGAGAATTATGCACATACAGGGCTTTGCAAATGTATGTGATGTAATAGGTGGTTATGAGGCTTATAAAAAACTTTAGTTGTTCACAGTATGGATATAGAATTATTAAACAAGTTAGCTAAGGCGTATGGGCTTAAAGGTTTAAAGCTGGTTGGGAGGGTTAAGCATGGAGTGCTTAGTAATAACTATATTGTGCAGGCGTCTGGGGTTAAGTATTTTTTAAAGCACTATCGTGTTACGGTGGCAGGTCGGGTACAATATGTCCACCAAGCAAAACAGATATTTTATAAATATGGTGTGCCGGTAGTGTTACCCTTGCCTACAAAGAGTGGTGTAACCTATGTAAAACTGGGAAAGGATGCGTATGCCTTGTTTCCTTATATAAACAGCAAGCAGGTTGTAAATGGGCATGAGCTTAACACTCAGCAAATACAGAACGTGGCTCGCATGTTAGCGCATATGCACGGCCTGAGCAGGCAGAGGTTGCCGAAGGTTGCTTCTGTTGGCGTAACACCTTGGAGTGCTGGCTATGTAAAGAAGCTTAAACAAGATTTTGTCTTAGGCGCAAACGAGATGTTGGCCATTATCCGTGCAAAAAAGAGAAAGACACAGTTTGATTTGCAGGCAGAGAGAGGGCTTGTGTTGAAGTTAAGGTTACTAAACGATATGCCTATTGCCTTTAACATGCGCAAGCTAGGGAAACCTCATTTTTTACACGGAGATTTTCATCAACGTAATGTCTTTTTTAATCCCGACAACACAGTTTCCCATGTATTTGATTTTGAAAAATCGGATATACAGCCACGGGCATTTGAAGTAGTGAGGTCTATAAATATTATATTCTTTTCAGAAGAGTTCAATATTAAAAATTTTAGACGTGCGCATATATATCTCAGCGCCTATTGTAATGTATATACTATACCAAAAAGCGAAATCATATCCGCGGTTCAGATTTCGTACTATAGGCACATATTATCTTTGTGGATAGAGCGTGAACATTATAAAAACTATGACTTTAGACCGGACAAGTTTTTATCTGGTAACATTTTATACTTAAAGTACTTTCATAGACACGGGAGCGAAGAGTTTGTTGATAAGATTTGGTAAAACCAGGTATAACGTATTAGCTAAAATGGTTATATAAAATAATTCATGAACAAGTATGAACAAAAACCAGAGCATGCAATGGATTTGCATGGGCATACTACTAGGGAGGCGCGTATTGTGCTCGACCTATTACTAAAAGAGCGCAAGTATCGACATGTGCGGATTATTACCGGTAAGGGAGACTTACGTAATGGACCGGTGCTGCGTACGTTTGTGCAAAGCTACTTAAAGCAGCGCGGTGTAAGATTCCACATGTCCAAAATCTCGGATGGTGGCGACGGTGCTTTGGAGATATTTTTAGAGCAAACATTATGATGTACGATGCGAAATTTACATTTAAGGCCAAGGTTTGGTTATATGAGGATGATTCTGCCTGGCACTTTGTAAGTGTGCCAGTAAAAATTGCCAAGCAGATTAACGGTTTGTATGCGGGCTTAGAAAGAGGCTGGGGCTCGTTTCCGGTAGCAGTGACTATTGGTGCTACTACCTGGAAGACTTCCATTTTTCCAGATAAAAAAACTGGTACTTTTTTATTTCCACTTAAGGCTGAAGTTCGGAAGAAAGAAAATGTTTCAGTAGGAAAAATAGTAAGTATCGTAGTGTCGGTTTGTGTGTAATCTCTTAAAATTTCCAAGTGTCAAAGATGACCATTGACAGTAACTGTCAATGGTCATCTTTGACATGGGGGTGGTATACTTAGGGCATGATAGAGACTTACGGTTGGGTAATTATTGGCGTGTTTTGCTTGCTTAACTTAGTGGGTTTTGTGCTGGTGGGGCAGGACAAGGCGAGAAGTGTGGCTCGTGCGGAGCGATTCCCAGAAGTCTATTTCTTTTTCCTTTCGGTGTTTTTTGCATCATTTGGAGTACTGCTTGGTATGTACGTATTTCGTCACAAGACTCAAAAACTATATTTCCCAGTAGGTATAGGTCTGCTCTTGTTTGAACAAACCCTGCTTATCTATTTAGCATACATAGCACTGGGGAGTAGGTGATATGCCAACTTTCTACCTTATAACCATCACTTAAATTATTAATCCGCCTCTTGGGCGGACTAACCGCTATTTATATGAACGGATACATAATAAACATAGAACAGGCTTCTAAGGAGAATAATAATTTTCGCAAAGTTTTGTACACGGCAAAGAACATTCAACTGGTACTCATGAGCCTGTTGCCTGGAGAAGAAATAGGCGAAGAAGTGCACGAGCTTGACCAGTTTATCCGGCTAGATGCAGGGACCGGCAAGGCTGTGCTCAATGGTGTGGAACACGAAATTGGCGATGGGTCTGCTGTGGTGGTGCCGCAGGGGGTAAGGCACAATATAATAAATACTGGTGAGGAGCCCATGAAGCTCTACACTCTCTATGCTCCACCAGACCACAAAGATGGTGAGGTCCAAGCTACAAAGGCAGAGGCTATACGAACCGAGCAAGTCTTCGACGGCACGGCTACGGAGTCGTAACAAATTGCTTGATTGCTAAATTGTTTAAACCACTTGTTTAGCAGTTCAGTACGTTGGTTTTGCTAGCTACTTATTACTATTTACTTATTACTAACAACACATATGGAAACAGCAGTTTTTGCCGGTGGGTGCTTCTGGTGTCTAGAAGCCGTATTTCAGCAAGTACATGGCGTAAGCAAAGTAATTTCTGGTTATGCTGGGGGAGCGTTGGCTAACCCAACGTATGGGCAGGTGGGCGGTGGGCGAAGTGGCCATGCAGAAGTAGTGAAGCTAGAGTTTGATTCCGATATCGTATCCTACGAGACTCTACTTGCTATGTTCTTTACCATTCACGACCCAACAACCCTAAATAGGCAGGGTAACGATGCGGGTACGCAGTACAGGTCAGCCATATTTTACACTTCTAACATGCAGAAGTAACAAGCCTTGCAGTATATACAAAAGCTAACCCAGCAGGGAGAATATGTAGACGATATTGTCACTGAGGTTATGCCGTTGGAAGCGTTTTACTCTGCAGAAGATTACCATCAAGACTACTACAACCAAAATGCAGGGCAACCGTATTGCCAGCTGGTTATTTCACCGAAGATTAAAAAGTTCCATGACAAGTTTGGTTCTTTACTCAAGCCAGACCTTGCCTAGGTTAATTATTGTACTGACATGCCCGAAAAAATATTCCGTTTTGAAGAGGAAAAGAAACGCATAGAACAAAAAAGACTTGAAGCTCAGTTCGCACAATCCACTCGGCCTACCCCAGAAACCAAAAGCGCAGAAGACCGAGAGAGGGAGCAGACTGAGCGAGATATACATTCAACTATGGATAGGTTATCTGCTATGGTGGTGCCCATGTTGAGAGCTATCCAAAATAACAATGCAGAAGAAGTACCTGGTCAATATGTTAGAGATGTGTTTGATTATGCTTTTGAGTGGAAAAATAATATTGCTAGGGTAAATGCATTAAGTCCAGATTATATTGACGCTGGCTTGCAAAGCAGTTATCACACAGCCATAGGCGAGCTAAATGAGATATTGAAAACCAGAGTGGTGGATTTTCGTAAGCAAAAGGCAAGAAGTTGGCTTAAAAAATGGCATATGCCTCTTAATATTAAAACATAGTTTTAACACTTGTTTAGGAGCTGGGGGATAAAGACTCTAGTTTCGTGGTACAATAGTTTTGGAAGTAAAGTGTACTTATGATTCTATCCGACCGTGACCTAAAAAAAGCTCTGGAAACTGGGCATATAAAAATAGACCCCTTATTCCCTAATAGTATTCAACCTGCTAGTGTAGACTTGCATTTGAGTGGGGACTTTTTGGTGTTTAAAAACAACCAGCATGTTTGTATAGACCCAGGCCAGCCCACAGACGCTATGATGGAAGAAGTAACTATAGACGAGTCTCGCCAGTTTGTTTTGCATCCGGGGGAGTTTGCGCTTGGCATGACCTACGAAACAGTGTCTATGCCAAATGACTTAGTACTTCAACTCAACGGTAAGTCCAGTCTTGGCCGGGTAGGGCTTATCGTACACACTACTGCCGGCTACATAGACCCTGGTAATGTACTCAAGATAACTCTAGAGCTAGTGAATCTGGCTAATCTGCCAATAAAGCTCTACTACAAAATGCCAGTGGCACAAGCAGTGTTTGTAAAACTAACCAGCCCGGTAGACGTGCCCTATGCCACGGGCGACTTGGGTAGTAAGTACTTTAAAGATATGAAACCTAAGGCTAGTCAGTATTACAAGAACTTTGTAAAAAATAACGAGTGGCTGGATTATCCCCTAACACACGAATAACACGAATATCACCGATGTAAATCTTTATTATACGAGAGCTGGTTGTAAATTCGTGGTATTTGTGAAATTAGTGTATTAGCGAACAACATATGAAAGCGAAAATTACTAGAGTTTTGCCAGATGTACAGCTACCCGAGTACCACACGAGTGAGTCGGCGGGGTTTGATATTGCTGCTGGTGAGAGTTTGGTAATAAATCCGAGCGAGGTAAAAAAAGTGCGTACTGGTTTAGTTATAGAAGCACCCGCGGGGTATTTTTTAATGCTTACTTGCAGGAGTAGTCTGTCTTCCAAAAAAGGTTTGGATTTGGCTAATGGCGTGGGAACTATAGACCGCGACTATAGTGGCTCGGAGGACGAAATATTTATTATTTTGCATAATTTTTCGGATAAAGAGGTGGTAATAGAAAAGGGAGAACGTTTGGTGCAGGGTATATTTTTACCCGTACAACAGGTTGAGTGGGAAGATGTCGCTCGAATTCGTGAAGAGAGTAGAGGAGGTCTGGGCAGTACCGGTGGGTATACGAGTTAGTAGTCAGAATATAGTAGTCAGTTGTCAGTAAACATCTAACATCCGATTTAAATACACAATGCAGGAATCCAGAGGTAAACTTATTGTGCTATATGGTATAAATAATTTGGGTAAATCTACCCAGGCAAGGCTTTTGATTCAGCGGTTGAAGGAGGCCGGCAAGACATCGGAGTATATTAAGTATCCGTTGTATGCAGAAGACCCAAGCGGTATTATTTTGAACGATTATTTGAGAAAAGGGAATCCGTGGGGGCTTACTCCACGAGAGGCGCAAATCTTTTATACTTTTAACCGAGGGCAGTATGCTTCAAGACTTGAAGAGCTTTTAGGCAGGGTAGATTTTGTAGTTGCTGAAGACTATTGGGGTACGGGCGTGTCTTGGGGTACTGGAGCGGGTGTAGATTTTAATTTTCTAATGAGTATAAATAAATTTTGCCTGCGTGAGGACTTGGCGCTTATATTTAGAGGAAGTCGGTTTGTCGAAAGCATAGAGCAAGGGCATACGCATGAGTCGAATAGCGAACTGGTAGAAAGAGTAAGACAGGTGCATGAGCACTTGGCTGCGGAGTACGGCTGGAAACATGTAGATGCAAACGCAAGTATAGAACAGGTTAGTGACCAGGCCTGGTCGCATATTAAGTTGGTGCTATAAGTGTATGTTTACGCCAGAAGAAAAAAAACTGCTAGAAAAATACGTTACTTCAACAGAAGCAAATGTGTTTGCGGTGAGAGAAATGGAGGGTTTGGTGGGTGCGGCCTACGCTCGGTACTCTCGGGCAAAGGGCGGGTTTCGGGAAACATTGCTTAAAGAGTTTATTAAAGAAGGTCTGGTAGACCCGGTGCACGCTAACGAGCTTATTGAACGAATTTTAATTGCTTATGGGGACGACAGCGTGGGGGAGTTAGAAGGTGCTCATGTAAGTTTTGAAAACGTTTCTTGGGTCGCGGAAAAATCTATAGTAGACCACCGAATTGGTGGCGCGTTTATAGTGCAGTCTACTCGGTATGTACTCTACGACCAAAAAGATGAACAGGGTAATTGGCTATATTATCGTGGCGCGGAATTGTTAGGCGCTCCATTTGGCAAAGAGTACACAGCCACTATGGACTTTTGTTTTGAAACATACGCGTCGCTAGTTGAACCTCTTAAGGCTTATTTGGAAAAGCAAAAACCACTTGCACAGGCGGAGTACGATTTGCAAGGTGGCGGGGTGAAACAGCGATTGGCAGATTTAACTGATGAACGCCAAATAAAAGATTTTAATCGTACCTACACTTTTGACTTGCGCGCCAAGGCATGCGATATTTTGCGTTACTTATTACCCATATCTGCGTTTGCAAATGTTGGGGTGTATGGCAACGGACGGTTTTTCCAAAACATGATTTCTAGCATGCTCTCTAGCGACTTACCAGAAGACCAGGCGCTTGCATCTGGGGCACAGGCTGCTTTAGCAGAAATAATTCCCATGTATGTGCGCAGAGCTAAACGGAGTGAATATGTAGTGTCTGTCCGTAGCAATATGCGTGTGTTGGCGGGTAAGTACGATCTTCCCAAAGAGGGTGAGTTTACATCGGCGCAGTATAAACTTATTAACACAGTGGAGTTAATTGAAAGATTTTTAAACTTGGGAAAATCTGTACAAGAAGCATTGCTTGAAGCTACGGATGTACAAGTCATAGCCGCCATGCTCTATCCATACGCAGAAGTTTCGTTATCCGCGTTAATACAAATGGTGGTAGGACTAGATCTAATAGAGCGCAAGAATATTATAGAAACTTATTTAGGCAACCGAGTTACGCGGAGAGACCGACCGGGGCGGGCATTGGAGGACGGCTACCCGTATACTTTTGATATGTTAACAGACTTTGGCGTGTATAAGGATTTGCAACGCCACCGTATGTCTACGCAACAGCGGCAACTGTTTACGGTTCGGCACGGGTTTGTAATGCCGGAAGAACTTATTGCACTTGGCAAGCAAGCAGAAGTAGAAGAGTGTGTGCGTAGGAGCGAAAAATTGTACAAGATTATGCATGCGCATAACCCGGAATTAGCGCAATATGCGGTGTTGCATGGCCACTTGGTGCGTTGGACAATTGGTTTAAACGACAGGTCAGCTATGCACATGTTTGAACTGCGCAGTACACCACAAGGCCACCCGCATTACCGCAAGGCTGTGCAAGCTATGCATAAATTCATAGAGGCACAAACGCCCTGGCGAGCAAATGCAATGCAGTTTGTAGACCACAACGACTACTATTGGTCACGTGCAGACAGTGAAGCTAAGCAGCGGGTAAAAGAAGCTAAATTAGACACTCGAAATTAATAGGTGGATTTTTTCGGAAACCAGTACACATAACCTACTAATATGGCAAAGATTATTTTATATCGTGGCTTGCAAGAATCGCAACATATTCCCAAAACAACCCAGGAACAATTTTTAGATGCTTATCTATCTTTACAAATTGCTCAACGTGAGCGGAAGATTGAACAGAAGAAATTAACAGCGCACGCACGGCAAGGGGTAATAAGCGGGTTGCGAAAAGTCAGTCTTGAAACAGCACGGGTGGGTGAACGAGTTTTACCTGACCCTACCTTACACTCGTTGCATCGCTTACAGAAAGCTTCGGAAGACTCTCATTTAGTATTTTCTCAACAGTTCAGCGACTCTTTGGAAATTGCCCTAAAGTATGCGGGCGAAGATGGATATGTCGTTTCTATATCACCAGAATACGGGGAAGTAAGAAAGTATGAATGGGGTACTAATCACGAACTGATAGAAGTAGAAAACGGTCGGTACTTACAAATGCCATATACATTATATGAAATTCCACCTTGGCAACTAAAAGAAAATGCAGAATCATGGCACATGAAAGAGCATAGTACTAGAGAATTGCGTGAGTTACGCGGGGAGATTGGCCGAGAATCTCACGGAGAAAATCGGTTGAGTAGGAAGTAATATTTTAAGAGCTTAGTTACTTTTGAGTATTTTAGTACGATAAGATATTTAAATTATATAAGGGTATAAAAGAAAAGATGAGCGAGCTGGAGTACACAATAAAGAAGTACAAACGCTCCAAGCACATGCGCATACGGGTGCTGGCAGGTGGACGAGTAGTAGTAAGTACGCCGTGGCGGATGCCACGGTTTTTGGTAGAGCAGTTTGTAGCTAACCAGTCTAGTTGGATAGCTGGGGCGCGAGCCAAAATGCTAAACGTAGTGCCAGCCCAAAGAGCCGGGAGCAGAACAGAGTATAACCAACACAAAAAAGAAGCCTTGTGGGTCTTTACGGTAAGACTCTTGGAACTAAATGCTCACTATCAGTTTTCCTACAAGCGGGTAAGCATACGCAACCAAAAAACTCGCTGGGGGAGTTGTTCTAAGAGTGGTACGTTAAGTTTTAGTTATAGGCTTTTATTTGTTTCTCCCGAAGTACGCGATTATGTATTAGTACACGAATTGTGTCACACAAGAGAAATGAATCATTCAAAAAAGTTTTGGTCGCTTGTTGCGCTAACCACGCCTAACTACAAACTACTCCGCCGGAAGTTATTTAAACTGGCTACTACTACGCCCTAACTATAATATAGTGTAGTAATACTACAATGTGCATATGAATACAGCCACTCCCTTGCTTACCAGTATGCTTCCGCTCTACATATTGGTACTGCTTGGGTATATTGCTAGTAAAAAATTAGCCATAGATTCCAAGCCCATTGCAGTGCTGGCGGTGTATTTGCTGGCGCCGCTTATTATCTTTAACAGCTGTATTTACTTTAGTGGACAATTCGCGCGAATTGTCCACTATCGATATTTTTGGAGTAAAAGATTAGCAAAAAAGTTTAATCGCTTTGCGGGCGTCTGCCGGTATGTTTTGTCCGAGGGTGTAGAATACGTGCCCTTGGCGACCCACGTTGTTGAGGATGCTTAAGTTCTGGAGAATAATAAGGTGTTTAGAAGTTGCTTTGAGAGAAATATTTAGTTTGCCCGCAATCTCGGTCACGTTCAGGGTATCGCCATGCGCTAGCATGTGAATAATTTTGGTTCGGTTGATATTTGAGAGTACCTTAAAAAGTATAGTCCAGCGTTTTGTCATAGATGGGCGTATATATTATTGACACTATAGCACACTGTTATTAATATGACCATTCGCGCGAATTGTCCACTATTGGAATATTAGGGGTTTCGGTTGGGTGTAGTGAGATGCTATGGAGTATGGCGAGCGGGAACGCTATTAGAAGTATGGTACCAAATTGCCAATAGGGGAGTAAGGGTAGGCCAAACCACGATACTAAAATATTTACTTCGTCTATTATTAGTCCGAGCCCAATGCCTAAAAGTAGGGTGCGTACTTTTTGCCAACGCACGAATATAAAACTAACGAGCAGTACCGCTATGCCCGTATACATGGTGCCAGCGCAGACTACCCGCATAGGCTTCTGCTGTAAAACCCACATGTGGGCCGAGCCATACCCCAAGCCTAATAAGGATTACCGTAAGAGTTGTAACCCAGGCAAGTCTATTTGTTTGCTGTAGTGTTTGCATGACGCGCTAGAGTTTTCACGTTGGGCGCAGTAGTATATTTTGTTTTGCCGGTGTTTATAATTAGAATTTTAGCCTTGCTTGGTATTTGGCGGCGCATTTGTAGTAAGAGCGCAAGGCCGGCAATGCCAGAAGGTTCACATTGAATATTTTGTTCGTTTGTTAGTTTAAGTGCCTGTTGTAAAAATTTTTCTTGAAATACGTACACGTCTGACTTAGAACCACAGTAGCCGGCAGTGCGGTACAGGCGAATCCATTGCTCGTTGTAGTGCACAAAAGGTAGGTGGGGTGAATATAGTTTTGTAGCGAGAGAGGCAGGGCTGTTTGTGGTAGCACCCAGAAAGTGGCACTGTTGTAGTGTGCGCACATTGCCTTTAAACCGCGGGTCGTGATGGCTACCTGTTACTTCTCGCTTGGTAACATTCAAAATGTTCTCGTACAAATTTCCAGTTCCAAATGGAACAAAACAATACTCGGGCGAACTATTTAAAATTTCGTATGAAAGCCAGTCGTAGAAGCGCGTAGTTGGGTCTAGTGCCTCGGCCGAAGTAATATCAAACCCGTTTTCATTTCTAGTTATTTGTAGTATGTCTTGTGTCTTTAGCAAACGCCTGGAAAGGTCTACCTCATACACTTCTGCGCCCACACGCTCAAGAGCTATCTTAATGTCGCTGTGCAATTTGTAGTCTGCCAGGACCTTGAGGGGTGGTAGTTTGTATTTGTTAAATTGTGTTTGAATAGCAAGTGCAGCAGACCCAGAAGAGATAAGGGACATGCGGGGGAGTGGTCCGCTAATTTGTCCGCGTTGTTTGGCCAACAGAATGTGGCGATAGGTAACAATAATTTCCCAAGCCATTCTATCCTTATGCGTTCCAGTTGGGTTTTTGCTTTCATCTTTTAACCAGACATTATTAAAACCAGGTACTTTCATTTTGTACGTGGGTGTAGCAGGGAACTTAGGGTTCTCAGCTGGGAACTCTGGCTTCCGCGGATTATTTTCCGACGCAACTACAATTGATTTTAAAATTTTTAATTCGCCTTTAGTAAGTGCCATATGTTGCATAGTAGCACGTTAGCTTGGCAGTTTCAATGGTGGCATTGAGCTTGATAAAATAGTAATAATATTGTATTATAAGCAGGAACTTAGAGGCAAGAATTTCTGGTTCAATAGATATATGATTCATAATTAATAGTTGCGTTTTTACAGGTTTTCATGGCGCTATCATCTAATGGTTAGGATAAGTGGTTTTCATCCACTAAATCGGGGTTCGATTCCCCGTAGCGCTACCAACAAAAAACGTCGGCTGAATTGGCCGGGGTTTTTTATGAAAGAATGCATTACACCACAAAGTCCTAAAAATCAATGGTCATCATAGTACAAATACACTTGCTCGTGGAAAAGCGTTTGTGGTTATTCGTGATAGAATGAATCCATACGGCGCATGGGCGTATGGATAAATAATAATGGACTTCAATTTATAATGCTAACTTGGATTCAAAACTATTTTCAAACGATCGGCAACAATTACCATGTTAACCCTTTAATCTTTGGAAGCGTATACATAGGAGCTATTCCATTTTTTAGTCTTTCTATTGCATGGCTTGTTCATAGATATAAAAATGGAAAATCCATAATTCTACCCGTTCTTACAGCTGGATTGTGTTTTATCTCTGCTTATGTTTATCTATTAATAGTCGGGCAAAATGTACCATGGTGGGTATACGCGGTTTTAGTAGCTATGATTATTTATGGAGTATACTCAACCGTGAAGAAAGTTAAAGAGAAGATCCATGAACCACCCCGCGGCATAAAAAAATAAAAATCCATCGTGGGCTGCTTGACCTACAGTAGTGTTATCAACAAAAACTCCGGACAGTGCGTCCAGAGTTTTTGTTCTGTTGGAGTTTTATGGGGACACTTAGACTCCGGCATTACTCAATGCCTTGTTCGTTGAATTCGCGGAGGACTTGTTTGACGCCATATATCCAGTTGGGACTTCCAGGTTGCACGTAAAAGCCAATAAACTTTTCTGGGGGTACATTTTTATAGCGTTTTTCAAGTAGCTGGTCAAAGTCTTTTACCCACTCGGCATAGTTGTTGTATTTTCTGAGGGTTGGGGGAGTGCCACCTATGCCACTACAATTATAGTAGTAACAGTGTTGGCCGTAGGTACTTTCTACAAACGAGATAGCTACCATCATGCGCATGTTTTTGGAGGCCACAAATGCATCTAAGGTAGTCTCGTCGTCTGCAAAGGGAGAATGTTTGCTTATAAGGTAGGCCTTTAGCTTGCTCTTACGAACGGCTAATTCTGTGGCTACTAGGTCTACTTCTTGGCGGTTATCTTTTACAAAGGCTGCCAATATAGGAGAGGTAATATCTATGACTTGCTGGGAGAAGGTACGGATACCCTCTTCGGTGGTTGTGGCTGCGGCATTATAAAATCTACTGTTGCCAATCGGTTCCGACCATCTGAGCACAAATATGACACCCAGGGCAAAGGAGAGGACCATGAGGCACAAGAAAGCCAACACCATGCGTTCGGCAAACCAGGCAATGGTGGCAGAATAGCCGTCTGGGATGCCAGTGGCTTCTATTAACTTAGTTACCAATTTAGTGCCCCTACGAATTTTTCTTTTTGTATGTGCTTTTATTTTAAACATGGCTACTTACTCGTGTATATATTATACTACATATATATTTGTAACTACCAACTTACTCTATGCAACCTATCAAAACTGAAGTCACAGAGGAGTTACTAAAGGATCTAGCTTCTAGGTCTAACTTTCGCTTGGGTAAGGATATCGCTAAAAATGGGGTGGTTAGCTTTAGCCAGTCGGATGTGCTACACATGACCGCTCGCGTAGAATTTAGAAACTCCCAGACTCGCACGGTAGATGTGTTGTCTACTCCAAAAGGCATAAAGTGGAAGTGTACTTGCAGTTCTAGAAAAGACTTATTTTGCCAGCACTGCGTGGCAGTAGGGCTCATAATTTGCCAGGAGTAGTAAGGCCGTCGCCTTGACAAATCTAGTAAATAGGATAAAATAGTAGTATTAAATATAATACTAAATTTATAACTATATTTACTGCTATGTTAAGAGACCAATTTATTTCTGTTACAGACTTACGAACAAAAACCAAAAAGTCTTTACAGGGCTTGCAAAGAAATCCCAAATATATATTGGTGAATAATAAACCAATTGCAGTGTTGGTGGATATTGATGTGTATGAAGAAAGTTTTCTCGCCCCTAAGCTTGTGGAATTACAGGCCAGTGAAGTTAGTGAGAGTTTGAAAAAGGAAGCAAAATTGGCAAGTAAACTAAAACAAAAAGAGCTTATTAATATTTAATAAGTGAACATGCCTAAAATAATTAGCATATTTGAGCATAAGGACATACTGCCATATTTGGAAGCTCGTGGCTTATTGCAACAGTACAAGAAAGCTAAACTATTTTTGTTACAAGGCGAGTCTTTGCGTGTGAGATTTAAAGAAAGAAATCCAAAAGGTAGTGGTATCTGGTATTTTCGAATAAATAAACAATTTAGAGCTCTTGGAGTCTTTAACCAGGCTGGCGACCTAATAATTTTTAAAATAGACAACCATCAATAGCAACCCATGGCGTACAATTTCTATCTTTTTAGGTGTAAAGACGGTTCGCTTTATAGCGGTAGCACCAAAGATCTTAAAAATAGGGAACAAGTACATAATGCGGGTAAGGGTTCTAAGTACGTGTGGGCCCACGGGGGTGGAAAAATTGTATACTCAGAAAAGTTTAAGACTACGGGTGAAGCTCTAAAAAGAGAAGCAGAAATAAAACGCTGGTCTAAGGCTAAAAAAGAAAAATTAGTCTCAATATAAATAACCCCGACTCAGAGTCGGGGTTATTTATATTGATAGAATAAACTTTTGAGTTTGGTTAAGAATGTGTCTAGATGGGCATCTTTTAAGTAGTCACGAAGCTTGTATATAGAATTCTTGCGAGTTTTTTCTTTACAGCCACTACGGCAGAGGAAATCTAGACCTTTACCCCGCTCGCACTCTAGGCAGGCTATGGTTTGTCTGTGGCAATCTATGTCTATGCAGTTGGTAAAGCGCTCACAAGGCTTACTACAGACGATGCACTGGCCGACTACTTGATGCTTAGGGTCATCCGTAAAGAAGCCTATGAGCATTCTCTCATCAAATACATATAGTTTGCCCAAAAAGTCTTCATTGGGGAATTGTTCCATGTAGCTTACTATACCGCCATCTAGTTGATAGACGTCTGCAAAGCCGTTCGCAAGGAGATATCCAGAGGCCTTCTCGCACCTCACGCCCCCAGTACACACAGTTACTACTGTTTGATTTTTTAGGTGGGCGAGCGAGTCTAGAAACTTGTGTAGCTCTCGAAAGTTATCCATGGCCGGTAGGACGGAGCCTTTAAAGTGCCCGGCCAAGTGCTCGTAGGCATTGCGCATATCTACAATGTAGAATTTTTTACCCTCGTGTATCCAGTCATGTAGTTCTTCTGGGGATAGTCGCTTACCCGTTTGCTTATTGGGGTCTATGTCGCACGCAAGTCCCAGAGATACAATCTCTGGTTTAATGCGAACGAAGCATTTGGCAAAGGCTTTACCGGTACCGGGGCTTCTTTTTATGTGTGTAGTGGTAAATCTAGGGTCGCTTAAAAATTCCTGTAAGTACAAGTCAATGTTTTCTTTGGTACCCTCTATGGTGGCATTGATGCCTTCGCTTGCAATGAGTGTACGGCCTTTGAGTCCAAGCCTATTCTGAAGCTCCATTTGAGCCTTTTGTAGCTTTTTTGGGCTTTCTATGTGGACGTACTTGTAGAAAAGGATTATTTCAAATTGTGACTCTTCTGTGGGCATAGGTAGGAATTCAATTTAACAACTTAATATGTTTTGTCATCCCGGGCTATGACCCGGGATCCAGTATTAATAAAAAGCAATATGGATTATAGTCTTACTTCTCTTCCAATTGGCGGACTCGTGGAAATTGGAATGACAGACGGAGGTGAATTACTCTACCCAAAGCAACAAACTTTTTAGATAGTCACCTTCTGGGTAGTACAGGCTTACGGGGTGGTCTTGAGCAAGCAGGTGATAGCTTAAAATCTTTACATTACGCCTGGCGTCTTTAGCTGCCTGGAAAATAATAGTCTGGAACATTTGCCTGTCTATGTGGGAAGAACAGGAGGAAGTGAGTAGCAGGCCACCTGGAGGTAGCTTTCCTAGGGCTAGCCTATTTAGCTCGCGGTAGCCACGGCTGGCATTCTCTATATCGCTGGCTCGTTTGGCAAAAGCTGGGGGGTCCAAGATTATAAAATCAAAAGTTTTATCTTGGCCGGTTCTTTCTAAGTAGCTAAACACATCTTCGGAGATTATTTCGTTCTCTATTTCGTTAAAACCATTTAGCTCTAAGTTTGCTCTTGTGAGCGTGCTGGCTCGCTTGTCTGTGTCTAATGAAACTGCTTTTTTAGAGCCTCCAGAAAGTGCATATACACTAAAGCCGCCAGTATAAGCAAAGCAGTTTAGTACACTTCTACCTTGTGCATGGGTTTGCGCGAGTTGTCGCATGTTACGCTGGTCTAAGAACCATCCGGTTTTTTGACCATGTGTCATGTCTACCAAAAACTTTAAACCATTTTCCATGACCTCTATAGGCCCTTCTACTTTTCCTGTAAGAGTAGTGCTTACATCTGGTAGTCCTTCTTTTTGGCGCGTACTGGTAGAAGATTTTTCATATATCGCACTGGGGGATAGGCTCCTCGTAAGAATTTCTACTATGAGTGACTTTAGGCGTTCCATACCCAGTGTGTTTATTTGGACTACGAGTACGGAGTCGTACTTGTCTACTATAAGTCCTGGTAGAAAATCACCCTCGCCGTTTATGAGCCTGTAACAGTTTGTGTCTTGCTTGATGTTTTGGGTGCGTAGGCTAATGGCGTTGTTAATGCTATTTTTTATAGTTTCTAGCGGGTCTTCTTGCCTAAAACTTATCATGCGACCGACGATGGACTGTCCTCGGTTAAAGTAACCGTATCCTAAAAAGTTATTTAGATAGTCGTGTACCGGCAATATGCTACCATTCTCAAACTCTGGGAACTGGGCTATGGCACCTAAAAAAACCCAAGGGTGATGGTTCCTCGCGTGCACTTCTCGACCCTGTTTTAAGATGACTGCTTCTGAATTTGGCATAAACTGGCTATAATTACTGGGTAATTATAGCAGTTTTGATTCTGTGTGGATAGGTCTTCATTGACGATGTCTTTTGCTGTTTTCTTCGTGCTTAGTCTCCTTTTGTCTATTGCTGCTTTTAATTTCCAAGCTTGGTATCTCTTTTTCTTTAGGTACTATTTTTCGTTCTCGGTGTTTGTCCACCCTTCTGGTAAATTCCTTTATGGTAGCATTCAGATTGTTTGCTTCTTCGGTATGGCCATCTTTTTCTAGTTTTGTTCTGGTATTTTCTAGATTATATATAGCCCGGGATATCTCTCGTTTTGCAAAGTTCTCTTTTGGATTGTCTTCAGTTTCTAGTTTTTCAGTTTCTGTTGGACTCGCTGTTAAACTATCTATCTTAGGGGTGTCTATTTTTACCTCTACCTTTTTAGTGATAACTGGTGCGGCGATTTTCTTAGGGCTTTTTGCTTCCAAACTTTCTAGTTCCTGAAAACGTTTTTCGGCAAACTTAACTTGTAGCTTAGTCTTGGCTACAGGATTTTGAGTCAATTTAACTTGAGTGTCTTCTACTGTTCGTTTGAGTGGGTACAATGTATCACCTGGAAGTGAATCAAACGAGGCATAGGTGCTGCCAGTGAGTAATATAAGAAGACAGACTGCCATGACGGCTATACGGGTGAAGACAAATGTCCAAGATGGACTTCTTTGGATGTCTGCTTCCGGGTATTGCTCTCTAGACAGATTGTTTAGAACCTGTTGTTTTACTTTTTCTTTTACACTTAAAGACAGCGGAGGCATTTGTCTTCTTGAGTAGCTTTTAAACTGCCTAATTAATTCTTCTTGGTTCATAAAGTTGTAAATATCTTTTGTAGTTGCTTTACTGCTCTATGCTGCAGCACGCGGACCGATATGCTATTCTTTTGCAGTATCTTGGCGGTTTCCTCTACCGATAATTCTTGTAAAAATCTGAGTTCCAGTACTTGCTTGTACTTATCTGGCAACTTGGCTAAGGCTTTTTCTATACTTAGTTCTGTAAAACTCTTTTGAGTGTCCTCGCTTGTGTCATCCTTGGCTACTATATCTAAGTTGGGTTCTAGAGGAACGGTCTGCGGTCGCCGATAAACTTTTCTAAAGTAGTCATTTACGGTGTTGTGGGCGATAGTGTATATCCAGGAAGTAAAGTTCAGGTTTTCCTGCTCCAGCTTCCTGCAACCTTGCCAGGCTTTTACAAAAACCTCTTGGAGTAGGTTCTCTGCCTCCTGTCTGTCTGTAATCTTAAAGCAGATGTATCTGTACAGCCTATCTGCGTACTCATCATACAATAAGCCAAAAGCTTGTTCGTCGCCTGCTTTGACCAGGGCCACTAGATTGTTTATAGAATTTTCTTCCATGCTATATATCGTATACGAAATGAAGTAGTTTCACTAGCTGGTCTTAATCATAATAAAAGCTTTTACCCGGTTTTTTAGGCAGGTAAAATATTTTTGCTTATATCTAAGAGGAGACGGGGGAGTTTGTAACACTCGGGAGCCTTGTGCGATGTACAGGCTGGGAGAACAATTAACAAAAAAGAAAGGAAAAAGCATGAACAGAATTATAAATAAAGTATTGAGTTCGGCTATGGCCATTACAGTTTTGGCTGTGCCAGTAAGTGCATACGCCAAGGGTCATGATGACATGGGCATGCATAAAGGCATGGAAAAACACTCGTCTAGTTTAAATGAGTTTGGTGTGCAAGTGCGGGGCGGTACGGGCTTTCCTGGGTTATTTTATAGTGGTACCGTAACAGCCACCTCGGGTACTGGGTTTACCTTTAAGAATAAAAAGGGAACAATCTATACTGTTACAACTAGTTCTGCCAAAATAGTACAGGTACCAAATGCGGTAATTAGCTTGAGTGGAATTGGGGTAAATGACACTGTGACTCTTTCGGGTAACTTAGCAGGTAATACCATTGATGCGAGCGTGGTATTTGTTACTAAGGCTAATCAAGTACCAGCTAAGGCCAAGGGTACTGTGACCGCCGTAAATGGTAGTACGGTTACGTTGCAAACTAAGAATAATAAAAGCGTCACCGTAAACACTAGCGCTAGTACGAATGTAGTGAAGGCCGACGGCACCAGCGGGACTGTAGTTGCCGATGTGGTTGTGGGCGCTAAAGTAAAAGCTAGTGGTCTATGGGATACCATTCTCCACACTCTCTCTGCCTGGAATATAATGTTGAAGTAACTTTAATAATTAAAAATAATCCCGGCTCTGAGCCGGGATTATTTTTTTATCCGTTTTTTTATAATGGACAGTCCAGCAAACTTAGACGGGGTTCTTAGACTGGCTCCATGCAGGTGCATGCGTTTCCGGTTTCTTTGCTCGCGCTTTTCGGCTTTTGTTTCTGCTTTAGTTTTTCTCATACATTAAATTATAACCCATTACCCAATACTCGACTTGATTTTATAGGTTTCTGGTCATCTATGCACCATCCGATAGCCTGATTTCCGTATGCTATAATGACTCTATCTTTATTTAAAACCTCTATAATATATGCAAAAAAGCTCTAGCAAAAGTTTGATTTTAATTATTACTTTAGTCACCAGTCTGAATATAGGTCTGTGGTGGGCGAGACCAGGGGTGACTGCTAGTATTCCATTCCGTTCTTCTGTACCAACAAAAGGCGTGGCCTTGTCAGACGACCAGCAAGGGATACTGGCTGTGCGGAGCGTGAAGCCGGCTGTGGTAAGTATAATTGGTAACAGGCCGTACGGCACCAATGGTGCAGAGACTCAAGCAAATTCTGGTACCGGGTTTATTATTTCCAGTGATGGCTATGTGGTGACTAACTATCATGTGGTGGCGGACCCAGGCGTGAACTATAAAGCTGTATTGTTAGATGGTAAAAGTTTGTCTGCTAAAGTGGTAAGTGCAGATAAGTATGGCGATATTGCCTTACTTAAAGTAGATGGTACGGGCATGGCTACCATATGGTGGGGTAATTCCGATTCGCTTGAAACTGGACAAACCGTCTTTGCGATTGGCAATGCTTTAGGTAAGTATCAGCACACGGTCACGAAAGGTGTGGTGTCTGGGGTGGATAGAAACGTGGTACTGGACAGCACGAGGCCCAGGTACCAGCAACTTATAGAGACGGACGCAGCTATTAATCCTGGAAACTCTGGTGGACCGCTGGTCAATATGCAAGGTGAAGTGGTTGGAATGAATACAATTGTAGAACAAGGTACTGGCTTAGGCTTTTCCATACCTAGTAATTACATAAAAACTAGTATAGACCAACTTAAAAACTTAGGTAAAACTAATCACGCCTACGTGGGCGTGCAGTATGTGCTAGTAGATTCTGTTGCCAAAGAGAAGAATGATTTTCCTTTTGACGGTGGAGCTTATGTATCTTCGGTGGCTACCGGCAGTCCGGCAGAGCACGCTGGGCTAAGGGCTGGAGATGTAATTATAAGTGTAAATGGTGAAGCGCTTACTCAGGACCATCAATTGGATGTAGTAGTTGCTAAGTATGTGGCTGGTAACCAGGTACTACTCAAGATATATAGGAATTCGGTGCAACTAGACCTGGGACTAATTTTAGGCGAGTATAAGTAAGATAATAATTTGACAAAATAACTATTAAACAATTAAACAAATACAGCTTTTTTATGTTTATTTGCTAAATTGTTAACTTGAAACATTATGTCAGACGTAAAAAATGTAGTTATTATTGGAAGTGGGCCAGCGGGACTTACTGCTGCACTTTATAGCGCTCGCGCAGAGCTTAAGCCCGTGGTAATAGCTGGGCTCAAGCCCGGTGGTCAGCTAACAGAAACTACAGAAGTAGAAAATTTTCCTGGTTTTCCAGAAGGTATACAAGGTCCAGAGCTTATGGAAAAGATGTTGGCTCAGGTAAAAAGATTTGGTACAGAAGTCGTGAGCGAAAATGTAGTAAGTGTAGATTTTAGTAAGAAACCATTGGCTATTGCAACTGACACCCAGACTTTCTACTCCAAAGCAGTCATCATAGCTACTGGTGCAGATGCTAACTGGCTGGGTCTTGATAACGAGCAAAAACTTCGCGGTAAGGGTGTAAGTGCCTGCGCCACGTGTGACGGCTTTTTCTTTCGTGGAAAAGAGGTGGTGGTAATTGGTGGGGGAGATAGTGCCATGGAAGAGGCAAATTTTTTAACTAAGTTTGCAACGCAAGTAACCATTGTTCATCGTCGGGCAGAGTTTAAGGCGTCCAAAATTATGCTTAAGCGGGCACAAGACAATCCTAAGATAAAATTTATAACCGATGTGACTGTAGTAGATGTGATAGGAACAGACCGAGTAGAGGGCGTAAAGGTAAAGCATAATGATACTGGCGCAGAAGAGAATATTTCTTGCCAAGGCTATTTTGCAGCCATTGGTCATACTCCAGCTACCTCCATTTTTAAGAACTCTGGGTTAGAAATAAACGATATGGGTTATATTGTCCCCAAGCAGTTTACAGAGACTAGCATTCCCGGTGTGTTTGTGGCCGGTGATGTCCATGACCACCGCTATCGCCAGGCCGTCACCGCCGCCGGTGAGGGCTGTAAAGCCGCACTGGACGCGGAGAAGTATTTGCAAGCCCAAGAGTCATGAATTAGGAGTTGTGAATTATGAATAAATGCTAAGGCAAAAGGATAACCCTTGTATCCAAGGGTTATCCTTTTTTAATATGTCTAATCGTCAAAGGTGTCGGTGTCTTCAACTATAACTTTATCTAGGTCGTTGATGTCTATAAACCCGGCTTCTTCTAATGTACGCTTGGGTCTGCGTTTTTTCTCTTTTCTAGACTCTCTTACCTCTCTTACCGGCTCGTTTATGACTTCTAAAATTTTATACTTATTGGTTTTGACTAGCGTTTTTACATAGCCAAATTGTTCTTCTAACAGAGTTTCGTAGTGTAAAAATACATTGGCTACTATCACCATGTGGCCATGTTCAGTTAGATATTGTTTGCTAGTCTTAATAAAGGTTTCCGAGGCTATGTAACTAGTGCTGTGTCCCTTATGGAACGGCGGATTTGCTACTATGAGGTCATATTTTTCTTTAACTCCAGAAAACACGTTGCTGGCAAAAACTTCGCAGTTGGTAAGTGCATTCTCTTTGATAGTTTTTTCTGCACTTGCTAAGGCTTCTGCGCTACTGTCTACCATGTCCACTTTAATACTACGTCGTATTAGAGTGAGGGCGAGTCCGAGAGGGCCAGCACCACAGCCCCAGTCTAAGGCAGTTTTGGTTTGACTGAGGTCTACCTTACTTTGTAGAGATGCCAGGAGCAGGGAGGTGCCTTCATCAAGCTTGCTATGGCTAAAGGTGCCGGGGAGAGAATAGACACGCAACCCCTCTTCCTCTGTCATCCCGGCCCGGGGGCCGGGATCAAGGGTTTTTAAATGCTGGATTCCGGACTTCCCTCGAGGACTCGTGGAATCTGGAATAATACTTCCCACATTTATTCTATAACTTTGCCAATAGTCGTCTAGTTTAAACTTTTTTAGTTTTACAGTTTTGTTTGAAACATAAAAAGCAGAGTGGCGAGCGTTGTCGGTAAATGTGATAGGGCCAATAAGTTTTTCTAAAGTTTTTTTGGCTGACTTAATGCCGGCGTTGTTTTGACCAATTAGAATGAGTTGTCCGGATTTATCTAGGCACTCATTGCTCCAAGCTAAAACCATCTCTATTTCTGCGTCACTCTTGGGTAAAAACACAACCACTGTATCAAATAGGGTCTTTGGAACGTGGTGAGTTTCAAAATAACTTTCGTACCCAGTCTGTTTGGCTTCACTAAACAAGCCAAAATCCTGGCAAGACACCTTAATCTTACTTGTAGGTATTTTGGCTTCTATAGTAGCAATAGAGCTAAGTTCTGGAGGGTTTATAACTAAAATCTTACCAGATAGCTTACTAATATTGCGCTCCAGTATTTGGGTGGAGGGGTGTAAAGTCTCTTTCATAGGTAAAAGAATTATAGGACACATGGGACTCATGTGACAAATAGGGAGAATATGTGAACGCGTCATGCTACAATAGAGTCAGGAATAAGAATGTCTAAGTTCTGAATACTTAATTCGTAATTCTTATCTACTTAATTCCACGCTTCGCTTATGTACGATGTAATTATTATTGGCGCTGGGCCTGCTGGCATGACAGCAGCTATTTATACAGCTAGGAAAAAGCTTAAGACTCTACTAGTTTCTAAGCAAATGGGTGGACAGATGGTTTGGAGTAACGATGTAGAAAACTACACTGGCTTTTCCATGATTAGCGGGGCCGAGCTAACTCTTAAATTTAAAGAGCACTTACAACACGTAACAGAAGACCTGGAAGTGCGTGAGGGGGTGGAGGTAGTAAACATAGAGCGAAACATTACCACTTTTGAGCTGCAAGTAAAAGATGGGCAAACCCTCTATGCAAAATCAGTAATAATTGCTTCTGGTAAAGAGCCAAGGCATTTGGGTATTCCGGGAGAAGATAAGTTCTTTGGTCGGGGAGTGGCGGTGTGTGCTACTTGCGATGCTCCACTCTACAAAAACAAAGACGTAGTGGTGGTGGGTGGGGGTAATAGCGCCATGGACGCCCTTTTGGCCCTCTCCAAAGTTGCACGCAGGATTTATAGTGTAAACGTAAACGAGCACTTAAGAGGCGACGACGTGTTCCGCCGTAAAGTAGAGGCAACGCCAAACATTACTTTTTATAACTCGGCCAAGGCACTTGGGGTAGTTGGGGATGTGCAGGTAACAGGGCTGAGCATCCAAAAAGCAGATGGTGGGTTAGAGTTTTTAAACGCTTCTGGGGTTTTTGTGGAGATTGGGTACATGCCGTCTAATAGTTTTGATAAGCTGACAGATAAAAACGAGATGGGAGAAGTAAAAGTAGACCAGAACTTGCAAAGCTCCGTGCCTGGATTATTTGCTGCCGGCGACATAAATAACGCTTGGGGTGAGCAAATAATTATCGCCGCCGGCGAAGGCGCCAAAGCGGCCATAGCAGTCAGCAACTATTTGAATAAAGCGAAATAAAAAGACTGCCATCTGGCAGTCTTCGTATTTCTGGAAGCTAGAACCTATAACTTAGAAGCTACTCTACGCGCGTTCAACGTATTCGCCGGTGCGGGTGTCTACGCGAATTATTTCACCTTCTTTTATGAAGAGGGGAGCGTCTACTACTAAGCCAGTGTCCAGCGTGACTTTCTTGGTTACTCCACCACCGGAGTCGCCACGTATGCCCGGGGGAGCATCCACGACTTTGTACTCTACCTTTATGGGTAGCTCAATAGAAACCGGGTTACCGTTAAAGCGTAAGACTAGTACTTCTATACCCTCTTTCAGGAACGGTTCCTGCTCGGCGGTAATTTCCTTGTTGAAGTCTATGGGCTCAAAGGTCTCGTTGCTCATGAAGTGCGTACCGGATTCGTCTGTGTACAGAAAGTTAGCTTTTTCCCGAGACACGTCTGCTTCGTCTATGCGTTCACCAAATTTAAAACTATACTCCATTACCTTGCCGGTAATAACGTTGCGGAGCTTAGTTTGCATTACAGGTTTGCGCTGTGCTGTGCGCATGCGATTGGACCAGATTACCTGAAACGGTTCGCCGTTATACAGGATAATGGTACCGACTTTCATGTCATTAAGATCCATGATTTCTACGAAAGTACGAACAGCTACGAAACTACGAAATCTAGAGCGCAGCGCTTAGCTGTTTTCGTAGTTTCGTATATTTCGTAAGTTCGTAGAGATAATTATTATTTAAGCAGATACGAAAGGCAATAGAGCCATGTGGCGGGCGCGCTTTAAGGCAGTGGTAATCATGCGCTGGTGCTTAGGGCAGCTACCTGTTTTCTTACGATTCATTATTTTAGCATGGGGAGACATAAAGCGACGAATGAGTCCTGAGTCTTTATAGTCTACGGTAGTTATTTTGTTGGTACAAAAATAACAGTTTTTCTTTATTACTGGTGCGTCTTTGTCGCGTTGTTGTGGTCTCATATAATTCACGGATGCACGAATCTTACTAATTTCACGAATCTTTCCATTATGGTGTCATGGATTAGTGTTATTCGTGCTATTTGTGTATTCGTGGATAATTATTAAAAGGGGATATCCTCTACTTTAATGTCATCTGCAATTTGGATGGTCGGGAGTTCTTCGTTGGTTAGAACTTCACCGGCTGGAGTATTTTGTGGAGCCGCATCTTGGGTTTGAGCTTGTGTGCCTTGAGTAGCGCTTCCGTTGTTGCCTGTGGGTCTACCCAACATTATCATATTGTCGGCAATTACTTCGGTGCGGTAATTCTTTTTACCATCCGTGCCATCCCAAGTTTTGGTTTGAAGCCTGCCTTCTAAGTAAACTTGGGTACCTTTTTTTAGGTACTGCACAGCTATGTCGGCAAGTTTTCTCCACAAGACTACATTGTGGAACTCGGTTTGCTCTACCTTTTGGCCAGTGGCCTGGTTGGTATAAGCGTAGCCGGTGGCAATACTGAGCTGACACACATTTACCCCACTAGGAGTGGTGCGCATTTCTGGGTCGCGCGTCAGACGACCTATAAGCATGACTTTGTTTAAATCCATAATTACGAATGTGTCCGATGCGAATCTACGAATGAACGAATCTACGAATATCTACGAATTCGCATTCTTTAAAATTCGTTGATACGGATGCATTCGTTGTTTCGGATCGGTTTAATTATTTTATAATATCTTCAGACAAGGCTGCTTCTATTTCTTTGTCTAGTTCTTCTGAGGAAATTTCTACTGGCTCAGCTTTTGGAGTAGTTGGCTCAGCTTCTACTTTTTCTGCTTTAGGGGCAGGTCTTGGAGTAGGAGCTTTTTTTGCAGGAGCCTGTTCTTCTTCCTCTTCCGGGTTTTTGGAAAGCGTGCTTTGTACCACTTTGTCTATAGCACTTCTGCGGGCATGCTCGTCTATGTTTATAACCAAGTGGCGAATAATGGTGGCAGTTTGGGTGCGAATTTTGGCTTCTAGTTCGTTTACTTTTCTGCTGTCCATAGTAAACTCTACCACTACATAAAAACCATTTCTGGTTTTCTTAATAGGGTAGCTAAGCTTTTTCTTACCTAATTGCTCTTCTTGTATCTCGGTACCGCCAAAGTCAGCAACAAATTGCTTAATTTGTTTGGTCACAGTTGGCACCTGGTCGTCGCTCACTTGCGCAGCCAGAATGTAGCACAGCTCGTATCGTGGCATGAAAGATTTCCTTTCATTTCTGCTTATTTTGGGCTTAGATAGCTATTGCGTACCTATACTCTCAAAGCAGAAAATAGAGTTAATTACGTAGTTGTTTGTCATAAACCGCTTATTTACAACAAGTTACTACTATTCTACCAGGTTTTTTTGATTTTGCCTAGTGGGCTTACTATGCAAAAATAAATCAAACGTTTACCATACCTCTATTCAACTACTATAGGGGTAGCTTGAATTTCAAGGAGGTTTTCTATGATTACCGACCCAGATGATTTGGACGATTTCTCTGGTAGAACAATTGGCTATGGAGTAGCCATTTGTCTTGGATTGTGTATCGTGGCGGGCGGGCTTTATGTGGCGGCTAAAACCATAGCAGCTTTCATAGGTGTATCACCTGTGAAAGTATGTCTACTCGTTAACGTTGGGCGTGCGGCTCGAGCGAGAGACAAAGCCATCCGCGCAGAGTCAGGTTTCCGAGAAGCCCACCAGTGCCTGATTTTACAAGTCCAAGCCTGCGATGCCGCAGCTATATCTGGCTGGAGGAGTCGCGCCCTAGCTGACGCGACTATCCCATAATCGAGAGGAGGGCGGTTTTGGGAGAAGACTATATATTTCTGCTAACTTTGTTGGTTGGTGCAACCATTGCTGGGGTACAGACGTTTCTTGTCGGCCTTCCTCCCGGAATGGCTCAAAGGATTGCTTGTAGCCTTTTGGTGGGCGGCCTAGTTGGTTATGTTTCTTGGCTTCTTGATTTCGATGAAGCTAGAACAATACTGGGCGGTGCCACTTTTGGCTATTGGCTAGTGGCGTGCATCTTTCGCACTGACGACCCCTAACTCGTCAGTGCTTTTGTTTGCTGCAGATGTTACCGCGTTTGTGAAAGTAAAAAGTCCTCGCTTAAAAATCGAGAATTTTTTAAATATGTGTATGAAGATTTTGCTAGCCATCTTATACATTAAGCCGAAAACACACTATGTCAATAGTTAAATATTCGGTAGTTCCTCTTACCGTAGTGCGTTTTTGGGCAGGACTTTATTTACGTCTGATTCGTATCCGTGTATTGCTAGAGACTCAATGACAAATCTTCCGGTAAGCTCATCGTCTTTGACACCTATAAAGACTTCGTTGTCATATTCATGATTTTCCATGCCGGCAAAGAAGGCAAAGTCTACGTGATTGAAACCAAGTTTTTTAAAAATATCTTTCAGGCGTTCGTATTTGTATCCGCTGTTAATAGTCTCGTCCACGTAGCACAGCTTGTCATCTTTATGTGCATTAAGATTAGGAAACGACCGGGTTATTATGCTTTGCGCCTCTTTGACTCGCGTTTCTTCGCTCATATCTTTTTTGTAGAGTATCGTGTTGGCCTCCCCGTCGAAAGAAAAAACGGGAGGCATGGTTTCGCTTGGGTATTGTATTTTCCAGTTATCTTGCAGTAGGGATTCTGTAACAGTATTGGTATGGCCGGAGACAAGAAAACCCGCATAATTGTTATTATGCACGTGTGATATTAGTTTTTGGATAGCTTCAAGCTTCGGTTCCATTCTGTAAGTTGCTATACATTAAACCGAAAATGCACCACGTCGCCGTCTTGGACGATATACTCTTTGCCTTCTACGCGAAGCCAGCCTCGCTCTTTTGCACCTACATACCCGTTGGCTTCTAGGAGTTTGTCCCACTGGATAACTTCCGCGCGGATGAACCCTTTTTCAAAGTCGGTGTGTATCTTGCCTGCGGCCTGAGGTGCTTTGGAGCCATTGATGCAAGTCCAGGCTTTACTTTCTTTAGGTCCGGCGGTAATGAAAGTGATAAGGCCCAGAGTTTTGTAGGCTTCTTTGATAATTTTATCTAGTCCGCTTTCGGGTAGGCCGAGCTCAGAGAGGTACTCTGCACGTTCTTCGTCTGTTAGCTCTGAGAGTTCGCTCTCAAGCTTTGCATCCACTGGAATCATATCCTTCCTATTGGTCGTATATGACGTATAGGTCTTATGTGACATATCAAACTCTGAGTTGGCGATGTAGAGGAAGGGTTTATTTGTGAGTAGCTGGGTGTCTTTGCTATTAGCTTTTTCTTCTTCTGTAAGCACAACTGTGTTGGCCATTTGTCCGGTTTCTAGTGCAGCTTTGTACTTTTCCAAGACTTGTTTTTTCACTATAAACTCTCTGTCACCGGTTTTTGCTTGTTTGGCTACGGACTCCAGCCTCTTGTCTACGGTTTGTAGATCGGCGAGTTGCAGTTCTATGGCTATGGTTTCCATATCACTTACCGGGTCTACCTTACCCGATACATGGATAATGTCATCGTTCTCAAACACTCGTACCACTTCCATAATAGCGTCTACTTCGCGAATGTGAGAGAGGAACTGGTTGCCCAGACCTTCGCCTTTGTGGGCACCACTAACAAGGCCTGCAATGTCTACAAACTCAATTGTTGTAGGGACTATTTTTTCACTTTTTTCTAGCTCGGCCAGTTTTGCTAACCGTTCGTCGGGTACGCTAACCACGCCCACATTTGGGTCTATGGTCGCAAAAGGGTAGTTGGCAGCTTCAACCTTACTCTTAGTAATGGCGTTAAAGAGGGTAGACTTGCCAACATTCGGCAACCCCACAATTCCGATGGAGTGAGATGAACTGGACATTTGGATTAGTGACTGGGACGAAGCCCGTTACTTTTAAGAATTGTTTAGTAGCTATAACTTTCTCGACAGTATTGACTATTATCTCTCTTTTAGCTTCAAATTTCAAGCCCTGCAAGGTCTTCTTTGCTTTCTCTGCGAAGTTCTCCATTTGTTGCTTATTGGGCTCTTCTAATTGTGTTTGGCTAAGATGATTTTTTGCAGTTACGATTTGGTTATCGATTTGAGCCATCCTTTGCCTAAGAGGAGAGATGTATGCCCTTAACTGCTCTAGGTCGAATATGCCTGCCCCATAACCCTTATTGTAGCGTTCCATTTGTTCAGATAGTTTTTGCTTCTCTTTTTCTAAAGCCTGTGTATCAACTAGTTCTGATTGAGCTTTTGTTTGTCTGCCCTTAAACCAACGACTTACTTGTTCTTTCATCAATTCTGGTGAGCTCATTAAGCCTGAAATTTTGTTCCAAACAAGTTTATCGGCCAAAACAGCATTAACACCTTTTTCTTTACATTGAGCAGGAAGTGGAAAATTTAACACTCTGTCATCACAACGGTAATACCGATTGGGTTTATTATAATATCCTTCTCCGTGTCTATGCTTGCCACAGGCACAATATATTTTGTTGGCAAGTAAGTATTCGTTTTTTCTGTTTCTCTGGCACAAAGCAAAATTTTCTTTTAATCTATTACCAGCTTGTTCAAACATATCTGGTTGGATGAGTGGGGGAATGGGAACTATTATCCATTCTTCTTTTGGTCTTAATCTGCGACTGGTCTTTTTTAATTTTTTATACTTTTCATTTTTGAGTGGATTTTCAGGAACGACTGCATAAGAAGCTCCATAGTGCGCTTCACCTATGTATCCTCTATGTCGTAACATTGTGCTAAGTGTGCTTGTATTCCATACACCTCGCTTGCTGTTGCGTGGCTTAATGCCGAGAAGTTGAAGTTTCTTTACAATCGTTCTCAATGTCAGGCCGTCATTAGCTACCCAAGAAAATATCATTTTAACAACTTTGGCCTCACCTGGTTCAATAACATAATATCCGTGTTGCTTGGTTTCTTTGTTGTTGCGAATGTAATTATAACCATACAAAGGTTTAGTTGTTAGAATATGACCTTCTCTGACTTTGCGAAGTTTACCAAGTCTAAATCTTTCAGCTATTTTGGCTCTTTCATATTCGGCAAACAACCCTCTAACTCCATGCAAAATTTTATCTTCCTGGTTTTTTGGAGCTTGAACAGTTACAAATATAACTTCCACCCCTGCTTCTTTTAATTCATCCATTACAAGTTCTTGGTAGGAATAACGGCGAGCTAATCGGTCGGGGTCATAAATAAGCACGGCTTCCCAAACCTTGTTTTTATTCTTTGCATCAAGGCGCAGTTTATCAAGCGCAGGTCGCTCTAAAAAATCGCCGCTCCAATCGTCGTCTTTATACTCTTCGACTATCTGCCAGTTATTTTTTTCGGCAAGTTCGTTAAAAGTCATTGCCTGATTTTTTATACTTCCTTCTTCTTCATCAGGGTTATCAGATACACGAGCGTAGGTAGCAATCAACTTAATTGGTTTTTCGATTGTCAGGTTCATTTTATTTTGTGTTTATCTAAAAATCTTTTAACCTCAATTTTAGGTATACGAAGTAGGGCAGTTTTGCCTTTGCCCAACTTATAGCCCTTAAGACTACCCTGTTGAAGCCAGCGCATAACAGTGCGAGGGTGAACCCCAAAGTATTTGGCCACTTGTTCTAAGGTCATAAATTCCATGAAGTTATTATATTCCTAATTGTTCTTAGTTGTCAAATTACCAAAAGTCTTTAGAGTTTCTTCAAATATAATATCAAAAGCGGCGTTGAGACGCTGGGCATTCTTGTCTGAAAAGATATAATCAAGTTCAGGCAGTTTTAACTTATTTTTTGGCTTCTTTCTCATGCTTGTTATCCCTATTTTGCTTTTGTGCTTTTTTGAGCATTGCTTTGAAATATAAGTTCCAAGATAACTTCGATAGTTCTCGTGATGCTTTAAGCTCCGCCGAAATTTCATCGGATAATCTAAAACATTTAGTTTTGTAGTGCTTGTTTCGCATATTGTTTTGCTATTGTCTTACTTAGCCCCACCACCCACGAGCCGTTTCCTATCTTTGCAGTCCATTCTTATTTATGTAGTAATCTGGTAATAATGTTGTGATATTCGGCGGCGAAGATTAACGCTTCGCTCGTTGCCTTTGTCTGCAACAGATGAGTATTCCGTTATCTGGCACACTTGCCACCTGCCATTTATCGTCCGCAGGCTATCTCGTAGAGATTGGGGCGACGCAAGGATTTACCTTGCGCTTAAAGCCTAGATTTAAGCTGTAAGAGTAAAATAAATGCCGCTGAGGACTTGGACAGTTCCTGAGGTTGGGCTGTCCAAATCCCTAGCGGGATTTACCTCAGGAAATCTATGAAATTAAAAAACCATAGTCTTCACTATGGATTTATTAAACACGATATTGAAACTGCAATATACCTACACTTATGTAGACAACATAAGTGTTACTTGTCTCGTAGTTTTCTTTGACGACTTATTATCATTTTGATTTCTGTATCGTTAATTTTTATCCTAAATTCTTCTAAAAGTTTCTTTATGATTGCTTCTTTATAACCAGGCCTGACATAATCAGGGTCTTTGTTTAAGACAGCTTGGTAAAGTTCATTTATTGGTCTTTGAGCAAAGTAATAAATTAAAGCATCCCTACTCCTGTTATTACTGCTCCTAATTTTTGAAGTTTTAAGATTGTGTTTTTTCCTATAATCTTTTTGCAATGCGACAATGAAGCCTTTTTTGCTATTTATAAAATCTTTTACATCTTCCGCGGTTGAATTAACACCAATTTTAATAGCAATTGTCCCATCTTTGTTGTAGTTGCTCAAATCTAAATCGCATCCAGTGAAATTTAATCCTTCGCCGTCTGCGTGGCCATTGATAAAATGCCATATCATTTCATATTGAAATTGAGCATCATTTGGAAAACTTATATCCTCTCTGCACTGCTTAATGTATTCATTGAGAGGCTTCCAAAATTTTCCTCTATTTTCAAGCATGAATTTTTTTGTTTTTTCTTCATCGTCAAAACCATACTTAGGTATGTTCCATTCTGTTCGGAATTTTTCGACCAGCTCCCGCACCTTTTTTCTTACAATAATCCGATGCCACAGCTCGTTAGATTTTGAATACTTTAACCTCATAGAAAAGTATTATTTTAATCATTCTAACATTTGGTGATAATTTGGGATAATCTAAAATCATTGAGTAAACTCAATTACCCATGCAAATAAGGCCAAATTAGGAAGGGATTTATGGAATACAGACTATGCGTGTATTGTCTTCTGGTCGCCAACTCTCCAATTCTTGTGCCGTCATATGCGTTTCTTTCCATTTCCATTCTCTGCCAAGCTCTTCTGATGCATCCTGCTCAAAACTAGCCAAATGACCCAATGAGTCCATATACAGGCCACAATCGAGGCAGGCTGACATTTTATACAATAGGGAGTCCTTTTTAGGACTATAACCTATCATTACAGTTCCTTGTCTGACATGTGTGCAATTTCCGTCTTCTGACATATAGTATGCTATTTTTCGGATTGAGTAGATAGCCACTCTTTAGAAACCTTTTTATTTCGAGACGAGAGAATAATCATAACAACAGCCAAAAGAGGTATAACCAATACTTCCCAGTCATTAACTCTACCCACAACAGTAAGTACGACAAAAATAATAAGCGCTAGAGTCTTATTGAGACCAAAAACCTTTGAACGCGAATAGCTCGTATAAAAAATTGAAAAATATAATACAAATTGGATTATTATCAATGGCCAGACAATCCAAAGTGAGGCAGTTGTCCTAATGCTGTTAAGCCACCAAGAAATTAAAAAGTAACTAACAGAGTAACCGATAATGCGTGCGCAAAATAGACGATTGTCTATTTTTAATACTTCATCATTTATAAATTGTTTTGAGTCCATGCCTTTTAAGTGTTTCCGCTGGCAGGAACACAAAGCCCCACGCCAGCATGGACTTTGCAGCCCCGCACCCCTTTCGAGGTACGACTCATGACAAGTAGCTGAACGTAGGGTTCAGTATTGTCATGAGTTTTTAGCGCCATGCCTATATTACTACAGGTTTAGGCATTAAATTGTATTTACATTATAGCTGTTTTCGCATAGCTTGGGAACTCAAATCATCATCCATTATTCTGTTTTCTAATACGCGCTTTTCCAAGACCACTGGCTTAAAAGCAGGGTCAAACATTATGATAGGCGGTTCGTAAACACTATCGGCTTCTTTGAGACGAGGTAATACACTACCAGCAAGACGCAACAAAATCTGCCTCTGAAATTCTGACTCTTTGCCTTTCAAAATTACTTTGATTTTCTTTAAGGCTAAGCCTCTGATTTCAGCAGCCAGTTTTCGGTCATTAACTGTTTTGCCGCCACTGTTTCCAATAGCGTTTGTATTACCCTTTGGAGCTGCCATTTTGTTTTCTTATTTCCTCGATTTTATCTAATAGAGGCTTAAAGTTTGCAAAATCATCTTTTTTATTTCTAGATATAATTAAATTTACAAAATCACTCTTTCTGTTAGAGTCAAACTTTTTTAACTCTTTATCTTTAGAGTCTTTCACAGTTGTGATAAAATTTGAAAATAATTCTTTGGCAAATAAATTTTCAATTCCTCGTTCCGCTAACTTATTACCAGGGTTTACAGGGAAAATGAAGGGATAAGTGCTATTTTGTGCTTGCAGGATATATTTTACATCAGAGTCCCAAACAATAATTACCTTTTTCTGATGAGGGATTTTGGATAAAAAATCGAAAATCGTTCTTAATTGGCTATCGCCCGAATTTCCCTCTACACCAGTAATGACATCAATATCTTTAATCTCGTTTAATTCTAACGCTTTTTTTATCAACTCAACATTTTTACCTTCGGAAATAATTGATATATCTTGTTTACTTATTTCGTCAAAAATTTTAAGACCTTCTTCTAAGGTAGCAAAACCTTCGGTCAAAATACTTAACGCATCGTTCCTATTTTTCTTTTCAATACGACTTTCTCCCAATTTATTCATAACATATATTGAGTCTTCGGGGGCTAGGGCTACGGTTGTAGGAGAGTGAGTAACTAGAATTACTTTAGTCCCATTTTTAAGAAAAATATCGTTCATAGTGTCCAGCAAATTTTTTATCATTGAAGGATGTAGTGATGCATCAATTTCATCCAACAATAAAATGTCCGGGAAATGCTGGTCAGAAGATGCTTTGTATATCGATGCAACAAGTGCCATTAGCACTTTTTCACCAGAAGACAAGGACGAAAAATCTATTTTTAAGTGTTTGTTGGGATGCTCCAATCTAAACTGAAAATCGCTATAATAATCACTTCCTTCGGGAGAAGGTAATCTATATTCAATCGTTCCGAATTTTTCAAGGATACTGTTTAGTATTTCCCAAGGTTTTGAACCATGTAATTTTATAAAGTCCTCTTCGGAAATAACAGGGTAATTTTTTCCGTGTTTTTCATTTTCAAATTCATTTATTTCGTTTGTTCGATATTTTATTTGGTAGTCCCAAATAACTTTACCCAATTGTTGAGGTAAGAAATCATTTTTGAATTGATATGGTTTATATAAATAATCAAACTGTTCTTTTTCAAGTTCATCCAAGCTATATGGAATACTATAGGCAATAGGAAAAACACCCAGCGCTTGCTGATTATTTCTATGATTTTCTTGGTTAGCGAAATTACGGAAGTTTGTTTTATATTGTTTATATTTATCAAAAAGAGCCGTCTCGTTAATATCCGTTTCTTTTAGGTCAAGAAAGTTTTTGAAATTTATGCGAGATATTTCAGCTAATTTTTCATAATCAGGAGCAAGGCTATCCCTAAATGATTTAATTTGGTTTTGTATATTGTTTTGGAAAAAGTTCCAAGCATTTGTTCTGTCGTCAATAATTTGACGGGCATTATAAGCTGCCTCGTTTTCTAAATAAAAATCTCTATAATCAAATCGTATAACTTTGGCGTTTTCTTCCCCTTCTAGGACTATAGATTTATTAGCAATTGCTTCTAATAAGTGGCTTTTGCCTGAACCATTTACTCCTGTAAGGACAACAAAATTTGGCAACTCAATAGGGTTGAACTTGTGAATAGAAATATAGTCTTTTTGGTATATAAGCTTCATGCTGTTATGGTCTTAAAATTACCCTAATTTTGTCATAAACTAGGTAAATAGTAAACATTATGGACTCGTGATAAGAAATCGCTTAAAAAGGCATTTTTTGCTATCATTCTCATATGTATAACCACGAACCGCAAAAATATATTTGTCCGTTATGTCAGATTGCCAAGGGTGAACCGACCGAATATGGAAGCCAAGAAGGCAGCGTTGTTTTTAGGGACGAGTTGTTAACGGCCTTTATTGCTGGTAAATGGTGGAGGTCAAATCCAGGCCATGTAATTATTGTTCCAAATCAACATATAGAAAACCTTTACGATTTACCCGAAGAAATTGGCCATAAAATTTTTGATTTATCAAAGCGTATCGCAGTCGCTTTCAAAATGGCATATCTATGTGATGGGGTGTCTACAAGACAACACAACGAACCAGCAGGTAATCAAGATGTATGGCATTATCATCTTCATATTTATCCTCGATATAAGGATGACAATCTTTATTTGAACCATAAAGATACCTATTGGCCAACTATGGAAGAAAAGAAACCATACGCTGATAAGTTAAAAGCATATTTATGAGCAAGGAAATTTTAGATTACATATCCAGTCAACGAATTTGTGTTTTGGCGGTGGAAATGATGGATGGCGCGCCTCATGCTGCAACTGTTCATTTTGCTCATCAAGATGACCCATTGATGTTTTTCTTTGAAACTGATAAGCGTTATAAAAAAAGCGAACCATTGTTTGGTAAACAAGAAACCAGAGCATCCATAGTTATCGGTTCTAACGAGGCCAATATGAAGACTTTTCAAATGGATGGAATAGCTAGGTTGATAAAAGATAGCGAAGCTGATTTGTACGAGAATGTCTATCATGGCAAATTTCCAGAAAAACTTGGCAAATCGGTTGGTGAAAATTATGTGTGCTTCTTGTTTGTTCCAAATTGGTGGAGATTTACAGATTGGACTAAACCCGAAGGGAAATTGATTTTAACCTCAACTGATAAAACAAAATAGGCTACAAGAGCCTATTTTTGTTTAACCCTCTCAAATTTGCCAGTAATGCCCCTGGAGGCATTAACTTTCCAAATGTGGTTTGGGATTTTTATATTAAACTCGAATGGAATAAGATGTCTGGTTGTGTTCACGCTATGCCAATTTGAAATGACATATTATTATATAGTGTAAAGGAAATTTGTAACTTCGCCAAGGCAGTATATACTATTTATGTAGATAGAGCAGGGTCAAAAATTATCGGAGTACATACAGTTACATATGAAAGTTACACATCCAGAAAAACTTAAGCCAAAAAAAGTAATTGTGTTCGACCTAGACGGCACACTCATACGTACTAAGTCACCTGTGGACAGAGAAATGGCTACATTGTTTAGCCAATTACTTGCTACAAAAAAAGTGGCAATTATTGGTGGGGGTAAATACGCGGTTTTCCAGGATTTATTTTTGCGGAAGTTAACTGACCGGGGAGTTTTGTTAGACAATCTTTTTTTGTTCCCAACTACAGCTGCAGCATTTTATAAACACCACCATGGGTGGCAGCAAGTATACACCCACCCACTTACAAAGTTGCAGCGAGTAAAAATTAAACAGACATTTGAAAAAGTGTTTGCAGAAATTGGTTATAAAGAGCCAAAAAAAACCTACGGTAAGCTAATAGAAGACCGCAAGACCGAAGTAACTTTTTCGGTTTTCGGGCAGGATGCAGTTACTGTTCTGGGAAGGAAAGGTGTGTTGCTTAAGGAACAATGGGGGCGCAAACATATTAAAACCAAAATGCGAATAGTTACACTTATGCAGAAATATTTACCCAATTTAGCAGTCCACGCCGCTGGTTTTACTTCTATAGATGTTACAAAAAAAGGAGCCGACAAAGCCTACGGCATTCGGCAAATTCAAAAATACGTACGGGTAAAAATTAAAGACATGGTCTTTGTGGGGGACGCCATATTTCCTGGCGGTAACGACTACGCAGTGGTAAAAACCGGAGTAGACTACGTGTCTGTAGCTAACATAGAGGCGACAAAAAAAGTTATTCGAGCGTTGTTGAGTAAGGCTAGGTAAGATGTGATGCACGTATGCTCTGTCATTGCGAATCCGCCAGCTGGCGGAGAAGCAATCCAACCCGTCTAAATTATAAGTATAGATTGCCACGTCGCAAAGCCTCCTCGCAATGACAAGGCGGTGAGTTGATAGGGTTTAAAAAATTGGACTGCTAGAGCAGTCCAATTTTTTGTTTGACTTCTGTGAGTGTCGCACTTGCTACCTCGCGGGCTTTGTGCGCGCCGTCACCAAGTATCTGAGCAAGTCTGTCTGGTCTGGCAAGAAGTTCTTTTTTCTTTTCTCGGAAGTCCGCAAAGTGGTTGGCGATGCTTTCTGCTAGTACTGTTTTAATCTCACTATATTTGATAGAGCCATCTTTTTTGGCACTTGCGAACTGTGCTATGTGTTCCTGGGTACCGAACTGAGAGAGTAAATAAAGTAAGTTTTCTGCTCCAAGGGATTCTCCGTTACCACTAGTTGCCGTAACCGCTTTTTTAATCTTTTTTTCCAGTTCAGCTGGTAAGTCATCTAAGTAAAGCGGTTCGTCATGAGTCTTGCTCATTTTTTTACTCGGGTCTTTAAGACTCATGATGCGTAACGGCTTGAGTAAGTGATTCTTTGGTTCCGGGAAAGTGGCTCCAAAATGGTTGTTGAACTTTCTC
>JAHFJI010000039.1:4517-9869 GCA_023245955.1 Candidatus Doudnabacteria bacterium | reverse complement strand
TGGATGGACCATAAGAAGCAGAAATAATTCTTGCGCCATTATTAGCAAAGCTTTCGCTAAGTTTTGTAATATTTTGCTGACCTTTAACTAGAGTGGTCACTACGTCTTTTATGTCAGTTTGAGTAGACTTAGACACTATGGACACCTCCATAACCACACCACCCGACTGAACGATACTTAGACTGCTATTGTTGCTTAGAGTAAAATTATTAGCACTTGTCCCGGACTTACGAGACCAAGTAGTAGGCACAAGCAACCTATAGCCATCCCCCTCATAGGGGACAAAACCAGTCGGTACACCAGGGTTATTAGCCAAAAGATCTTCTAAAGGTGGAGACTGCTCAGTTTTGGTAGTAGTTGGAGTTACAGAGGAAGCAGATTTATCTGCACCTTTGTTACTATTACAACCTGCTGCCATAAGTGCAACCGAGAGACCCACTAAAGCCATGTTTCGTATTCTCATATATATTTGTTTCTTTGATCATGCCTACGTTGCAAGCATGTATAACTAATTATTGAGTACATTGGTACAAACCATACCCGCTGACTGGAAATGGCCCAGCATCTAGCAAGCTAGCATGACCAGATTTACATCTGCTAGTATTGGCAATACCCGTATCTTTATCTTTAGTTAGCAGACTATGCCACAAGTATACCAAAGCACCATTATCCAAGCTCTGTGCGTTGGGTGTTGCGACTTCACAAACTACTGCTTCCCCAGTAGCACTCACACATCTACTATTATTCAAAGTAGTAATGTTTCCAGTAGGCCCAGCAGATAGTGGAGTAGGTGTAGGTGCAGGATTACAGTACCTAGTATCACTCGGATTGACTCCGTACTGACAAGGTTGTGCCGAGCATACAGGGCTTCCGGTAGTATTAGAAGTCTGGCACAAGTGATCTGGAGCACACGTACCAGAACCACAGGTAACACGAGTTGGTACAGGAGTAGGTGTTGGTATTGGTGTAGGAGTAGTAATAGGATTTATAACAGTAGTAGAACGACAAGTACGCATGTTTAGCTGATCCGATGGAGTGGCCACGCGTGAACAACATATAACAGATTCAGAACCATCAGAGGCATTAAATCTATACCCGTCTGGCTGACAAACGAACCTGTCTCCAGTGGGTATCGGCGTTGGCGTAGGATTTGTAGTTCCACCAGCAGACCCAGAAGTAGCATGTGACCCTGGCAAATCTGCACCTACGCACTTCCAAGTCTCACTAGCTCCACCAAGTGGATCAAGGTACAAGCTACCAAAGTCACCAATCGTAGTACCAGGCAGTGGAATAGCACGTCTAGAACAACACACACTACCAAGGGATTTAGTAGTAACAAAGGTATATCCTTCTGGTTCGCAGGAGAGAGTTAGTGTTTGTCCAGCTGGAAGACAAGCTTCTTGATCTCCAGCCACTACACGAAATGTATTTGGTGGACAAGTTACACAGTTAGCAACGGCATTAGCACCACGCCCAGAGTTACCTGAGTTAATTTGATTTGATCCACACTGAGAGATAAAATTACTATTTGGCCCATACGGAGTTGGGACGGCCCCAGTAGATCCATTGACTGGTGTTGGAGTGGGGTTACCTGTAGTACCACTAGCAGGAGTAGCAGTTGGAGTGGAGCTACCATTATCACCGGGCTCATAATTATCTAAACCGCCGCCGCTCGTACACATCCAAGTCTCACTAGCTCCACCAAGCGGCTCATGGTACAAGTCACCAAAGTTACCAACAGTAGTACGTGGGAGCGGGATAGCACGTCTAGAACAACACGGACCACTAGCGGATCTAACAGCAACAAAGGTATAACCTGCAGGTTCGCAAGAAATAGTCAACGTCTGACCTCTGGGCAAACAAGCTTCTTGGTCTCCAGCCGTCACCCTGTAAGTATTTGGAGGGCACTCAGCACAATTAGGCCTAGCAGTAGCAGCTCTGCCAGAATTTCCTAGGTTTACCTGGTTTGGGCCACACTCAGTAATAAAATCTGTATTTGGCCCATAAGGTGTAGGAGTAGGGCCAGGATTTGGTTCGGCGGGTCCTGAAGAAGTAGAGTGACAAGCAGTTACACTGCCAAAGCAATGGGTCGCAAAAGTCTGCTTAGCCACAGTTACAAAAAAACCCGCTACTAAAATAATTAACAATCCGTATAAAGCAGGCTGGCTGAATTTGTATAATTTTTTAGTCATAAATGTATTTTAAGCAAGTTATTGAAATATTTAAAATTAATTTTTAAGCTTCATAGGACTTACGCGTTTGGTCAAGTACGAGGCATTTTCTGAGGCTTTGCCGAAGGCGTAGTTATACTACGGCGAGGCAAACCGCAAGAAAATAACGAAGTAATTGGCCAAACCCCTTGGGGCATAAGTTTTAAAGAGGGACAACTCCTGTCAGTTCATTCAAGCGCGTAAGTCCTACTTTACACTCTTTACAATTTGTACTATATCAGAATTTTCACCATTACTTGCAGTTAAAATAAACACATAAGCACTTTTACTTAAACCCAAAGCATAACCTGACCAATTTTTTACCTGGCTAGTTGGATCTGAAAATGTGGCAAAAGCATACTCTAACCCACTCTCAGTTCTACCCAAACCGGGTTTACCAATACTCTTTCCGTAGGCGACGTCTGCTAGAACCTGTTCAGATAAACTCTTACCAGCTGTAGGCTTGGTAGTAAACTCCATTAGAGAATCACCTAATTTAGTACCATCCGCATTTATTCTGGAACGTAAAACGAAATGATTCTTAGTAGTTGCCTTGTCTTCTACCCATTTAGGAGGAACGGCCACACTAAAACTAGAATCGCCAGCAACCGCAAAAGGCTTCCAATCTTTTGGAGTACTATTTGTAGTGCTAGAGGTTGTTGGATTAGTGGAGGTAGAATCTTGTGAACCAGTATTCGTTGACGGCACAGCTGTAGATGGGGCTTTAGAACAGCTCACCGCAAGTAGTGATATGGCGACCAAAAGGATGATTTGTTTATTTATAGACATATATGATTTTATTTCTTGTAAAGCTTTAGAGCTTATATTCATAATGTCATAATTTATGAAAAATTACAACTTGGTTATCAACAAGTACTATAACCAACCCAAACCTTTTGAGACTTTTTGTGTTCAATTGTTAAACTGCAACACGAGATTAGTAAGGAGTAATAAGTAGACCTCTTGCATAACCTGCTATGAAATAGCTTTGTTCTAGTGGCGAGCGAAAAAAAACGCAAGCGATGCCGTAGTATCGGTGAGTATTTTTTAATTTTTTACAGCCGTCAATAGACAAAGATTGTTTCATATGGGGTTAGGAATGAGGTCTAATAATTAGCCAAGATAAATATCCGGTCGTCCAGAAGACTTTTTGTACCGCAAGGGTAGAGTATAAGCCTAATAGTGCCACTACTTATCATCTATTTTATACAGTAAGCTTTCACCCGAACTAAATACAACACGTCCTAAATTCGCAAACTTAGCTTCGTTTAAACCAGCATATTTATTGCGCTCCAGCATTCCTACATACACATACTGAATACCGTACTTAGAAATTATTTGCTTTGCCGTACCAATGCTCTCTGTCTCGTAAAGAGCTTTAATATCTCCAGCTACCAAGCTAACTGCAGTCCAACCAGTTTCGCCGTTCACTGCACCAGGCATCACCGGATGAAATCTCCAAGTCCACTCATGCGTCTGCCAACCCATTGGAGTAATTTGCCCCGTATAAGTACTAACTCTACTAAAAGTAGTATAACTATCGCCCACCGCTTCAGCAATAACTGTGCGTTTTGATATATTTTCGTTAATGTAACCGATGGTTGCCAAGTCTCCTGGGCTAGTAGTCCGCATCCACATAGAGCCATCTAACGTGAGTTTGCTTGTACCGCCGAGGTAAAACTGTCTGATAGCCGCCACCGGATATACAGCCCCAGAGACTAGCAAAATGCCTACAAGCACCCAAACTATCCACCTAGCCTGTTTTTTGTACTCACTCACCACCATACCCAGTCCGGCAAAAGTTGCAATTGTTAACATGGTCCAAGCATGATAGCCAAACTTAAAAGTAGTATTGGCTCTAAAATACATAGGATTCGCCACACTATATATATCCCTTACAAAAAACAATTCCACACCAACAATTATGCCCAAAGACAGCATTGCCAATAACAATAAGAACCTGCCCTCCATTTTTCGCCAAGCCGTATGCTTGCTCACAAAATAAACCCCGCACAAAATAAACAATCCCCACATTCCCACTTCTGCAGTTAGAGGAGTTGGCCATTGGCTACCTAGAAGCTTGTGTACCTTAACAAAGCTCGGTGCAAAGCCTAGACCCATAACGGGGTTTTGAAAACTACGCGTGCCTGGCCACATAAGCACAAATGTACAAAACATAACTAGAAACAAGACCACTAGCCAGTCCCGTGCGAGCGACCAATCACCTGACCGCATCAGCCAAAGAGACTTACAAAATATGACTAGTAGGAGCAAACAAGTCAGAGTAATCAAATCCCATGGATTAATCAGCCCTATGCTTCCCAGTAATACAATTAAAACAAACAACAAGCTAAGCTGGCGCTTCTCCGATAGCCATAGCGCGTATAAAAAAGATAATCCGAGTAAAAATACTGGCAAAGCCAATAAGTGAGCGTGCAGATCACCAACCGTAAAGCTATAAGACGGAATTTCATTGATGATGTACGAAGGGCTAAAAAGCCTAGTAGAAGACGCGTAGCTGCAAGCTGGAATATTTTTAAGCCAATTTTGCAATACACAATTTGCAAAGAACACCGTACCAGCAGAAGTTAAAAATACGGACCCAAAAAAAGCAAACACCTTGGACTTAGAAATGGCATAAATAAGCCCGCCTGCGAGTAACGTAGCCTGAGCATAAATAAGCCCAAGTGAAAAGTTATAAGTAAGTGCATATGGCAAGCGTGCCAGATTACTCAACAAGCTCATTAAATAAGCCCCAAAATAGTAATAATTTACCGGTTTGCCTGCATACCACGAATCTACAAATGGGAAATAATTCGTCTTACCAGTAGCAGACAGAAGCGCCATATCCATAAACCGCTCTGTACCATTTATTTCTGCGTTATGAGATCTTAGATATAGATAGATTAAATAAACCAACAAACCCAATAGTTCCAAGCCAAATATGTTTTTCCACGACCAGCTTGGTCTTTTCGTGTCATTGCGAGGAGTCTGCGACGCGGCAATCTCGGAGTTGAATGATGAATTTAGATTGCCACGCCCCCAGAGCGGGGCTCGCAATGACAAGTGTGCAAATTTTATATTAGTAAAATGCTTCCTTAGACTAAAGCAGCTAAGTACAAGAGCAAGCAAGAACAACACC
>JAHFJI010000039.1:0-4417 GCA_023245955.1 Candidatus Doudnabacteria bacterium | reverse complement strand
TGAATTTAGATTGCCACGCCCCCAGAGCGGGGCTCGCAATGACAAGTGTGCAAATTTTATATTAGTAAAATGCTTCCTTAGACTAAAGCAGCTAAGTACAAGAGCAAGCAAGAACAACACCAAAACCCACAAAGACTGATAGTCTAGTATGTGTGCTGAAGCGAGTAACCAAATTAAATAGCCAAACAAGAGTAGACCAGTAAATCTAGCTGCTATATAAGCTAGAGTCGTGTTGCTAAATACACGCACAGTAAAAGGCAAACCCACAAAGGTAAACAATAGGCTTACCCCATAAAATACGCTAGCCAAAACTAATTCATGTAACAGCATATTAAAAAAAATTATTAAATCCCTAGAGGCTACGCATAATTCTTATTTACGTACTTTGTTCTTACATACTACTTATTTACTTAATCCATTCTTACTACAAAGCCGCCTCTACGGCCTTAGACAGATTTATAAAATCCTGGACAGACAGTCTTTGTGGCCTTTCGGTCTCCGCCACCCCTACCGACTTTAAAATCTTTAAAGTTTTGTCCTGACTAAAGTTAAATCCACTAGCCAGGCTATTGTGAATTTGTTTCCGCTTACCAGAAAAGCAAGCCCTGGCCACCTGAAAAAACATTTTCTCGTCCACATCTATGTATAATGACTTAGTAGGTACATCAATATGCAACACCGCACTTGTAACCTTTGGCGGCGGGAAAAAACTAGTAGATGGCACTATTTGCACTATCCTAGGCAAACCCAACAACTGAACCGATAAACTCAGTAGATTAGTCTTACCTGGTTTAGCCACCACATTCTCCGCTACTTCTTTTTGGATAAGCACGGTAATGCTAGAAGGCCTGACCTGCACAGTACGTAAAAATAACTGGAAAGCTGCTCCTGTTAAATAATAAGGTAAATTTGCTACAACTTTATAATGAAGTTTTAGATAATTTCTGTCATTGCGAGCCCGTTTTGGGGCGTGGCAATCTAAAGCTATACAATTATGTTGGGATTGCCACGTCGCGGACTCCTCGCAATGACAAAGATATTCTTTGTGCATCTTTTGTAACTCAGATACAAAATCAAAATCTAAAATATCCTCATAGACTACTTTTACATTATCATGTTTTTTCTCTAAAGCATTTAATAAGGGCTTAAACTGTGTATCTTTTTCTACGCACAACACCTGCTTAGCCTTAAGCGCTAGCATACTCGTCAGATTTCCTATACCTGGCCCAACTTCCAAAACAACATCCTCTGATGTTACGCCAGCAAATTCTACTACGCTTGTTAAAATATTTTCATCCAACAAAAAATTCTGCCCATACGTTTTATTGGGTTCTAAACCATAGCGTTTGAGTAATTTTTTAAGCTCTTCTTGGATCATAATGTAAAAAAACCTACAATTTAACATATTAACAATTTAACATGAGTACACGAGTACAATGGGGCTAAGGTTCTCCACTTATAAACTGGTTAAATTGTTACTATGTTTAATTGTTACATTGGTTGCTATTCTTCAACCGGCGCATACTCCACTCCACCATCGCTAAGCTCATGTCCGGGCAGGGTAGTGGCACGCTCACCGTACTTGCTTACCGCACTATTCGGTAAAGTCCTAAGCAATCTAGAGGGTACCGACATACGTGTTTCACCAAAGACACCTCTTTGCCTAGCATAAGTCATGTACAACTCGTGCCTGGCTCTGGTTATGCCCACATAGGCGAGCCTAACCTCTTCGGCAAGCGCTGCCTCATCCAGCATACTTCTACTATGTGGCAAAATACCCTCCTCAAGCCCTACAAAGAACACCACATCAAACTCTAGGCCTTTAGCCGAATGTAGCGTAAGTAAAGTGACCGCATCTGTTTCGTCGCTACTTCCATCTAGCTCAGTTACTAGAGCTACGCTTTCCAGGAATATTGGCAAGCTTTCCTTCCAACCTTTGTCATTGTACTGACGTGCGACCGAAACTAATTCCATTAAGTTTTCCACCCTAGAGTCGCCTGCTTCTGTACCGTCTGAATAAGTCTTTATCAAACCCGACTCATTAATTATACGTAGAAGCAAGTCAGATAGCAAAGAGTCAGCCGGAGTTTCTAACCAACTCTCTAATTGGTTTAGAAACTCTATCACTGAAGCTCTACTCTTTGTTCTAGGTAATGTTTCCAGTTCTTGTCTCGTAGCTTGGACCAACTCCAAATTCTCTTTAATATAATCTTCTTCTGCTGGATTTCCTTCGAGGGTCTCCGGACCCCTCAGGGTCTCGAACGACTTAATTCTTAATTCCTGATTCTTTTCAATCGCTTCCCGAAGTCCAGCGATTGTCTTCTGCCCAATGCCATTATTAGGTTTAGACAAGACTCTTTTTAGAGCCAAGCCATTTCTTATATTTAAAAGCACATTAAGTGCGCTGAGAGCATCTTTTACTTCTGCCCTGTCATAAAACCTAAGCCCACCATAGACTCTATACGGTATGCCAGCAGACAAAAATGCTTCCTCTAGGGCTCTGGACTGTGCATGCGTCCTATATAACACCGCAAACCTAGAAAGCAACCCATGTTCTTCCGGTAATCTTAAACTTGATTCATGATTCATGATTCTTGCCTGTCCGCCGTAGCCTTGGCGTAGGAGGGATTCTCGTCTCCCCCTCTTCTGCCCCAACATATAATCTAAAACCGAAAATGGTCTCTCGTCGTCTACTATTTCTTGACTTGGTTCTTGATTCCCTGTCTCGAACGACCTGATTCCTGATTCTATTTCTAATTTTTCTCCCCCTGCTATCCTCTCCACCACAAAACTCGCCTCTTCATATTCGTCAGCTAGTTCTCTCACCACTACTTTCTGTCCAGCCTTATTCTCTGTCCACATGGTTTTTGGCTTTTGTTTTATACTGTGTTTTAACACAGTGTCAGCCACAGCCAAAATATTTTGTGTAGATCTATAATTCTGGTCTAAGACCACCACCTGAGCTCCTTCAAAATCTCGTTCAAAGTTTAAAATATTTGTTATGTCGCTACCGCGGAACCCATATATACTTTGCGCATCATCGCCCACGACAAAAATTCCAGCCGGCGGACTTAAAAGCCGTAAAAATTCATACTGCACCGGATTTGTATCTTGGTACTCATCTACCAATATGTATCTAAACTTTTGATTGTAGTAACTTCTGACTTCCGGGAATGTACGAAGTAGCTTTACGGGCAGGAGTACCAAGTCATCCAAATCCACCACCCCCTGCCTCTGCAAAGCTGTTTGATATTGCCCATAGGCATCCAAAAACAATTGTTTTAAATAACCTCTATACTCTTCTGCGAGATCTTCGGCCCTAATACCAGTATTTTTAACCTTGTGGATAAAATGCATGACCGCTTGCGGCTTCACTTCTTCTCCCACCCCTCTCAAGGTTAAATTCTCTTTTATAATCTTAAGGGCGTCTTCAGTGTCTATAATGGTAAATACCCTGGACAAACCAAGCAAATACCCATACTGGTGCAAAATCTTAACACCCAGTCCATGAAAAGTACCCATTGTAGGAAGTGAATAGTTATTAGTCATTCGTGGGTAGCCAAATTCAGATTTGTTTGAAATCTGTCCGCCAGCTGGCGGATTATCATTTGGAATTTCCGAGTGCAACAGCGCTTGCACTCGGTGTTGCATCTCTTTAGCGGCCTTGTTGGTAAAGGTTAAAGCTAAAATATTTTCCGGTAATTGGCTTCCCTCTTCTACTAAGTAACCAATCCTATAGGCCAATACCCGAGTTTTACCACTACCTGCTCCAGCAAGCACCAACACTGGTAAAAGCGGAGCTGTAACTGCCAGCTGCTGCTGAGGATTTAATTTATCTAAAGAAATTGGCATAAAATGTAAGAAATGGCTAAGGATTGCTTCAACTTGGCTATATATTGCTTATATAAGAGCTAAAATACTTTTTTCTGCTTACGTTTGGCCACTATAAGCATAGCACACCTACCGGGGCTTGATTTGATAACATAGTACTTCTACAATTACAAATGTAGTGAATAATCTTGGAAGAAAAGATACATAATAGATTTACCTAAGTTGATTATTTGTAGATGCTGGCAAGCCTATTTTTTACAGCTCTGCAAATTAAAACTTCACGGTGTACAGGCCTAGCCAAATAAGTTGTAATGTTAAAAAGGCAAACCTGGAGAAACGGATATCATATTCTCACATCTAATCGTTCCAGACCGAAAATTCATATAGAAAGGCTGAGCCACACGCCCAAGCCGGAAGATAACCATACCAAAAACGATATGGCTGGTTTTCTCTTTACTGTAAAGCATGCTATTCAAGATGGCCTGGTCCACGGCACAAGCAGTCTTTTTTCTTACCCAGCAACTCAGTTATCTAAGCTACCTTGGCAGAAACTGGCTCTAAAGTTTACAGACGAAATAACTCTAGT
>JAHFJI010000038.1 GCA_023245955.1 Candidatus Doudnabacteria bacterium | reverse complement strand
TTAGTAACGCCCAACTCCGTAAGTGCTTGTTCTATATATTTTGCATAATATGGAGCATCTGGCCAGTCAACGATGGTCATTCTTCCACTTTGAATCTTCTGCATCACTCGGTCAATCTGGGTAATTCGGGCAGGAAAATTTTTGGTATGCAGACTGGTCAATTTCATGCAATTCATTAAAAAGGAGTTGGTAATGCTGGATGATGGTCTCTAAACTGCGTTCCTGTTCTAGCGGATTCATATATTGCAAAATTAATATTACTCCTCGTACTCCCTGCCGGTTAAGTCTAGGTACACGTCTTCAAGACTTGCGGTTCTGACCGTAAACCCACTAAAACTAATACTGTTCTGCTTTAGAAGGTCAACGATATGCGCTATAGCATCAAGTGATTTTATTTCAAGAATAACCTTGGGGTAGTTACTATACGTCTTCTCTATTTGATCTTTAATTGGATTCCAAATGGATTCTTGTATTTCCCCTTCTACCAAGAAAGATACCTGAGTAGTATGAGCAAGGTCATTAATGAGTCGTTTTGGTTCATCTATTTTCAAAATAGTACCAGTGTCCATTATAGCTACGCGGTTACAGAGAAACTCTGCTTCCTCCATATAGTGGGTAGTCAGGACTACCGTAATACCTTCTTTGTTAATACTGCGAACAAGTTGCCACACATCGCGCCTGGCACGAGGATCAAGACCTGTAGTTGGTTCATCTAAAAATAAAATTTCCGGTTCGTTTACTAAACTACTGGCAATGGTAAACCGTTGTTTTTGTCCACCAGACAAATTTTTTACTCCTTCGTTCGCCTTTTCTTCCAAGCCAACAAAACTAAGCAGCTGCATAGGATTAACCTTTTTATTATATAGTGACCCAAATAACTCAAGTAACTCAATCAGACTAACTGAAGGAAGATATTCGCTACTCTGCAACTGTACACCTATTCGCTTTTTTATTTCCTGAGGGTTTTGTAGATTATTAAATCCTAAAACTATTACGTCTCCGGAGCTCTGTTTTTTTAACCCTTCTAGTATTTCTAGTGTCGTGGTTTTCCCTGCACCATTCGGCCCCAAAATGCCAAAAACTTCTCCTTTTTCGACGGAAAAAGACACGTCTCTAACTGCCTCAAACTCCCTGGAACCATTTTCCAAGGGTTTTGCTAGCCGATACGTTTTCCGCAAATTTATCACTTCAATTACACTTGCCATACACATAGTATACCATTGGGTTATACTATGTGTATATATAAGATGGATAATCTAAGAGCAATCATACCTTATGAGTAAAGAAACTGCGGACAAAGTAAAGCGAGAACAAGTTGTTCCTACGACAAAACGGGTAACCGCGGAAGCTGCCCTGCCCCCTGAAGTGCTGGAGACTGCATTCATGCAGGCAGTCAGGCAAATTGAGCAAGCAGGGCTTAAATTTCACGCAGAAATACACCACGAAAACGGGTTGGACAGAAAGCTATACCATGACTTAGACCACCCCACAACTCTAGAAAAACGTGCGCGGCTCACAGCCAAGGCTCTTGAGCTAACCCCAGAACAATACGGTATTGTAAGAATGGCCATTGCCTTTCACGATACAGTTATTGCATACGAGCAGGCAACACCAGGAGTTGTTACTGCCACCATAAAACGCAAGCGAGGCGCGCTGCCGGAAGATGCGCCAGATGGTAAGGGCGACGAAGGCAACGAGGCAAGAAGTGCGCAATTGCTGGAAATAGAAATGCGGCATGCGTCTCCGCCATTTACCGTGGAACAGATTAAAATCGCCATGCTGGCTATTCATGCTACATATGTAGTACCAGAGTTCAATAAAGACTTTACTAGCTACGACCGCGAGGGTAAACTGGCAGAACAAAATACGGAACTCGCGGCACTAATTAACGAACTCAAAGGACAACATATAACCACTGGCTCGCTATTTTCTCAAGTACATCTAGAACGGACATTGGAAAAACGTGCCTCTGGCCAGAGCGAAAAAGTAGCCAGAGAAGTAATTATTACCGCTCTGGTAGACTTGGGGGCTGCAGGCTGCGCGCACCCAGAAGAGTTTTTTAAAGAAGGCGATGAGGAATTCTGGGAGCTTTACGGCAACCTGCGCAACAAAAACATTATGAGCCGCCTGCAAACCGGCACAGAAAAAAACGATGTGCAAGACAGAAAAAAAGTAGTTATGGAACTAACTAAATGGCTAGACGGCCAACCAGGGTTTGCAGTATTTCAGGCTTTGCGGTTCGAAAAAATAATATACTTGCTCAAACAACAAAACGACATAACCAAAAAAGAAGAACAGGCACTGCGAGACCAATTTAACCAGTTTACTCATAATATTCGAACAGCAAGGGATCGAGCAGGTCGCCTTAAGTCGGAATACAACACACAACTCGCTCGAGGCGAAAAAGAAGCCTTTACATTTTTAATAGACAGCATGCACTACACGCTTGAAGAAACCACCTAACCCTAACCCATGCCACCATTTACACAACACTTTTTCTGGGGTGTTAGTACCGCCAGCCACCAAATAGAGGGAAGCACCACAAACGACTGGAGCGAGTGGGAGCAGAAGAACGCAGCCCGTTTGGCGGAGGAAGCACCAAACAAATTCGAACACACCTCTCCACGCTGGAACGAAATTCGCGGGGAAGCAACGGACCCTAACAACTATATATCTGGCGTGAGCGATGACAGCTACAACAAATGGCGGGAAGATGTTGACCTGTTAAAGCAGTTAGGGGTTAACTCGTATCGGTTCTCTATAGAATGGTCCAGGGTAGAACCACGGAGTGGATATTTCGTTGAAGCTGCAATTAACCACTATAAAGAAATGCTTACTGCCCTAGAGCAAAACAATATTGAACCTTTTATAACCATTGTTCACCGCACAATTCCCACTTGGGTAGCAGCACAGGGTGGCTGGGCGAACAAAAAAACTATTGCGGATTTTGCGCACTATACAAAAAAGTTAGTCGATGTTTTTGGCGCGAGCGTAAAATATTGGACGCCTTTAAACGAACCTGTACTTAACGTAACTGGCGGTTACATAGCAGGACTCATTCCGCCTAACAGAAAAACTATTTTTGCGGGACTATACGCATACCGCAACATGATACTGGCGCATAACAAAGCCTACGCAATAATCAAAGCAATATGTCCAAGCGCCCAAGTTGGCTCTGCCCATGCGGCAGTCTATGCCGAGGCCGAGGATGGACACTGGTACAACCAAATTTTGGTAAATCTGATTCACTGGTTTACCAACTGGAAGTTTTTTAATGCTACCAAAAACTGCTTAGACTTTATTGGTATTCAGTACTACACGCGTGGAGTTATTGGCTGGCGAAAAAGTAAATACCTTATTCCCCTACCAGGTAACATTCCACAACCAGGACCAGCGAGCGACATGGGACAAGAAATATATCCGGATGGGTTATACAAATACACGCAAATGGTCTGGAAGCGTTACAAGCTACCAATCATAGTAACAGAAAACGGCATTGCGGACAGAAACGATACCCTGCGACCACAATACATAAAAGACCACGTCGTTGAAGTAGAAAAATTAATTGCTGACGGCGTGGACATGCGCGGCTACTTTTACTGGTCACTCTTAGACAACTTTGAGTGGGACAAAGGCTTCTGGCCAAAGTTTGGTTTAGCAAGTGTTGATCGTACCACCAAAGCTCGAACCCTGCGAGCAAGTGCAAAGACTTATGCTGATATTGCGAAACATAACGGTATGGTTGACCAATAGTCGCAACAAGAATACAATAGACACACATGCAAACACTCCATTTACGGAATAAAACTCAAAAAGTTATGTATATGCGCGGCCTCCGGTAGTGTGAGTCTTTGTAATTAGTCCCTACACTTCAAAGCCTCCACTTGCCGGAGGCTTTTTCTTATTACTAACTACTTATTACTAACCACATGTTACCTACTATCTATATAACTGACTGTTACGATGAAAATACTAAAGCCAGACAAGCCACACGCATTCAAAATCTTATTCCAGATGTTACGAGCGTAAACTTTATAGGCGTACGCTCAAGCCTAGAAGCCGCAGGAAACCTGGTGGATACCCTGGACGCACTTGAAGGAAGACCGGGGCTTATATTTATAAATGTTGCCCCGCGCGGTACCGGACGCTGGCCGAATGGTACTCCATTCGGGTACTTACACTATAATAACGCACATATATTTACGACCATAGAAGGTACTGGCCTGAGCTTGCTCAAAAAACTAGCACCTGAACCCTTGCCGCCTGTTCGGTTATTTGATGTTCCCAAGGTAGTTACAAAACTAGAAGTAGACGCGGAAACGCAGCAACACATAATACATTCTCAATTCAGAAGTTTTGACTTCCTCCCCCGTTTGGCCGCAAAAGTATTAACCGGTGAAACTTTAGAAAGCACGCCGTGGTCAGATATACCACCTTGTCCACCCGCAATCTGGTGGAAAGACAACTTTGGTAACCTAAAAACTACCCTACTCCCTGAAGATGTAGACTTCGCACCGGATAAAACTATCACACTCACCTGAACAACAGGACAAAGCACTCTTTTGTTTGTTATAATCGACTTAAAGACATGCCGCATAACCAAACGGGTATATACATTGGCAGCTCCGGCCTACCGGGTAAGCGACTGCTGGAGATTGCAACTCAAAAAGGCGACGACCTAATAGGCGATTATGACTCGTCGCTACCACTACAAGTAGGTGATAGTATAACTATATAAACTATGAAATTTACGTTCTATCCGGAAGTACAAAATATAGGCCTCACAGGTTGCTACTTCCTCATGCATGACCTAAAAAATAAAGCCGACGATGAACAGTTCGCGCAACTAAAAACAGAAATCATAACTGCCATTCTACCGGAACTACATGAAGCGAGTATTGAAAACAATCCAATACTACAGGGCTTCCGTAATCTACATGCAACCATAGGTAAAACTAGTAAAAAATATACGTCATCCCCGGAGAATCTTCTCCGTTACCTATTGGAACATAAAAACCTGCCTCATGTGAACCTTGTTGTAGATATATACAATTTAATATCGGTTAAAAATAAACTAGCTCTGGGCGCACACGACACCCGTTCTATAGAAGGCGATATCACTCTACGCTTGACTACCGGCACAGAAAATTTTGTACCACTTGGATACACCGAAGTTAAATCGGTTAGTAGTGGAGACTACGCGTATGTTGATGATGCAAACGACATTCTGTGCTGGCTCGAAGTTCGGCAAGTAGAAAAAACAAAAGTTACTTTGGACACGACTGAATGCTTTTATATTGTGCAAGGAAATGCCAATACCCCCTCCGATTACATTAAGCAAACAACGTACGAGCTTATTGCACTGACAAAGGAATTTTGTGGTGGGCAAGAAGAGTTTTTGTATAAACCCTGGTAAGCGTTAGCTTCTACTGTTGCCTCAACTCTGATAAACTGCACCTATGCAGTTTGAACTTCGGTCAAAATATTCCCCTGCAGGAGACCAACCAAAGGCAATAGCAGGGTTAATAAAGTCTCTTGGGTCTGGGTATAAACACCAGACGCTTTTAGGTGTAACTGGGAGCGGCAAAAGTGTGGTAAAGAATACACCTGTTCTCATAAAACAGGCGGGTATTACCAAAAGGGTTGCCATTGGCTCAAAAATTGATGCGCTGTTCCAAAAATACCACGAGAAACAATACTCGGTTGGCGATACAAAATATATTAACCTTTCCGAGCTACCTGTTCAGGAACAATTTAATACGCTTAGCTTCAGCCCTGACTCAAAAATTCAATCCTGGGAGCAGGTAGTACAAATATCTAGACATCAGTCGCCCCACACTCTGCGCAAAATAACTACCACATGCGGCAGGTCCGTTACTATAACCGACGATCACAACTTCTTTGTACTACGCAACGGCGCATTAGAGCTGTTGCCCACTTCTGCACTACGCAACACCGATTGGATTCCCGCGCCCACATCTCTACCTGGACCAAGCACTCCGCTACAGTCAATAGACTTACTTGAAATAACTGGCGCACTTCCCAGAGCATATTACGCGACAGCTCCCCTCCTGCAGGAAGCATTCAAGAAGTACAAAAAAGAGGTATATGCGATTGCAGGATACCGCAAGACGTATGGAGCACTCCACCAAAACGAAAGGCTGTCTGTACAAACCCTTGCAAAACTTGCAACCGTCGAACCCACTATAATAGCTGGAGCGAAGGTTGGGTCCGTGCACCGAACCTTACAATTGCCGGCAAAGCTGCAACTTACCCCTGGAATACTGCGACTGTTTGCGTACTATATTGCGGAAGGCTGCGCTGCTCAAAACTACATAACTATATCTTCGGGTAGTCAAGAAATTATCAACGACCTACAAAACACATGTCAGAACCTGGGACTATCTGCTGTTCACAGACCTGGAACATACGACTACCAGTTAAGCTCAAGCTTACTACGAGATACCCTAGTCTCCCTCTGTGGTAAAGGGTCGTATGAGAAACACTTACCGGACTTCTGGCCAGAACTTTCAAATGAGCAATTATCTAATTTATTATCAGCATATTTTGCCTGTGACGGCGGAATAGATGGAGACAAAGTAACAGCCACTACAGCCAGTGAGACACTTGCCTCTGATTTAGTATTGGCGCTGTTACGTTTTGATATACACGCCCGCATAAAAGAACGACGCATAAAAATACCACAGAGCGAACGTCGTGGGTTGTATTATTGCGTGCGAATTTCAGGAAGGGCTGATTTGCTGGTATTTCAAGATACTATTGGATTTTTCATAAAAGCAAAAGAAAAAAAATTAACTACTATTATTAAGCCTTCCAGTAATACAAATGTAGATGTTATTCCGTGGGGCAGAGAGCTAAAAGAGTTGAGGTTCCTGTTGCATTTATATCAAAAGGACATAGCGAAAACAGTCAACGTTGAACGTTCTTATATTTCCATGGTAGAGAATGGCAAAAGATTTCCTTCCCGCCCCGTCTTTACTAGGCTGATTGATTGTCTGCTTGTGGAGGCAAGCTCCCTGAATTTATCCGATATTATACATAGGCTGCAAAATATTAGAGGGCTGGCGAATCTGGCATGGACTCCTATTAAAAGCATTGAACCTCTCAAAGGGGAGGAGTATGTATACGATTTTTCAGTCAAACAGAATGAAACCTTTCTAGCAGGACGCGGAGGACTGTTTGTGCATAATACCTTTACCATGGCCAATGTGGTGCAGCATGAGCAACGACCCACGCTGGTTATGTGTCATAACAAAACTCTCGCAGCGCAACTTGCCAGCGAGTTCCAAGAGTTTTTCCCGAACAACGCCGTGCACTACTTTGTGTCTTACTACGACTACTACCAGCCGGAAGCCTACATCCCCCGCTCTGATACATTTATAGAAAAAGAAACGCAAATAAACGAAGAGATAGACCGGCTCAGGAACGCAGCTACTCAATCTCTTTTAACCAGAAAAGATGTGCTTATAGTTGCATCTGTTTCTTGTATATACGGTTTGGGCAATCCGGGCGACTATATGGAATTGTCCATAGAAATAAAAAAGGGGCAAAGCCTCAAGCGAGACAAGTTCCTACGCCGCCTTACAGATTTGCAATTCCATAGGAACGATATGGAACTCAAACGTGCGACATTCAGAGCCCAAGGCGACGTAGTAGAAATTGTTCTGGCTAGTGAAGACACGCTTATACGTCTAGATTTTTTTGGTGATGAAGTAGAAAAGATTGAGCGGCGAGATCTACTCACAGGAGACACATTGGATGTACTAGAAAGCATACATATTTTCCCGGCTAAACATTTTGTAGCTACTGAACAAAAGATTTATGAAGCTATAGAAAACATTCGCAATGAACTACTAGAACGCCTCTCTGAACTACGCGGGCAAGGAAAAATTCTAGAAGCAGCGCGCTTAGAACAGCGCACAAACTTTGATTTAGAAATGCTAACAAACACGGGTTTTGTAGCGGGTATAGAAAACTACTCGCGGCACTTAGATGGGCGCACTGCCGGTGACCCCCCGTCTACGCTTATAGACTATTTCCCGGATGACTTTCTGCTGTTTATAGACGAGTCACACCAGACTATCCCCCAAGTTGGTGGTATGTATAACGGCGACCGAGCACGAAAAATGAACTTGGTAGACTACGGTTTTCGTTTGCCCAGCGCCATGGATAACCGGCCGCTCCAGTTTGCTGAATTTGAACACAAAGTTAATCAAGTGGTCTATGTCTCTGCCACACCCGGACCGTATGAGCTTCAAAAAAGCCTGCAAGAAAACCAAACCATCCCCCGTCTTGTCATTCCGGCCTCCGAGCCGGAATCCAGGACTAAGAAATCTGGATCCCGGGTCAAGCCCGGGATGACACCAGGTGGGGATCTACGAGGCATTACCGTCGTCGAACAAATTATCCGTCCCACTGGCCTGATAGACCCTACCATAGAAGTAAAACCTATTAAACACCAGGTTGATGATTTACTGGAACAAATAGTACTGCGCACCAAAAAACATGAACGCGTATTAGTTACCACCCTCACCAAACGCATGTCCGAAGAGTTAACGGAGTATTTGAAGGAAGCGGGTGTGAAAGTGCAATACATTCATAGTGAAGTGGAAACCTTTGACCGGTTAGAAATTCTTCGCGACTTGCGGTTGGGCGTGTTCGACGTTTTAGTAGGTATTAACCTGCTTCGGGAAGGACTGGACTTGCCCGAAGTTTCTCTTGTAGCAATTTTAGATGCAGACAAAGAAGGGTTTCTGCGTAGTGAAACTGCCTTTATGCAAATTATGGGCAGAGCTGCCAGGCACCTGAACGGTCATGTTATTATGTACGCCGACCGCATGACCGGCAGTATGGAACGCGCCATTACCGAAACGACTCGACGGCGGAAACTCCAGGAAAAATACAACACTGACCATGGCATTACCCCCGCGAGCATTATAAAAGCCATAACCGATACCCGACTCGCCGGTAGCAAGCTCCCCGAGACCTACGACAGCAGCACTATTCGCGAAGTTGACCCAGGTAAACTTTCTAAAGAGGAACTCAAGTACTACTTAGACGAGCTAAACGACCAGATGGATATCGCAGCGCGTAACCTAGAGTTTGAACTTGCCGCAACACTCCGCGACAAAATTGCAAATGCGAAAAAACTTTCTAAACTCACCAAAACAACAAAGAAAAAATTTAAAAAGTAGTCCAGTTGGACTACTTTTTTACTTGACCCACAGGAACAGCAGAGGTCCAGGCCATTTCGTAGAGAGCTTTGAGGGAGCCAGATATTTCCTTGCTGGTTATAACTACAGCAAAGATTTGTATATTAAAAGAAAAGAAAGCGACGCTATCGCCAAAAATAGCATTGTCCGTTATAAATTGCTGACCAGGTGAGGCAAAACGCATACTATAAAAATCATCAAAAACAATACTCTTGGCATAGGCAATATCTGCCGATGTGCCAGAAAGTATTTCTCGAACTTTTAGCTTGTGTTCCTTTGCTCGTTTTGATACTTCTTTAGTAACAGAAGGGAATGTTTTATCCAGGTCGCCCAAAGTGCCATAAAACCACACTTCGCCGCTCGCGTAGACTTTCTCATATACTTCCAGCATACCCTCCTTGCCTTGGAACAGCTGTACTTGGGGTTTTTCTTTTTTCTGGTTGTGAAGTGCCTCTAGGCTAGGCAAAAACCGTTTAAGCAACTCCTGCTTTTTTTGTAGGTCGGAAAACAACTTCTCCGGTCCCTCTGCGGCGTACAGCGATTTTTTGTTCTGTGGTACTTGGCTTACAAGCCCCCTTACTTCTAACTCATCCAAAATAAGGTAAGTACCCGGCCGCTTGAGCCCAGCCTTCCGCGCAATACTCATTACACTCGCCGTCCCCAACTCCAAAAGCGCCAAGTACACACTTGCCTCCTTTTGGTTTAAGCCAATTTTATTGAGGACTTCTATTGTTTCCATAAAATTAAAACTTCGCCTGTTTTATAAATTCCGGGAATAATTCCACTCTCT
>JAHFJI010000083.1 GCA_023245955.1 Candidatus Doudnabacteria bacterium | reverse complement strand
GCTACTTCCCGGAACAGTGGTGGAGGTGGAGCAGGTTGTGGCGAAATTTGATGCTATAACGAAAACGTGGGTTAGGCTAGACACTCTTGAGGATAAAGCGGTGAGCAAAGTCGAATTAGGCTTTCTTCCAGGCTCTACCTGGCGCTATGAAATTCATCATGCGGTTAACTTACCAGTAGGTGGCAAGGTTAATCTCCACGAGCTCATGGGTGTTTGCAGCCGGAGTGGTATGCAGCTGGGCGGGTGGTTTGTGTTTGAACGGGCAGAAGAAGTGCGCCTGAGGAGCAACTCCTTTACAAATACGGAAGATTTCTTTGAGCAAGTAGAACGCGAGTCTGTTATTATTGAAAACTTCTTTCGTAGTCGTGATGTGGTTGTAAAGGCGCAGCGATGTTCGGTCGAGAAAGTACTCTGTGTGACTAAAAATGGAGAATAGTATGTCCGGGTATATGCATGCCATCTATTTAATTAATCTTTAGCGACAAGTAGTAATTTATGGAACAAGTACAAGTATACAAGCCAAGTGGATACACGACCCCTGTTGTATCTGCGGGATCGCCGTGTTTTTATTTTGCGCCGCACGATGTAGGTGCGCTCATACCTACGTTAAAGCATCCGGTTATTACTCGGGTGGATATAGACGTGCAGGACTTTGACGACGCATTGCACCGCCACCCCGGTGCCACGTTCGGTTTAGTAGTTGCCGGGTATGGATGGATTAAGACTGGAATGGGCGCAGAGGAGCGCATAGCTCTTCGCGAAGGTGATTCATTTTTCATTCCAGCTGGTGCCGGGCATTTAACAGTTGCGGGTAAAGGTACCGTTATGAAAGTCTGTAATTGGTATTTAGGAGAGCTTGGGGACATGCAGGAGTTACAAGGTTAGTAATCTGAATCGGTTTTGCTAATAAAGCCTCGGTTAACCGAGGGCTTTTTTGTTATATTCGAACCATTGGGATATAATAGTTGTGTATATAACCCATGCAATATGGCAAAGTATTTGCTTAAACAAAAAGCGCTGGAACTCCGCAAGCTAGGCAAGAGCTATAGTCAGATTAAGGTTAAACTTAATGTGAGCAAGAGCAGTCTCAGCTTGTGGCTTAGGGGTCATCCTTTGAGTAAACAGCGAATAAGGCAGCTAAGAGACGTAAGTGAAGTCAGAATTGAAAAGTTCCGTCAGACAATGCTTGCAAAGAGAGAAAAGCGATTTAGCGTTTTATATGAAGAGGAGAAGAAAAAGTATTTACCGTTTTCGGAACGAGAATTATTTATAGCGGGGCTGTTCTTGTATTGGGGCGAGGGGCTGAAAGATTTGAAATATTCTTTGTCTCTATACAATACCAACCCACAAATGATTAAGTTTGCACTTTATTGGTACAGGAACATTCTCGGTATTCCTTATCAAAAGATTAAAATAAAACTTCATTTGTATAGTGATATGAATATAGCCAGGGAAACTAAATTTTGGCAACGGGAATTACGAATGCCGTCTTCTAACTTTAGCAACCCTTACATTAAAAAGAATTCAAGCGCTAAAATTAATTATAAAGGCGCTTTTGGTCACGGCACATGCGGCTTAGTGGTTCATGACGTAAAAGTTAAAGAAAAGGTAATGGCTGGCCTGAAGGCTGCGGCAGACTATTATGGACAGAAAATTTAGTTTATAATATACTCGTTGGAGCTTGCTAATTAGCCTTTCGCACGTGTAGCTCAGTTGGTAGAGCGGTCGTCTTATACACGATTGGTCCCTGGTTCGAGTCCAGGCACGTGCACCACTATAAAACCGCCTAATGGCGGTTTTATAGTGTCTAAAATAAGCTCGTTTGGCGGGGTGGGTGAGGGTGTTATACTTTGGAGGAGTAACAGCTAATAGTAAATATAAATTTATGGATTTAGATGCTTTTAAACAGGCTGCGCTTCGGACTGATTACACATCGTACGAAGATTTTCACACTGGTGATGTTTCAGCCAGGCTCGACTATGCGACTATGGGTTTGGTGACTGAAGCTACGAAAGTACTGGACATTGTAAAAAAGACTAAAAAGAATATCCAGCCCTTAGATAGGGAAAAAGTAAAAGAAGAACTTGGGGACATAGTGTGGTACTTGAACTTAACACTCGACGAGCTTGATTTCTCTTTTGATGAAATTCTTCAGGCCACGTTAGATAAAATAGATAGAAAGTACCCGAAAGACGACCTAGAAAAGACAAAGCTAATCCGGAATAAATAAGTTTTTTAAAAGCCGTCTCTCCTGAGACGGCTTTTAAGGTTGGATTTTTTATGGTTATATTATCTTAGCGCTGGCTATACTGTCGCCGGTGTCAAGTTTCATAGCTCGGATGCCTTAAGTAATTCCACTTTAGGTGTCATTATTCGTATAAATTACTGTGGGTGTTGAGGTAGAGAAACACGGCTACATCTGCACCAGCTGGCTGGTATATGGCGCGGTAGTCTCCTGTAATGTTTATACTGCGTAGTCCCAAGTATTTACCTTTAAGCGCGTGGTTTCGGAGCAAAGGATGAAATGGGTCATGTTCAAACAAAAACAACCGCTCTGCCAACTGTTTATGCACAGACGGTTTTAATCTGGCCACGTCTTTTTTAAAACTTTTTTGGTAGTCAGGCTTCATACTTCAAGACCAAGCGATTTAATCATAGCTTCCATGTTCTCAAATGGCCCAGCTAGATTTTTACCAGCCCTAACGTCTCTAAGTCTTTTATCCAACTCTTTTTGAGTCTTTTGATTAAACTCCATAGGTTCTTCCAGTGAAATAGTGCCCATGTTGAGTGTTTGGCGTATGGAGAGGTTCACTAAAGCAGTTAGGGTGAGCCCATTGGCCTTAGCTAGTTTGTCCATCCTTTGCTTTAGGGCTTTATCGGTTTTTATGTGCATTATTGTTGTCATGGTTGAGTAAATTTAATATATCCAAATTATACAATTTGGATATATTATGTCAAATCAGGTTTAGTGTTGATTATATTATTGTCGCGCTGGCTACACTATCGCCGCTGTCTAGCTTCATAACCCTTACGCCTTGTGTGGCGCGGCCAAGTGTACTTATGGCGTTAAGCGAAGTACGAA
>JAHFJI010000037.1 GCA_023245955.1 Candidatus Doudnabacteria bacterium | reverse complement strand
CTTGCAAGTTCGCTTTCTGCATGCTTGTCTATAATAAGCGGATGAAAGACGTGAGTATTGCGTAAAGGGTTTTGATTTTCTAGCTTAACTAGCTCATGTATGGTGGATTTGCCATTGCCTATTACCATGGCCGGTTCTCTCCTGAGTGTAGCTACTAGTTTCTTGTTTATTACAGTGGCTCTATAGACCATGCCAAGTAGTTCTTCTTCTATTACAACTAGGGGAGAGAGTTGCTTGGCCTTTCTAAAGGCCCTTACGAGTTCTTTTTCGGTTTCTATATGAATGGTGGTATGCCTACTTCTAGAACCTTCGTTTGGTTTAACGATGACTGGTTTACGTAGCCAGTTAAATATCTTTTTTGCTCTACCTTCCAAATAGGCAACTTCCCCTCTGGCTACAGGTAAGCCAGCTATTTTAAGCTTGGTTTTTAAGGCCATTTTTTTGTCCATCCAAGCCAGGGCGTCTAAATTGGCGTTACTTGGCCGGGGTAGAACTTCAAAATAGTTAGATTGACCACAGAACTCAGAGACAAAGACTTCGCCTGCGCCTTTGAACAAGTGAAACTCTTTTAAAGTGATGTTGCGCCTGTTCGCTTCTTCCCACAAAACTTGGGTTCTTCCACTATCTGAAGCGTCGGGTTTATATGTAAAGTAACCAATGTGCAACTTGGTTAATAATTCTAAAAACTTTGGCCCGGTGGACTCTACATTCCTCATTGGAAAAAGCCTACTCATCCAGTTTGTCCAAGGGTCAGAGATAAGCTCTACTAGAACAGTGAGGTACGTAAGTGTATGATTGGTTTGTGCGTTACCACAGTCACGACAGTATTTTTGCTTGAAAAGCATTGGAACAATTTAACGATTAAAAAATTAACAATTTTACAAAGCATGAGAAATTAAGATTGGTTTGTCATATAGGTCATATAGGACTTATATGTCATATATATAAGTCGTAGACTTATGACGAGCGTTTATCTATAAAATAGTCTAACCCAATGTGTCCAGCTATTTTGTGGGCCGCTAGTAGTAACATGGCTAGTATAAGTAATATGGGGTTTATGCTAACTGTGCCGGCAAGTAAGTAATTCATGTTCATAAAAGCCCCAAAGAAGCTGGATAGGGCAGTGAATAAGCCTAATATGAGCGCTATACCAACTAGTATTTCACCATAGGTTACAAGGTAGGAAAATAGTGTAGCATGCGGTAGTACCGCATGGTTTATAAACCATGCATACCAATTTTGTACATCTGGGTGGTCGCCTGTGGTCTTTTTTAAAGCCCCAAGCAGAAAAACTTTAATGGCGCTTCCGGCTGTACTGCCAGTCCAGGCAGGGTTCTTAAATTTTTCTATTCCAGCTTCGAGCCAAGTCCAGCCCAAATACAGTCGAACCAAGAGCCACAGGAATGAGGCTTTAGTATCTGCAAAAATAAAGTCCCAAACTTTTGCAAAGAACGAACTTTGTATCATATATTATTTTTTTTACTACTATTTTATTATACTCTCAAAAACAATATGTGTTAATGTGAATAACCATTTTTGCTGTTAAATCCTCAAATAAAAATTCGGCTTAAATGTGCTAAACTATACGTATAAGATATCTAGTCTACAAGTGTGGTCTTGGCACGATGCGAAATAAAAAACACTATTCAAATAAATCTGGCTTTACTATTATAGAAGTAATGGCTAGCTTAGCTATTTTTACCATACTGGCTATGGGTAGTCTTGGCGCTGTGCTGGCATTACAACAAAGTGTAAAAGTTGCTAGGGAGAAAATTGAGCTCACAAGCTTAGTTGCAGCCGAATTAGAAATTGTACGTAACTTGCCTTATATTCAGGTTGGTACAGTAAATGGTAACCCCACTGGCAGTTTACCCGACTTAACTAATTTTAAAACAATTGTTATAGAGAGCAGGTCTTACAAGGTTTATTATGAAGTAACTTATTTTGATGATCCGGCCGACGGCACAGCTTTGCTTTCTACCGATCCGGCGCCGGCTGACTATAAGCAGGTAAAGATGTTTATCCAGAAAGCGGACGGGAGTTCTCCTACGACCATTTTGACTAACGTCTCACCAAAAGGACTGGAAGGTGTGCAAAATGCTGGCGCCCTATCCTTAAAGGTTATGAATGCCCAGGGGCAACCGGTGAGTGGAGCTTCTATACATATTAGTAATACAGCGCTGAGTCCAAATATTGTGTTGGATAGGATTTCAGATGCGTCTGGCGACTGGATAGAAGTTGGCTTGCCACCGAGCGCCAATGGTTACCACATAACTGTTACTAAAACTGGTTATTCAAGTGACCAGACGTACCCAATTTCTGCCCAGAACCCCAACCCAGTAAAGCCAGATGCAACTGTATTGGTAGGCCAAGTTACCCAAGTAAGCTTTGCTATAGATTTGCTTTCTAACCTAACTATTAAGACCTTAAATCAAAAATGTCAGAATGTAAACGGTGTAGGTGTAAATGTGTCTGGTAGCAAGCTTATTGGAACCAATCCAAATGTGCTCAAGTTTAACCAAAACTTTAGTTCTACGAGTGGTCTTATTACGCTTAGTAATATAGAATGGGATACTTATACGCCGGCTTTGTTGGCTGCACAGGACTTGATGGTTTACGGAACTTCACCTATCCAGCAGATAGACGTATTACCTGGTACTTCGCAGGTCTTTACATTAATTGTGGGTGCAGGGACCACTAATAGCATATTGGTTATAGTTAAAGACGCGGCTACTGGAGCAGCCTTAGAAGGTGCACAGGTACACTTACAAAAAGGGGGTAGTCAACCTCAAGATTTTTATGCTATTACCGGTGGAAGTGTGTGGAGTCAGAATGACTGGACCGGTGGGGCTGGACAAGCTGATTATACTAGTACGGATAAATATTTTACAGATGACGGACAGGTAGATATTAACAGTGTGCCTACGGGGCTTCGGCTTAAGAAAGTGACGGGCCAGTATGTGGCTAGCGGTACCCTTGAGTCATCTACTTTTGATACAGGTACCGATGCTACTAACTTTACCACTATTACTTGGTTGCCCAACTCCCAGAGTACTGGTACGAGTTTAAAGTTCCAGCTCGCCTCCAACAACGATAATTCTACCTGGAACTATGTGGGCCCAGACGGGACAGCATCAACATACTACACAGTGTCAGGAAGTAATGTAAGTTCTGCTCATGACAATAATCAATATATAAGATATAAGGCGTACCTAAGCACTACAGACGATAAAAATACTCCAGTCTTAACTGGACTAAACCTGAATTATGTAGCAGGTTGCTTTAGTCCCGGGCAAAGCATGTTCTCTAGCTTGACTTCGGGTAATAACTACGATTTGGATGTTTCACTCTCTGGCTACCAAACTTATACCTTGGACGGGATGACTATAGGTGGCAATCAGATACTTCAGGTGGAGTTAAGTCGCTAGCGGCGAAACGCAGAATTATGAATTATGAGTTAAGTATTAGGAATTGTAAGCAGGCAATCTAAAACTCTATGAAAGCTTTTGTACCCATAAAAACCAATACAGGGTTTACTCTAATTGAGCTTTTAGTTTCAATTGCTGTTTTTGCGGTGATTATCATGGGCATTGTTTCTCTTATGTCTAACCTGTTTACGGTGAATAGGCAACAGGGAGGCTTATTAGCAAGTCAGGATGAGGTGAGGAAGCTTAGCTTTGTAGTAATGAGCGAGGTTCGTAACGCTACTATTTCTTCAACTGGCGCTTATGCCATAGATACGGCTGGGACTCAGCAGATTATCTTTTATGCGAACATAGATGGAGGAAGTGATGTGGAGCGTATAAGATACTATTTCCAGAATAGTAAGATTTATAAGGGAGTCGTAAAAGCTACTGGCAGTCCCGCAGTCTATAACTTAGCTTCCGAGGTAATCACTTTGGTCCAAGGTGGGATTTTTGGGAATCCAACCCTATTTACGTATTTTGATGATACTTATAATGGCGTAACTGGGGCTCCTTTAGCGCAGCCTGTGAATGTGACTGCGGTCCGCTTTGTCAAAATGGACGTGCCTATTACCAACACGGCTGGTAAGTCAGGTACAAACGCTTTTACTGTAACTGCCATGGCTACTGTGAGGAGTCTAAAGACAAATTTAGCAGCAGGTAGCCCGCCTGCTCCAGCATTGCCAACTGTGGATCTGCAAGTAAACGCTGGAAATGGACCAGTAACCATTGGCTATAATGCTACTGCTAGCCTTACTTGGACAAGTACTAACAGCACGAGTTGCATAGCAAATGGTGCTTGGAGTGGGAGTGTGGGGACTAGCGGAACGCAGTCAACCGGTCAGCTGACTACTACTCAAACATACAACCTGGCTTGTACGGGACCAGGGGGTACTACTACTGATAGTGTAACGGTCAATGTAAGTCCGCCACCCTTACCCACGGTAGACCTGCAGGGTAATGGCGCAAATGGGCCTTTGACTTTAGCATATAACTCGGCTGTTACTCTTACCTGGACTTCTATCACAGCTACTAGTTGTACGGCAAATGGCGCTTGGAGCGGAAGCCAGGCTTTAAATGGAAGTACGACTACCAGTGCGCTAACCTCGTCTGTAACTTACACTCTTGCCTGTACAGGTCCTGGAGGTAGTGCTACCGATAGTGTTGTGGTAAATATAAATCCACCTCCACCAGTCCAGCCTAGTTGCTCTAGTGCTACGCCTCAGTCTGGCACCCCTTCTGGAAATGGTAACTTTAGACTGGATGCATATGGGGTGCAAAATACCACCAGCTTAAACTTTAATGTATATAGTGGTGCCGCCAACATTAATGTGGCTGGCGCAGATCAGGGTGGTGGAAACTGGTCAGCAACTTTTAGTTTATCTCTTTTACCCACTAAGGGTTGGTATACTGTGGATGTATATGTGACTAACGCTAATTACTCAAATATATTGTGCGCGAGTACACAGTTTAAGAGAAAGTGATCTAATTTTAGAGTTTAAATTTTAAATTGCAAATTGATAATTTGGGCAATACTGCCTGTTTCTGTCATTGCGAGAAGGTTGGCCCCGCAACCGACGTGGCAATCTAAACTTTAAATTAAGCAATATGAGATTGCCACGTCGTTCGCAGACTCACTCCTCGCAATGACAGAATATAAAATGTCTTAAGTAGTTATAGTATGAAATCTAAATTTCTCACTTCTCACTTCTCACTTCTCAATTCTCAGGCTGGGTCGGTGTTGGTCCTGGCTATCGTACTGATTTTCATCGTGTCCATGGTTATTGTGGGTATTTTGGGTAATGCAACTTCGCAACTTAGGCTTGCCAGGTCTAGCGAAAACAAGGAATTGGCTTTTCATATAGCTGAGGCTGGAGTTAACTACTATCAGTGGCATTTGGCTCATTTTCCTAGCGACTACGCAGATGGTACGGGACAGACTGGTTGTAACCCTTGCGGACCATATGTGCATGACTACACAGACTTTGATACTGGGCTAGTGGTGGGAAAATATAGTATCTCTGTTACACCTCCGCCACTCGGTACGACAGTAGTAACGATTGTGTCTACTGGGTATACATTAGCCAATCCGAACGTAAAAAGAATTATTACTGTAAGGTATGGTATCCCAAGTCTTGCGCAATACGCTTTTCTGTCCAATTCTAATATGTGGATAGGTAATACAGAATCGGTGAGTGGACAACTGTTTTCTAACGGGGGTATTCGGTTTGATGGCACTGGTAATGCGCCCATACAATCTGCAAAGACCACCTATACCTGCACTTCTACCTTTGGCTGTAGTCCGAGTCAAACTAAGCCAGGAATTTGGGGTGCTGCTCCGGCTTCCACTCAAAGCTATTGGAAGTTCCCACAACCCAATATAGATTTTTCTAGTATGACTAGTAACTTGGCTTCCATGAAGACTTCGGCACAAACAGGTGGGCTGTATTTGGCTCCATCTAGTGCCCAAGGTTACTCTCTGGTATTTAATAGTAACGGGACAGTTACAGTTTATAAAGTAAACACTTTGCAGTCTAATCCTAACCAAAGCGATGTGAACGGTGTGACCCATACGGAGTATGTAGATTACAATACACGCACTTTGCAATTTACGCAGAACTTGCCGACTAACGGGGTTATTTACGTAGAAGATAAAACTTGGGTAGAGGGCGTGGTAGCGGGTAGAGTGACGGTGGCTGCTGCTACCTTGCCATATAATGCTAGTACGGCTCCTACTATATATATACCTAATAATATTACTTACTTGGCTAAAGACAGTGCCAACTCTTTGGGCCTAATTGCTCAGAAAGATATAATAGTGACCTACCATGCACCCAACACGCTGGAGATAGATGCCGCCCTAATTGCTCAGAATGGTAGCGCACAGTTCTTATATTACCCCGGTAACATCAAAACCAGTATTACTGTATATGGCAGTACAGCAAGCTTTGGGGTTTGGACTTGGAGCTGGGTGAATGGTAGCGGAAACATTACTTCTGGCTATACCAATACCAATTCTGTCTACGATGCTAATTTGCTTTATGGTCCGCCACCCAGTTTTCCGCTTACTACTAGTGGGTATCAGCAAATGTCTTGGCAATCAAACTGAAGTAGTAAACAAACCCTGTGGATCTGTCATTGCGAGGAGTCTGCGACGCGGCAATCTAAACTTATATGTACACTAAACAATATTACGTATACATAGTGACAAACAAAAATAACACCACACTGTATGTGGGTATGACTGGAAAACCACTTCCACAACGTATATGGGAACACAAGCAAAAGCTAGTCGTAGGATTTACGAACAACTACAATATCAACAAATTGGTATATTATGAAGTATGTGAAGAACCGCTGGTAGCTATTGCAAGAGAGAAACAGCTTAAAGCCGGCTCAAGACAGAAGAAGCTAGATTTAATTACAAAATTTAATCCTAATTGGAAAGATTTATATGAGAGCATGCTTTGAGATTGCCACGCCCCCAGAGCGGGACTCGCAATGACAATTACGTAACCACTATTTTAGTTCAATTGTATGCCTATGAAATATTCTTTTGTATTTGTGATGACCGTACTATTATTCGCTCCTCTAAATGCCTTTGCGGTTAAGGCTGTTTCTGGGGTGGTGCCGAACCCGCCTCCTTTGTTCCAAGTAGACGCGGGGGTGAGTCCGAACGTAAGCGGGAGCATCCAAAATTCAGGTAGGGCTGTTTTACCCGGTGAGGAGGGTAGTGGTGTAGGTGATAGTAATGGTGCGGGAGATACACAGCAAGAATCAAGTCAAGGTACGGCAAGTGCTAAGTCGACTTCGCTCTATGGAGGTACGAGTTTTGTGTGGTGGTTAGTTATTTTGGCTATTTGCCTCGTCAGCTACTTCGGCTACAAACGTTGGCGGCGTAATTGACGATCCTTTTTATTAAGGCCTATAAGTCATATACGACTTATAGGACACAAAGAGCCATGATAATAAAAAATTTTGAAAATTTGGCGAGTAGTAATTTACGGAAACAAGCTTTACTTATTGCAGATAGCGGGCTTTTGGCTATACAGACAGAAAGGGCTGTAAAGCGTCAAGTAGTTTACGATACCAAAAAAGATACACTCATAATACAAGGAGAGCATGTAGGGCTAAACAAGTCCGGTAGACTATATATAGTAGGTTTTGGCAAGGCCTCTTATGATGCTGTAAGTACTTTATACACAATATTGGGTGAGCGGATAGCTTGTGGTTTTGTAGTGGATCTAAAAGGCGGAAGCCAGGGGACCCTAACTTGCACTATTGGTTCGCATCCATTTCCGACCTTGGTCAACGTAGCTGCAACTAGAAAGATTGTGGAAGTGATGGAGACTCTAGAGGAGCGGGATACCTTACTATGTGTGGTGAGTGGTGGAGGTAGCAGTTTACTATGCTATCCGTACAACATGAGTTGCGAGCTAGAAACTCAGATTGTACAAACACTTATGGATCAGGGGGCCAACATAGAGGAAATGAACACTGTACGCAAGCACTTGAGTCTGGTTAAGGGTGGCCAATTGGCGAAAGCCGTGTATCCGGCTAGAGTAATCAATTTGGTTTTTTCGGATGTACCAGGGGATGACCTATCCATGGTAGCGAGCGGACCTACTATGAGGGACAACACTACAGTACGTGATGCACAGAATATTTTACAAAAGTATAAGGTGTTGGAGATATGCGAGCTGGCGAGCTGCGAACTTAAAGAAACACCAAAGGAGGCAAAGTATTTTGAGAAGATTACAAGTTTCTTGCTGGTCTCGGGGGAGCATGCGGTCTTGGCGATGAAGGAAAAGGCTGCTAATTTGGGCTTTAAAGTTGTGGGCCAGAAAATAGGTTTCGCTGGTGAAGCCAGGGAGCTGGCCGTGGAGTTTTTAAACCAAGTCCAGAGCGGGCAATGTTTTATCGGCTCCGGTGAAAGCACAGTAACAGTGAAGGTTCCTGGTAAGGGTGGCAGGAACTTAGAAATGGTTTTATCTGCTCTTGTGAACATTCACAAGGGAGAAGTCTTTCTGGCGCTGGATAGTGATGGTTACGACAATACAGACTTTGCTGGTGCAATAGCAGACGCTACTACTGTAGAGCACGCTAGACGGTTAAGTATGGAGCCAAAGATACACCTAGACACGAATGCTAGTTATCAGTTTTTTAAGCAAGTAGGGGACTACATAGACACGGGGCTTACCGGAAGTAATGTGGCGGACTTGGTGGTGGTCTTAAAAGAATAGTAGATACCAATCTATCCAACTTCGCCGAGGCTGCGTAGGACCCGTGGCAAATGCATGCTGATATAACCAATGTAAAATGATAAATCCTTTTTGTCAGTCATTGCGAGGAGCGAGTCTTCGAACGACGTGACAATCTAAATTACGAATTCAGTAATATGAGATTGCCGCAGGGTACCTCGCAATGACAGGAAATTAATATCGGATTGCCGCGTCACTCAGGGTCTCGCTCCTCGCAATGACGGAGGATGTACCCATTAGTATATTGGTATCTTGTATGGGTAGATTGGCATCGCATTGTTATTTTGCATTTTAATTTGTTTATTATGAAAATATATTGTTTAGAAACAGAACAGTGGGTAGAAGAATATTTAAAAAAGAGCTTAGCAGAACACGATGTAGTGTGCAGACCTGAGACTTTACAAGATGCGGAGGTGGTAGCAGATGCTCTGGTGCTGTGCGTGTTTGTAAACTCGCGGGTGACTGCAGAAGTACTGGCTAAGTACCCAAGTCTAAAACTGGTCGTTACTCGCAGTACTGGTTATGACCACATAGATTTAGTAGAGTGTCAAAAGCGAGGAGTGGTTGTATGCAACGTGCCAAGTTATGGGGAACATACTGTTGCGGAGTATACTTTTGCACTTATGCTGTCTTTATCTCGCAAAATCTATGAAGGAGTAAGACGCGTGCACGAGGAAAATAAATTCCATACTGATGGCCTCAAAGGTTTTGATTTGTTTGGAAAGACGCTAGGGGTTATTGGTACAGGGCGTATTGGTTGTCATGTTATAGAGATAGCAAATGGACTAGGTATGAGTGTAGTAGCGTACGATTCGTTGCCAAAGGCGGAGTTAGAAAAAAGTTTTAGTATGAAGTACGTTACCTTAGAAGAACTACTGGAGCGAGCGGATGTGCTCACTATTCACACTCCATATTTGCCTTCCACACATCACTTATTAAATAGTGAAAATCTAAAGTTGGTAAAGTCAGGAGCAGTGCTTGTTAACACCGCCAGGGGAGCGATAGTAGAAACTGCTGGACTCTTGAGCGCTCTTAAGAGTGGGCGATTAGCGGGAGCTGCGCTGGATGTTTTGGAGGAAGAGGGGTATGTGGGGGAGGAGTGGAAATTGTTTGGTGAAGGCAGAGGAGCTTCTGGGAGAATGGAAACAGTTTTAGCGGATCATATACTCTTGAGGATGCCGAACGTGCTTATTACTCCTCACAACGCTTTTAACACGCAAGAAGCCTTGGAGAGGATTTTGCAAGTGAGTGTAGAAAATATTTTAGGCTTTGATGGGGGTGAGGCTAAAAATTTGGTGAAGTTTTAGGGGCTGTGATAAAATTTTTATAGGTCTGATAGGTCTGATAGGTCTGATAGGTCTGATAGGTCTGATAGGTCTGATA
>JAHFJI010000036.1 GCA_023245955.1 Candidatus Doudnabacteria bacterium | reverse complement strand
CAATCCGAAGACCGTCATCGTCCACGCGGCGTCGCTGGATCAGGCTTTCGCCCATTGTCCAATATTCCAAACTGCTGCCTCCCGTAGGAGTCTGGACCGTGTCGCAGTTCCAGTGTGGGGGATCACCCTCTCGGGCCCCCTACCCGTCATAGCCTTGGTAGGCCTTTACCCTACCAACTAGCTGATGGGACCCAGGCCGTTGCTCTAGCGCATTACTGCTTTGAAGTTACCTTCACATCGGGAATTGCACAACCTTTCGGCTGGATATGCCCAACTAGAGAGACGTTCCTAGGTATTACTCACCCGTTCGCCGTGGGTCTAAACCCACTCGACTTGCATGTCTTAAGCACGCCGCCAGCGTTCATCCTGAGCCAGGATCAAACTCTTAGTAAAACCGTGTACCGAAGGCCCGGAGGCCGACTGGTACATGGCTCAAGCTCCCCACTTCCACACCGGAGTGTAATGGTTCACTTAATTGCAGTTAAAGAAAGTTAACTACCAAACTTTTAGATTCTTGCGAATCCGTTTATTCCAACGTAGTTGAAATAAATTATCTCAAAAAAGAATTGACGTAAAAAATTTGTACACGTCTTGTCACTATTAAGCTGTGAAAGAGCAGATTCCAAGGACTGTTGTCCTTAACCCAGCAATGTACGTTTACAAAAGTAGACATGCAATGCTGGATAAAAGATATCAGTCATCCGACTTCGTCAGATGTTCCTCTATATTTAATGTCTGGCATACTGTCGTGACATTATAATTAAATGGAACAAAAAACACGACCCGCGTAAATTCTTTGGGAAGTGCCTTCTTGAAAGAGTCTATCAGCACTTGCGCACTCAAGGTGGCAAATGAAGATCTAAGTTGTCCCCCAGTCATCCCGAAGGGATGGTGGTAGGGGCGAAAATGGAAGGTTTTTTGGAAGGAAAAGAGCAAAACTTAATGCCTAAACATAATATACATTCCCCCACACCTTGTCAAGCCAAAGTCAACGATTTTACGTATGATACTAAGCCCATAAAAGTCCTTCAAACTATAGGTTGATAAGTTAGCATTTTTATATGTTTTCTAAGATCTTCTTGGTCTATTTCCCGCTCCAGCATTTGCAGGAATTGCCAAAGAACTTCCGCGTCGCCCATGGCACGGTGACGGGACAGGCAAGCAAACCCATGTCGCTCTATGAGTGCAGACAAGTTGTGGTGCTTATGTTCTGGATACACGGCACGAGAAAGTTGTACAGTACAGAGCCTAGGCAAAGTAAAGCCATAACCCAGACGCCTAAACTCGGACTTCAAAAAGCTATAATCAAATGCAGCATTATGTGCGACAAAGGTCGCGCCCTCAAATAATTCTAAAACCTCATCGGCAACTTGCTCAAACGTAGGGGCAGCGAGCACGTCCGTGTCCCGTATCCCAGTCATATCCGAAATAAACTCTGGGATAGACTCTCCTGGGTTTATCAATGTCTTGTAGGTTTTTACTATTTCTCCGTGTTCAACACGAAGCAGGCCAATCTCCATCACTCGTCCAAGCAGTGGACCGGCTCCAGTTGTTTCTACATCTACAATTGTAAATATTTTGTCCAGCATATCTGAATATTATAGAGTAGGTATCTAAAATGCAAAAGAGTATGTTCTGTCATTGCGAGCAGGCTTTGCGACGAAGCAATCTCGTATTGCTATAGTATTAGCTTTAGATGGCCACGTCACTCGCAGACTCGTTCCTCGCAATGACAGAGTAGTTAATAAAAAAGATGCCCAAGAGTTACCAAGAGCATCAAAAAAGAAAAGCTTGAGTTACTGAATAATCTTGTCTATAAGTCCGTACTTCTTAGCTTCTTCTGCAGACATGAAGTAGTCACGGTCCGTGTCTTCTTCTATTTGCTTTTCAGTTTTGCCAGTGTGTTTAGCAAGGATGCCATTTAAGCGATCTTTTATCCGGCGCATTTCCCGAGCACGAATTTCTACATCGGTCTGTTGACTCATTTCTACGCCACCCATAACCTGGTGAATCATTATGCGAGAGTTCGGCAAACTGAACCGCTTACCAGCAGTACCAGCCGCAAGCAACACTGAGGCAGCACTTGCAGCCTGGCCCACGCAGATAGTGGTAACCTCGCTCTTAATGTGCTGAATAGTATCGTATATACCAAAAGCAGAAGTAACTACTCCACCCGGAGAGTTAATGTACAGACGAATGTCGTCCTTGCCCTCTGCGTCTAAAAAGAGTAGCTGGGCAATTGTAAGGTTAGCCACTACATCATCTATAGGCTCACCCAAAAATATAATGCGGTCGCGCAACAAGCGCGAGTAAATATCGTATCCGCGCTCCCCCGTAGGAGACTTCTCAATAACCATCGGTATTAGTGGCATATGTGTAAATAATTTCTAATTTCTAAACAAAAACCAATAAAAACATCTTATCAAACAATTAGCACTCTGGCAAGTGGAGTGATAGTGAAAGAGACGTCCAATTTCTAATACATAAAAGGGGGGAATTAAAAATGCCCAGACCACTTGGTAGTGGCGGGCATTTCATTAGAAACTGGGTATTTCCTTATTCTGCTATAGGTTCTTCAGCTGGTGTGGTGGACTCTTCAGGAGTGACTTCCTCTGCTACAGCTGCAGGAGCAGCTTCAATCTTTTCGCCGTTAATATCTATCTTCCAGCCGGTAAGACGGGCGGCAAGGCGGACATTTTGGCCGGCTTTACCTATGGCAAGACTGAGTTGGTCTTCTAGCACACCCACGTTGGCGGCTTTTTCTTCTTCGTCTAGTTGCACATTTAAGATCTTGGCAGGCGAGAGACTGTTTGCAATTAGTTTTACTGGATCTTCGTTCCACTCAATAATATCTATCTTCTCACCACCAAGCTCAGCCATAACCGTTTGTACCCGAGTTCCTTTTTGGCCTACACAGGCACCAATAGGGTCTACTCCGTCCTGGGTGGAGTACACCGCTATCTTAGACCTAGACCCAGCTTCTCTTGCTATAGCTTTTATCTCTACTATGCCATTAAATATTTCTGGCACTTCTAGTTCAAACAGCTTGCGTACAATATCTGGATGACTGCGAGATAGAGTAATTTTCGGACCACGCTGGCCTGGTTCTACATGCAAAACCAAAACTTTTAGGCGCTGGCCCAAAGTATAGCGCTCGCCACGAATCTGCTCAGATGGAAATAGCACTCCTGTGCCCTTACCAAGATCCACCAAGACTGTATCACCTTCAATCCGCTGCACCATACCGCTCACCAGTGTACGCTCTTTGGCCTTAAAGTCCGAGAACTGCATATTTCGTTCTGCTTCGCGAAGTTTTTGGATAATTACCTGTTTAGCTGTTTGCGCAGCTATACGGCCATATTGAGCTCCATCTTCCGGGGTTACTTCTGTACGGATAACGTCACCAATCTTAGCGCCCTTTTGTAAAGATTCTCCAGTTTCTAGATCCACTTCTTTTTGAGAATCTTCTACTACTTCTACTACGGTTTTCACGTCAAAAACCTTGGCCGCCAAGTTTTCTGGATCAAACTCCACCTCTATATTCTGGTCACGATTACCGTAGTCCTTACGAAAAGCCGCAGCTAGAGAAGCTTCTATCATAGATAGAATTTCTTCTTTGGAAATACCTTTCTCTTCTTCTATTTGTTCTAACGCTTGTTGTAATTGTTCATTCATATATATTTCGATGCTAACCTACGAATGATTCGAATCTACGAATAGACTACGAACCAACAGATTCGTGACTTATTTCGTAGATTCGCATGGGTTCGTAGTTTTGCATCGCATTACTTAATAAAAAAGGAGAGCACGCGCTCACCGGTATCAATTCCAGTCTTCCACTGAATTCACTAATATTGTAACAGAGTAGTCTTTTTTGTCAACATCTCTCGCTACCACACTACAGACATCTATTTGCGGGCGCAATGTCTGATATTGTGCCTTCCGTTGCAAAAACATCTTGACTGCTAGCAACATTTTTCTTTGTTTATAAACATTCACGGCTTCCACACCACTACCAAATTTACCCGTGATAAGCTTACGGGTTTTCACTTCTACAAATACAATACTGGTTTTGTTTACAGCAATAAAATCTATCTCGCCTGCTTGTTTACCCTTGGTGTTATAAACATTGGCACCGATTATCTTGTAACCTTTTTTCCGGTACTCTTCTTGGGCCCATTCTTCACCAAGCTGCCCTAGAGTTTTAGGTTTTTCTTCCTTTACAAATTTTGATGCAAAAAATGATAACATGAGCTTACAAATAGATGAAGTGAGAAGCCTATTCAGTTGTCACAGATACGCATCCGGTACTCCGGCTAAGTATATGGGGAAACTGAATAGGCTTCGTTTAAGTAGTATTAAATATAGATTGCCACACCCAGCCCTTTACAAATCTAAAGAGCTGGACTCGCAATGACAGGATTGAAAGTAGAAACTATTTCATGGCCAGATATTTGTTCTTAAGCTGTTCCCGTTCCCATACGGCTACATCCTTACTATAACGAAATAGTAGATATTTGACCAAAAATATTTTCCAGATGCCTACCACTGCCAAAAGCAAGATAAATGCAAAATGAGTACCAAACCAAGCTACGTTTTCGTACCTAAGCGTAAACCACAAAACCCCAAGTAAACCAAAAGTGAAAGACAGGTTTTTATAGCGATCTACAATAGCTTTACGTACCTTGTTTGTATCCACACGCCTCCATACCCAGAGCCCAACTGCAAAAACAATCCCAAACAAACTAACTGCCAAGAAAATCTTATCTACGGTTTCTAGATTCACCGAGTTGACCTGAAACAAGAAATCTTTGGTAAAAATGTGTTTAATGTAGTTCATAAAAATATAATTTCTCTACTAAATTACGAACAGTTACGAAAGTACGAAACTACCAACGACATAAGTGCTTATTTCGTAATTTCGTATATTTAGTACTTTCGTAGAAACTATTTCACAAATAGTGCAGCATAGTGATAGCCGTCTGCCTCCAAATCGCGGTACAAACGAAGACCCAGCTTTTGCATTAGGGCTATTAGTTCCTCCCGAGTAACCCGCAACGACTGATCTGGCCCAAAAGCACTATAACCCCTCTTCCACTCTACTGCAAGTACACGCCCACCAGTTTTTAGGACTTGATAGGCGTTACGAAGTAGGGCTTCCTTAGAACTAACCTGGTGTAAAATGTTGCTCATTACCACTAAATCACAAGAAACTGGTTCCAGTCCTTCTACTGGCTTTTCTAGGTCCGATTGCACTACAGAAATATTAGAAATACCTTTGTGCTGAGCTGCGGCCTGGGTTACAGCCAACCTATCTGGCATAATGTCTACGGCATAGACAGTGCCGTTTTCTCCGGCAAACCTAGCTGCGGCCAGCGAGAAAAAACCAGCTCCACAACCAAAGTCTGCTACCACCTGTCCTTTTTTTATTTCTGCCTGAGCAACTATGTCCTCAGGATTTACAAATTTTGTCATATTGTTCACGAAAGCACTAATTTACGAATAGCACGAAAATCTGGATTAGTGGTTTCGTGATATTTGTGGTTCGTGGATAATTTACATAACCATTTGTAGTCGTTCAATGGACTTTGCTCGAGTTCCTTCAGTAGTTATAAATAGCGCATTTACCACTACTGGCCCCTCTTCTGCCGGCTCCATTGGGTACTTACCTGCTGGGTCCAAGAAACGACCCAAAACATTTTCTACTTTTACACCAATGACCGAGTGTTGTGGACCAGTCATGCCTATGTCGCAGACAAAGGCAGTACCAGCAGGCATAATCCACAAGTCTGCCGTGGGCACATGTGTATGCGTACCTACAAGAGCTGCGATACGGCCATCCGCATGCCAGCCCAGTGCAACTTTTTCGCTCGTTGCTTCTGCATGCACATCTACCAGTATTATATCACCCTTTTGCGCTACGTCACCGAGCAATCTATCTAGTGCCGTAAAAGGACTGCTTATTTCTCCACGAAATTGCTTCTCAAAGAACACTTGTCCGTTTAGGTTTATTACACAGTACCATTGCTCATTTTTTTCAAACCGATAATACCCTTTACCAGGGACGGCTCCGGTTTCCCTCCCCTTGTCCGAAGAAGGATTAAGGGAGAGGTAGTTCGCTGGACGAATAAAGTTAGCATATTTAGCAAAACATTCACTTGCCGCTTGGTCAGAATGAAACACGTGGTTCCCAGAAGTAAACACGTCTATGCCCAGCGCGCTCATCTCGGCCATGGTGGATAAAGTCACTCCTTTACCATGCGCCAAGTTCTCTACGTTCGCGATAACTACATCCGGCTTATACTGCTCTCGCCATAGGAGCAAGACCTTAGCCAGCCCTTGCCGTCCCAGCTTACCATATATATCTCCGAAAATAAGTATTTTACTCATAGTTTCTATAGAGTTACTGGATACCCGCTTCGATGCCTGATTTACTAGAATTAATGGATCCTTTTACTCCAACATAGAGCATCATCTGTCCATCCAATGATTGAATGCTGGGAAAGTCCGTTGTATTAAAGTCCGTGTTATTAAACTTCAATATTTCTAGTCTGATGCCCAATTTTCTAAGAAGTAAAAATATATCAATATTACCTTTTGGTTCAACCCTAAAAAGAGACTTATAACCTCTGCGTGGTGCATTGAAAATAATAACTCTCCCACCTTCTTTTAAAAGTGGTAGGAGTTCAGGCAAAACATTCTCGTAGTTAATATAGTTTAGTACATCGCTAAAAATAGCTGAATCGACAACCGCTTCTTCTGTCGTAAAGCCTTTATTCTTAAGCCACTGTCGTAAAGCCACCAAAACCCGACGAGACTCAAAATCTTTTTTAGCTAAATTTTCAACATCAATTTTAGCTCTAATACTATCTTCAGTCTCGTATGCAGGGGCTGCGATATCTAGCTCAATAATTTTTAAACCTTTACGAAGCTTGCCATCTATCATCTTGGATATTGGAAAAGCCCCAGACCCCACGTCTACTACAACCGTACCTAGTTTACCTTCTACAACCAAAGATTCTAAAACAGGTACCAAATCTCCCTGTTTCCATTTTGGATCGTACTCATGACCCCATTGCTGTTGCCATTCTTCATGGATAATTCTATCTGGCATATTCTACTATCCTGGTTTCGCGGATAACTACCACGCGGATTTCGCCAGGGAACTTGAGTTCATTTTCCAGACGATTTGCAATTTCGCGTGCCAACTTTTGTGCAGCAAGATCATCTATTTTTGTAGGCGTAATAAACACGCGCAATTCCCTGCCACCCTGAATGGCGTAAGTCTTTTCTACACCGTCATAACTGTTTGCTATATTCTCCAGGTCGGTTAAACGCTTTACATAGTTTTCGTAGTTGTCTTTACGCGCGCCAGGGCGGCCTCCGGAAATAGTGTCGGCCGCGTCTACTATCATAGCTTCTACAGACAGTGCGCCCTCGTGCTTATGCGCATGTTCGGCTACATCTGTGTCGTGGTGGTGTGACTCAATAGCTTCTATTACTTTTGCATCTAAGCCGAACTTTTCCGCAATTTTACGACCAATCTCTACGTGAGTGCCCTCTAGGTCTTGATCTAACGCCTTGCCAATGTCATGCAACAACGCACCTTGTTTTACTATGCTAATGTCCGCGCCAAGATCTTCTGCCATGAGTGCCGCAAGCTTGGCCATTTCTACAGAGTGCCGTAACACATTTTGTCCGTAGCTAGTACGAAACATTAACCGACCGACCAAGTGCACTAGTTTTGGCGGAAAATTAGCAATGCCAAGTTCGTAGACTGCCGCTTCTCCGGCGACTTTAATTTGTTCGTTAATTTCTGCTTTACTTTTTTCGTACGCTTCTTCTATGCGCGCTGGGTGAATACGACCATCCGAAACCAACCGCTCCAGCGTAAGTTTAGCAATATGCCTTCTGATAGCATTAAAGCCAGAGAGCACCACAGTATCTGGACTGTCGTCTATTAAAATTTCTACGCCCATCATTTGTTCAAACGCGCGGATGTTCCTGCCCTCTTTACCAATAATTCGCCCCTTTAACTCTTCGTTCGGAATAGCCACTGTGGTTGTGGTAGACTCTGCGGTAACTTCGCTTACTACACGGTCTATAGCCTGCGCTACAATTATCCGAGCCTCGCGTTCGGCGTTTTCCCTTGCTTGACCAAGAAGCTTTCTGTGCAGTTTTACCATTTCCTCACCAATGCTGCGTTCGGCGTTTTCCATTAACACACTGCTTGCCTGTTCCTTGGAAAGACCGGCAATCTTTTCCAAAGTTGCCAGTTGTTTTGCCTTAGCTACTTTGGCCTCTTCTAACTGAACTTGCAAAATTTCTTTACCAGCATCTAGGTCTTTCCTAGACTGACCAAGTTCTTGCTCTTTAACTGCCAATTCTTTTTCGCGACGGTCTATACGTTCTTCAAAACGCACAATCTGCGTTCGAAATTCGATTTCAGATTTTTTGGCCTGTTCGGTAATTTCCAAAGCCCGACTTTTTGCCTCAAGTAACAGTTCTCGCTCTTTGTTCTTGGCGTCTTCTAAAATTTTCTCAGCACGGCTTTCCGCCCCGCCGATTTTTTTCCCTGCTAGTTGCTGGCGAATAATAAAACCCACTGCCAAACCAACAACTGCGCTAACTAATACATATACGAATAACATACCCGTCCTTTCCAGGCTTACGGGCACTATAATTTAAAAAATATTCAAATCTGCGAAACTTTAGTTGGTACGCACAGACATATTAAAAGTCCAAGCAAATAGGCGACCAAGACTTGGCTTGCTTAAAACCAAAATGTTGGCGTGCATGCGGTTGTGTGTACTAAAACGAGTCATGAGTATGCAGGTATTGGATATTATAAATCTAGTCCGTAAAACCGTTTGAAGATCAAAAAATACTAAAATTAACAATTTGACTATACCATAAGTAAGCTACCACAGTCAAAACCACTTAGGCATTCAAAAAACCCACGCATGGGCGTCGGGTTATTGCACAAATCTTAATTTAAATTGCCAGCAAACCCAAAGCTATTTTCTATTAATCAAATCCCAAACGTAACTATCCAGCACGTTTCTATCTTTAGCAGGTATATAGCCTTGTAGATTGCTAGCTTTATAACCCCGCAAAGCCAAAAGAGTTCTGGGTCCAAAATAATTTGTTTCACGTCCTGGGGAGCCATGTCCGGTTTTAGCCACTATGTATCCATGATTGTTTAAGAAAATTTGTAAATCCTTAATCATATCTAGTCTCTGGCCATACCGTGCAAGAACGGTCACAGTAGCATTGCTATCATTTTGAGCTGACGGCGAAACATTCACGATATTACTACTTGTTGGTTGCGCAAGATTACTACTTGTTGGCTGCGTAGACACTTGAGGTAACGATGGTGCTACAAATACCGCAGAACTAGTAGCAGAAGCAGTAGTAACCCTAATTGAGGAATAAGAAACAACATCACCATTTGAATTCCCATCATTAGGAGTAACCCGTACATATACCAGCTCGTTATTAATCGTAGGTAAGTCTACACCAATATCCCAGAGGAAGGCTACACTTATGCTTACGCCTAAGTCAGTATCAACACTAGAAATAACATTACCAGAAACTGCTACGTTTCCTCCTCCGGTTGCGGTAGCTGAAGCAATAGTGGCTGGTAGCCAAGTCACATTATTGGTTGAGTACTCCACTGTCAAAGATGTTTTACCGTTGTCGCTGTCTGTAACAGTAGTTACGGCAGTAACCTTAACCCCAGGAGTTTGAACTGCACTGATAAACGTAGCTGCTGGAGAGACGTTTAAGGCTAAGAGGTTGGAGAATTTCATTAGGAGGGCGTCCGATCCGTTACGAATTAGATCATAGCCACCGGTAGGTAAAACGAAGTCGGAATTGGTATTGGCACTCATCAACAACACTAGATTACCAGCACTATCTTGTGTTATATCGTAACCGGTCTCTCCACCCAGTAAACCAAAATAAGAAGAAGCTAAAACTGCTAAACTACTGGAGAATTTAGTAACAAAAGCATCAGAAGTTCCACCACCAAAAGTAGACTGATATGCTCCGGAAGTTACTGGGAAATTGGTACTGACAGTAGAACCGATAACGTAAAAATTATCGTCGGACGATAAGTAAACGGAATAAGCTCGGTCGTAGTTATTCCCTCCAAGGTAGGTTGAAGCAGTTA